>JAZSGT010000047.1:0-14962 GCA_045532865.1 Alphaproteobacteria bacterium
AACAGGCATACATTGAATTTAGAAAAGAGTATAATGAAAGTAATAATAAAAATCCCTTAGATTTATATGTATTAATGTGTTATAGTTTCAATTATCAATTTCGGTTTAATTCTTCCCATCAGTATAATAATACTTTTGGCCGATCAAGAAGTTCGTTTAATGAGGTGATGAAAAATAATTTAGTGAAGATGATAGAAAAACTAAAAAACATGGAATTTACCTCTGTTGATTTTCTTGATTTTGATTATTCTAATCTTGAAGAAAAAGATTTTGTATATGCTGACCCCCCGTATCTCCTTACTTGTGGAAGTTATAACGATGGAAAGAGAGGATTTAGAGGTTGGAATGCTGATGATGAAATCGCACTATATAATTTACTAGATGCATTAAATGTAAGAAAAATAAAATTTGCACTTTCCAATGTTCTAAGTCATAAGGGAAAAATAAATACACTTTTATTAGATTGGAAAAATCATAATAACTATAATATGCATCATATAGATTTCAATTATAACAATTGTAACTATCATACGAATAACAAAAAAAACAAAACAGAAGAAATTTTAATTACAAATTACTAACGGAGAATAAATATGGTAAAAAGAACTTTTGGCTGGGTGCAAAATCCAGGAGATTTAAAAAAGTTAAAAAGAGTCGTTGGAATATTTGTGAACAATTCTTTTGCTAATATTTGGTTAAAAAAAGAAAGATTACCTCTATTACTACAATATAATCTAATTACAAACGAAAATTACAGTCTTTTTCTTCGTGAAACAAGCCACGAGAATATAGAGATAACATATAATATTCTTAAGGGAAAAGGTGCTGGAAAAACAGGAAGAAAAAATACCATATGTTCAGGACTAATACAAGCGGTTCTAGATGGACAACAAGATAAAACATATACAGATAATATGGGAGGTAGTATAAAAATAAAAAAACCTTATGTAGATGATTGGTCGGCAGATGGCTATTTGAGATGGGCAGTATCTTGTGGATTACTTAACTATAACAAAGACAAAGACACTTGTAAGATATCTGAATTGGGTATCAAACTTATAAAATCTGAAGATAACTCTGTAGAGGAGAAAGAAATATTATCAGTTGCATTGTTATCATATCCTCCTGTAACAAGGATATTAAACTTACTAAAAACTAAAGACGAACAAACAAAATTTGAGCTTGGTAGTCAACTAGGGATAAAAGGGGAATTAGGATTTACATCAATCACACAATCAGCCTATTTATGTGATTATTGTGAGGCCAAAACAAAAACAGAACAAAAAAAAGTAAAAAATAATATGGAAGGTGATTCCGATAAATATGCCCGAGGAATAGCAAGTTGGCTCAATCAAATGAACTGGGTAAAAAAGAAAAATAAAGAAGTTGTAGATACATACAAAGGAAAACAATATAAAGCTCTATTGCAAACATTTTCAATAACTCGTAATGGAGAAAAAGCTCTAATTAAAGCACGAGGTAATTCACGTAATCCAAAAATAAAAAAAATTGTATTATTTGAAATGCTTGCATCTAATAAAGCTATAGGATCAAATTGTTTACGATATGAAAGAGCATATATATTAAAGATTCTTTCAAAATCAGAAAGAACTCTAACACAATTGAAAGAGTTATTAAAGTCATATAATATCAATATTTCCGAGATAACAATTAAAGATCATATTAATGGGTTGGTGTCAATAGGGATCAATATAGTTATGATTGAAGATAAATATAAATTATTAGATAAATTAAAAGGCCTTGAAATTCCAGATAAATCCTTATGCAAAAAGGATACGGTAATTGAACTCAAAGAAAGGATTAGAAACCGTTTAAACACATTAGATCATAAATATTTAGTATTGGTTGATTTGGCATATAGTGATGTTCCAAAATCTAAAAAAAATATAGATGCAAGAGAATTTGAAATACAAACAGCTGATTTATTTGTAAACGAATTAGGCTTCAATGGGAAAAGATTGGGAGATACAAATAGACCTGATATCATAATTAGCCATGGAACACAAGGAACAATAATAGATAATAAATCATATAAAAATGGTTTTAATATAGATCAACATTGTAGAGATGAGATGGCAAGATATGTGAATGAAAATCAGCAAAGAATACCTGGCATTCCAAATAATGAATGGTGGAAAGAATTTAGTGATACTATTTCTACATATACATTTTTATTTATTACATCATATCTAAAAGGAAGATTCATAGAACAACTTGAATATATATCTAACACTCATAATAGAATTCAAGGAGGAGCAATAAATATTGAAAATTTATTATATGTAGCAGAAAGCATTAAATCTGGAAATAAAACAAAGAAAAGTTTTTTTGATGATTTTAATAATAACGAAATAGTTTGCATGATAGATTAACAAAATCAAGTAAACTTTTTCAGAGAAGAGAGATTGATATATCTCTTAGTTTTATTAGGATTCAACCGAAGAAAAAGTCTCTATAACAATTTACCTTAAATCCAGCTGGATTGCTCAGGATAAATCCCTCATCCTCATTCCATTCGGACCGTCCTTCGGACGTCTATTTCGCTATCGCTTCATGAACGAACCAACTCTTGTCATTCGTTGACTCAAATCCTCTCAACTTAGCCAACAAAAAAACCTCCACAAGGGAGGTTCTTTCATTGGCTGGAGAAGTCTGGTAATACACGGACTAAACTTAAGATTTGACATATACTTTGTAATATGTTATTTTTTTGTGTTTTTCAAAAAATTCTTTACGAAGGAGATGAATATGAAAATCGTTTTTTGTATTATAGGAACGCTTTATTGCTTAATAAAATCGTGTTTTATAGGTCTTGGAGCACAAAGTGTTATGCATCAGATATATGCGGGACAGTATACTTTAATGGCAGTGTTATTCTTATGTTGTGGTTTTATTGTTGCTACTTTAACCAAACAAAAAGAATCTGGTGAAAAACCTTCTTCTGCTAAAAAGAAAAAAGACTAGATTTGTCAATTTTCAAACAAATATTTTCTGGGATAAAAAATTAACATCCCGAGACAGAAGCATTGAAAACAAAGGCTTTTTTGAATTTTGAGTCCGTGTAGGGCTGAAAAAAGAGCTTTTTGAAAAACGCTGTACACGGACCAGTATAAGTGCTTGTAAAATAAAGACTGCGCAAATAAAAAGTTGCCAGTGGCAAGTTTTTATGCGTAAAGCAATGAAACACAATGAATTCAAGTGGCAACGCAGAATGAATTGATGTTGGAATTGGTCGCTAAAAATAGCGACTTATCTGTTTTGGCTGGGCTGGCTGGATTGTAAATTGCAGGCAATTTATCCCTCATAAATTTGGGACCGGCTAAAGCCATCGTTCGCCTTTGGCTCACCGAACCAACTCATTTTCATTCGTTTACTCAAATCCTCTCAACTTAGCCAACAAAAAAACCTCCACAAGGGAGGTTCTTTCATTGGCTGGGCTGGCTGGATTCGAACCAACGAATGACGGTATCAAAAACCGTTGCCTTACCACTTGGCGACAGCCCAATTTAGAATTGGTAATCGTACTTATATTCCATTTTGAGATAAAATGCAAGTGTTTTTTTGTGATTTTATAAAAAAATATCACAAATAGTGATATTTTATCTTTTTTTGTGTATGAAAAGTTCAATACTACGTCGTTCTGGAAGGATATTTTTTTTAAGAAGTTTTAAAATTCTTACTTTGGCGCACTTGGCGAGATAGCTCGGAATTAAAATTCCTCGTCCTAACGGACCACCTTCGGTGTCGTTCGCAATGCTCACCGAACATCACTTCGTGAGTTCTTACCTCGCTGCACACAAAAAAAACCACCTTGTTAGGTGGATTTTTTGGCGCACTTGGCGAGATAGCTCGGAATTAAAATTCCTCGTCCTAATGGACCACCTTCGGTGTCGTTCGCAATGCTCACCGAACCACTTCGTGAGTTCTTCTCCCACTCAAGTACAAAAAAGCCCACCATTAGGTGGGGCTTTTTTGGCGCACTTGGCGAGATTCGAACTCACGACCCTTGCCTTCGGAGGGCAATACTCTATCCAGCTGAGCTACAAGTGCATGCTTGTTTTTATACGGTATTTTGCTATAAAAATCAAGTTTTATTGATTCATACTTTCGAAAAACTCTGCATTGTTTTTGGTTTGACGCAGTTTTTCCATCAAGAACTCCATAGAGTCTGTCACGCCCATTGGCATTAAAATGCGACGCAAAATCCAAACTTTTGGAAGTTTATTTTTATCAACCAACAAGTCTTCATTTCTTGTGCCAGATTTGATGATGTCAATAGCTGGGAAAATGCGTTTGTCAGAAACTTTTCTATCAAGGATAATTTCAGAGTTACCAGTTCCTTTAAATTCTTCAAAAATAACTTCGTCCATTCTGGAGCCTGTTTCGATCAATGCTGTTCCGAAGATAGTTAGTGAGCCACCTTCTTCAACATTTCTGGCGGCACCGAAGAATCGTTTTGGTTTTTGAAGTGCGTTTGCATCCACACCACCGGTTAACACTTTACCTGAACTTGGGATAACAGTGTTATATGCTCTTGATAAACGTGTGATAGAATCCAACAAGATAATCACGTCTTTTTTATGTTCAACAAGGCGTTTTGCTTTTTCAATCACCATTTCTGCAACTTGAACGTGGCGAACGGCTGGTTCATCAAATGTGGAACTGATGACTTCGCCTTTGATGGATCTGATCATATCGGTTACTTCTTCAGGTCTTTCATCAATTAACAAGACGATAAGATGGGCTTCTGGGTGATTTTTTTCAATTGAATGGGCAATGTTTTTGAGCATAACCGTTTTACCCGTGCGAGGAGGGGCAACAATTAAACAACGTTGACCTTTTCCTTGAGGACAGACAAGATCAATAATTCTAGGTGTTAAATCTTTGTTCTTTTCAGGTTTTGTGTCTTCATATTCCATCACAATGGGTTGATTTGGATATAAAGGTGTTAAATCATCAAAATTAACACGATAACGTAAATCTTCAGGATCTTCATAGTTTACTGTGTTGATTTTTGTGAGCGAAAAGTATTTTTCTCCATTTTTAGGAGCGGTGATTTCACCTTTGATTGTGTCACCCGTTCTCAAACCCCATTTTTTAATGTGGCAAGGAGCAACATAGATGTCATCAGGACCGGCAAGATAGTTTGCTTCAGCTGAACGCAAAAATCCAAATCCGTCTTGCATAACTTCTAAAACACCTTCACCAAAAAGAGTTGCCTCTGATTCAGATAATTTTTTTAAAATAGCGTACATTAAATCTTGTGTTCTAAGAGATGTAGCGTTATCAACTTCTAATTCTTCTGCGTAAACTAATAACTCGGCAGGCGTTTTTTTCTTTAAATCATTGAGTTGCATGCGAACCTTATATAAAAAAATGGGAAATAAAAATTTAAGATAATATAAAATTGGCGTGATAAATAAATGCCAATGAAACTACTTTTATAATATATAAAAAACTTCTGTTTGTCAATAAAAAAATATCTGGACTTTAAAAAGTCTTTGTGAGAAAATGAAGGAACAAAAAGATAAAAAAATAAGGATGGGTCATGGAACTTTGCGAATATCAAAACAAACGCTTGCTACGTGAAAATAAAATTCCGGTGTTAAAAGGTGCTGTTGCATATACGGTTGAGGAGGCTGTTGACATTGCAAAAAAAATGCCTTGTAAAAGTTGGCGTTTGCATGTTCAGTTGCCACTTGGTGAAAAAATTGAAGAATATATTCCTGCGATTAAGGGTTCTTTAGATGCTTATTGTGTTGATGAAGTTGAAACTTTGGCACAAAAATTATTTAAAAGTAAGGTGTTGACTGCAAGGGGAATGCATTATCCTGTACAGCGCATTTATGTTGAAGAGTTATGTCAAATTGAAGAAAAAGTTTCTCTTTCCATGCGTGTAGATACACAAACTCAAAAAATGCTTGTGTGCATTAAGTCAAAGAAAAAAACGTCAGAGTGTGAGTTGCCTGTCGGAAAACCAAGTGTTTTGTTTTGGTGTCGTATTTTGAAAATGTTTCATTTTAAAAATGTGCAAGAAGCATTGATACTTCCGATATTAAAGCAAATGTACGCATTTTTTGTGAAATATAATGTGTTGGCTATTGAGTTTAATCCGTTGGTTTTAACAAAAAAAGGCAAGTGGGTTGTTTTAGATAGTCGGATTATTTTTGATGATGAAGCGATGTTTCGGTTCCCTGAAATTGCAAAAATGCGAGAAATTCCTTTAGGTTTAGAGCGACAAGAAAAAGCACGAGTTTATAATTTTAGATATGTTCCTTTTAATGGAAATATTGCTTGTTTGGTTAATGGCTCGGGACTTGGTGCAGCTACAATAGATTTGCTTGTCAAAAAAGGTGGTAATCCAGCTTGTTTGTTAGATGTCGGTACAGAACCAACAAAGGAATCTGTTTTTCAAGCTTTGAAATTGGCTTTAAGTGAACCAAATGTTGAAGGTGTTTTTGTGAATATTTTTGGTGGTATTACCAGGTGTGATGTAATTGCTGATGGCTTGATATCTGCTTCGCAAGAGATTTCTGTGGGGATGCCTTTAATTGTTAGAATGGATGGGACAAATGCGCAGGTAGGTTCTCGTTTGTTGTTTGATTCACACTTGCCGCTTGTTGTAATGAAAGATTTAGATGAAGCAGCAGATATGGTTATTCGTCAAGTGGAGGAGTTATTGTAATGTTTAAATTTCCGAACAAAAATACGCCGGTGTTGTATCAAGGAATTACTTCTTCATCAGCAGCAATGCATGTTGAAAAAGCTCTTTTATATGGGACAAATATTGTGGCTGGCGTAAGTAAAGACAAGTCGGTAACAACATTTCAAAATATTCCTGTTTTTCAAACGGTTAAAGATGCTGTTCGTAAAACAAAACCTCAAATAAGTGTGATTTTTTCAAGTCCACAACGTGTGTTGTTGGATTTTGAAGAGGCTGCAAAAGCACATTTGCCTGTTATTATTTGTCCGGTCAATCATGTGCCATATCAAGATGTTTTGAAAATGAAACAATTGGCAATTAAATACAAGGTTCAATTGGTTGGGCCATCTGCTCCAGGGATTGTGACGGTTGATGAGTGTTTGGCTGGAACTGTTCCTGCACATTTGTTCCCCAAAGGAAATGTGGGTATTGTTTCCAGGTCAAGCTCTTTAACGTATGAAGCAGTACAGCAGTTGTCTAAATTTAATTTAGGGGTTTCTTCTTGCGCAGCAATTGGGTCGGCTGCAATTATTGGTTCTTCATTTATCCCTTTTATAGAGGCTTTTTTAAAAGATTCAAAAACAAATGTTATCTTGTTAATAGGTAAAGCAAGTGGTGAATTTGAATATGAGTTGATTGATTATTTGAAAAAGAAAAAAAGTCGTAAAAAAATTGCAATTTATATTCCAGGCAGGCACGTTGTGCGTGAAGAAAAAACGCCTGTTGTTGGTGTTAAGGTTGAAGAAAACGCATTGCAAATAAAGGAAAAAGCTTTGGAAAAGGCCGGTATCGTTATTATTCACTCTGCAACAGAAATTGGTTTGGAGGTTGAAAAGATGTTTTTGACTGGAAAAGAGAAATAGTATGGTTTTAAATGAGATTTTTGTTACAAAAATGTGCCATGATTTAGCAGGAAGTATTGGTGTTTTAGATAATACCACTGAACTTTTAAAAATGGATACATCTTTTATTAAAGAAGGAACAGATTTGTTAAAACAGTCAACAAGTGTTTTGGTTGCAAGATTGAGATTGTATCGTGCTCTTTTAGGTTTAAATTCTCCCATCACATTAGATATTGCTTTAAAGTATTTAGATACGCTGCCAATGCCTATATCTTTGATTGGGCAAGTTCAAAAAAAAGAGCATTTGATTTTTGTTTTGTTGGCATCTGAAATTTTAATTAGAGGGGGTCATATAGAGTTAACTGAAAATGGTTTTGTTTGTACGGGTAAAGGGTTGTTTTTAGAAGAGACAAAAAAAGAAATTTTGCTTGAAAACAAACAAAATGAAAAACCACAATATGCTGTTGTTTTGTGGTTGAAAGATTGGATGGAAAAAAACAATTTGAAAGTTGAAATTTTTCAAAATGAAGAAGCTCTTTCAATGCGGTTTTTATCGGCTAATTAAGTTAATAAATGGTTTTTTTGATATTTTTGCTTGATTTTTAGGCATTTTTTTGGCATAATTTGGCTCTATAAAGTTTTGAAAATAATTTTTTGCGTAAGGTAAGGAAAAAAATATGTCTCAACAAAAGTATTATCCACAGTTAAATTCTAAAATTAGTTTTCCAGAAATGGAAAAAGAAATGATTGCTTATTGGGAAGAGCAAAAGATATTTCAAAAATCTATTGAGATTAGAAAAGAAGCTGAAGAATTTGTGTTCTATGATGGTCCTCCATTTGCAAATGGGTTGCCACACTATGGGCATATTATGATTTCTTACGTTAAAGATACAATTGCACGTTTTCAAACAATGAATGGAAAACGTGTTGAACGCCGTTTAGGTTGGGATTGTCATGGTCTTCCAGCTGAAATGGCAGCTGAAAAAGAATTGAATGTTTCAGGACATAAGGCTATTGAAGAATATGGTATTCAAAAATTTAATGATTTTTGTCGCACAAATGTTTTGAAATATTCAACAATTTGGACCGATATGTTCAAACGTATTGGTCGTTGGGTTGATTTTGATAATGATTATAAAACCATGGATTTATCCTTTATGGAATCTATTATCTATAACTTTAAACAATTATATGATAAAGGGTTGGTTTATGAAGATTATCGTGTGCAACCTTATTCATGGTGTGCCCAAACACCTGTTTCAAATTTTGAAGTTAATTTGGGTTATAAAGATAAAACAGATACAGCCATTACTGTTTTGTTTAAATTGGAAAATGGTATGAATGTTCTTGTGTGGACAACAACCCCTTGGACGCTTCCTTCAAACCTAATGCTGGCAGTTGGAGCAGATATCGATTATGCAATTATGCAAGAAGGGGATCAAAAATATATTTTGGCAGAAGCTTTGTTGTCAAGATATAAACAGCAGTTGCAACACGCTGAACAGGTTGGGAAAATGAAAGGTTCCGAACTTGTGGGGCTTTCTTATGAACCAATGTTCCCATATTTTAAATCATTAAAAGAGAGTGGATGTTTTAAAGTTTTATCTGGTGAATTTGTGTCTGTGGAAGATGGTACGGGTGTTGTTCATATTGCCCCTGGATTTGGGCAAGATGACTTTGATGTTTGCCGTGCATTAAATCCAGAATTCCCTGTTGTTTGCCCTGTGGATGAAGCTGGTTGTTTCACATCAGAAGTCCCAGATTATCAAGGACAACAAGTTTTTGACACAAACGAAGCCATTATGACTTGGTTGAAAGAAAATCGTCTCTTAGTGAAAAAAGAACAAATCACACACAGTTATCCCTACTGCTGGCGAACTGATACACCACTTATTTATAAAGCAATGAGTGGGTGGTTTGTGAAAGTTTCAGATTTTAGAGATGAAATGGTAGCTTTGAATGAACAAATCACTTGGACTCCTGACCATTTAAAACAAGGTCGTTTTGGAAAATGGCTGGAAGGGGCAAGGGATTGGTCAATTTCAAGAAATCGTTTTTGGGGAACGCCAATTCCTGTTTGGAAATCTGATAACCCTGAATTTCCTCGTATTGATGTTTTTGGCTCAATTGCCGAAATTAAAGAAAAAACAGGTATTGAAGTTTCTGATTTACACCGTCCAATTATTGATGATGTTGTTTACAAAAACCCAGATGATCCATCTGGAAAGACGATGATGCGCCGTGTGACAGATGTTTTTGACTGCTGGTTTGAATCTGGTTCAATGCCAGAAGGTCAACTTCACTATCCATTTGAAAACAAAGCAAGATTTGAGAATCATTTCCCTGCTGATTTTATTGTTGAAGCAATTGATCAGACACGTGGTTGGTTCTATACATTGCATGTTTTAGGCACAGCACTTCATCATAAACCGGCATATAAAAATTGTTTGTGTACAGGGCTTATTATGGCCGAAGGTGGTGTTAAACTTTCTAAAAAATTGAAAAACTACCCAGATCCATATATTGTTCTTGATTCAATGGGGGCTGATGCACTTCGTTGGTTCTTAATTTCATCTCCTGTTATTAAAGGTGGGAATGTTATGATTGACCAAGAAGGTAAAGAAGTATCAAAAGCTGCTCGTAAAGCGTTAATGCCTTTATGGAATGCATTTTATTTCTTCTGTCTTTATGCAAATGCTGAAGGAATTAAAGCAACAAAAACAGTTGGATCAAAAGATGTTTTGGATAAATACATTTTATCTAAATTAAAAGTGTTAACAGAAGATGTCAAAACAGCAATGCAAGCCTATGATATCAATCAAGCTTGTGCGCTTTGTTCGGAATTTTTAGATATTTTGAATAATTGGTATATTCGTCGTTCTCGCACACGTTTTTGGGATGGTACAGATTTAGAGGCATTTAATGTTCTTTACACAGTATTAATTACTGTTGCCAAGGTAATGGCGCCATTAATGCCAATGTTAAGTGAATATGTATATCGTAGTTTAACAGGGAAGGAATCTGTTCATTTGAGAACATATCCAGACGTGAGCGCTTTAACACTTGATACAGAATTGATGGAAAAAATGGATATGGTCCGTGCTATTTCTTCAACAGCAAAAGCTATTCGTGAAGAGCATAGATTACGTAACCGTTTACCATTACGCTCAATGACATTGGCAGGGGCTAGTGTTGAAAAACTTTATGAGTTTGCTGAAGTTTTAAAAGAAGAAGTGAATGTGAAAGAAATTCTCTTTAAAACAGATATTAAAGAAGTTGCTAATACATTCCTTTATTTAAAAACACCATTAATCGGAAAACGTTTAGGCCGATTTATGAAAGATATTATGGCAGAATCAAAAGGTACAAATTGGCATAAAAACGAAGATGGTACTCTTTCAATTGCTGGGCAAATATTAACAGCAGATGAATTTGAATTGCGTCTTGTGTTAAAAGAAGGATTGCAAGGGCAAGCTCTTCCAGATAATACAGCCGTTGTTCAATTAGATGTTGAAATTGTTCCAGAACTTGAAAAAGAAGGCATTGCTCGAGATTTTGTTCGCATGATTCAATCTTTACGTAAAGAAAAAGGATTTGATGTTTCTGATCGTATTATGCTTTCATATGAAACAGCTTCTGCATTGGTAAAAGAAGCAATCGTTGAGCATGAAACTTATATTAAAGACCAAGTACTTGCTATTGAAATTAAACCAACTTCTGGTAGTTTGTATAAAATGGAAGAATTGGGTGATTCATCAATTTCATTTGATGTAAGCAAAAACTAATTGATAGCAATAAAACCGCCATTTCTTGAAAAAGAGGTGGCGTTTTTTTATTGTGTACAAGTGATGCTTAAGAATATTCTTTCTTGTGTGAGTATGGAGGGGGCCGTAAAAAGTTTTTTAATTGATAATAAGCTTAAAAAATGGTATAATTCATGGTAGTTTTTATTTTAAAGGAATTTGACATGAAAAAAAGACAACACTCAAGAGAATTTTCAAGAGGGAATGCTGTTCCTCAAAAAGATATTTATTTGTATGGTAAACATCCAGTTTCTTTAGCATTGGCAAATAAAAGAAGGGTGGTACGTGAGGTTCTTGTTCTTTCTGGGTCATTAGATAAAATTCAAATTCCTAAAAATGTGCCATTTAAAATCGTTTCAAAAGAACAATTAGATTCGCTTGTGGGTAAAGATGCTGTCCATCAAGGAGTTGTAGCGAGATGTCAGTCTTTGCCTCAATATGATGTGATTGATTTAATGAATGAGGTTGAAGATAAAGAACATGCATTGGTTGTGATATTAGATCAAGTAACGGATCCACATAATATTGGTGCTGTTTTGCGTTCGGCAGCTGCATTTAATGCTTGTGGCGTAATTGTGCCACAAAATGGTGCTCCAGATGAAACAGGTGTTCTTGCTAAATCGGCTAGTGGGGCATTGGAGTTGATCCCATTGGTGAAGGTTAAAAATCTAACTAGAGCTATGCAGGAACTTAAAGAGAGTGGGTTTTGGTGTATTGGGTTAGATGGATATGCAAAACATAGCATATATCAATCTAAATTGCCAAAAAAATGTGTTATTGTTATGGGTTCAGAAGGGGATGGTTTGAGGCGTTTAACAAGTGAAAATTGTGATGATACGGTAAAACTCCCAATGAATCCTGCAGTTGAAAGTTTGAATGTTTCAAATGCGTGTGCTATTGCTTTATATGAGTGGAACAGACAACATCATTTAGGAATGAATAAATGAGTAAAGCTGTTGATGCGTTTTTGAAAGCTGGTTTTTCAAAAGAAGAAACATCTAAGATTATAGATTTTTGGATGAAGATGAAGGTAACTCCTTTTTCAAAAACAAAAATATCAAAAAGAATAGAAGATATTTTTGAGTTTTTTGATGAATTTTCAGTTTCTAGAAATGTGGCAAAAAAAATGCTTGTAAAAGAGCCTCGTTTATTATTAACAACCTCTTTACCAATGTTGAAAAAAAACCTTCTTCAAAATGCAAATTTTTTGAAAGTAGAGCCAGAAAAACTAGTTTTAATTTTTGTTAAACAGCCCAGTTTGTTAACTAGAAAACCAGAAGGGATTTATTCTAATCTGATAAAAAATGCTCGAATAATTGGTGTTGAACCAGCTGTTTTTTTAGAGAAAGGATTGAAACATCCAACGTTACTTGCTTTTTCTCCTGAATATGTGTTGAAAAATGTGACTCTTTTAAAAAAAGGATTGAATTTAGATGCTGTTAGGTTTTCAAAATTGTTTAAAGAATTTCCAAACATCTTAACTAGAAATCCAGAGACGATTTTGAATCTTGTTCAAAAGATATCAAAAGATTTTGATGTATCAGAAACAGATGTTCAAAAATCATTTTTAAAAGCACCTTCATTGTTTAGTTATTCAGAGGAAAATTTAATTGAAAAAATAAATGCAGGAATGCGATATTTTGATTTGCCCAAAGAAGATGTTTGTAAAATGTATTTGTTTGCACCAGCGCTGTTGCAAGTGTCGCCTGAGAGAATTCATTTTAATGTTTCAAAAGCGGCAGATGTTTTTTCTACAGATTCAAAAACAATTATTTCTTCATTCTTGAAAATGCCACCATTGTTTTTGTGTTCTCCTGACTCAATTAAACAAAAATATGATTTCTATAAACAGATGTATTTAGAAGATGTTTTTTGTGTTGCAGGTGAGGCAAAAAAAGATTTAAATTTGTTAAAAAATCATATTTTAAAAAATGCAAAAGAAATGCTTGTCTGTAGCGTTCAATCTTTAGAAGTGCGTAGAGTTTATGGTTTGTGGATAAAAGAAAATCAGGGAACTTCATCTAAGGCTCCAATATGGAAGCGACCAAGCAGAATTATGAGTGATTTGAAAAATGTTTCAGATGAGTTTTGGAAAAGAAATCCGGCTCTTTTTCAAACATTTTTAAAAAACCAAAAAGGGAAGTAATGGAAGAAATTATAAAAGAGTTTGAAGAAAATGGTTTTACAAGAGATGAAGTGATGCGAATCATTAATTTGCGTGGAAGTGAAAAACCATTTTTTAAGACTCAAATTTCTGACAGAATAAAAGCATATGTTGATTTTTTTGCAATATATAAAAAGACAAAAAAAGAAAGTATATTGAAATTAAGAAAAACACCTCGTTTTTTTTCTTATACGCCGCAATATATTGAGCGTAATTTAAAGATGATAAGTGATTTTTTTGATATAAAAGATGAGGCTTGTTTTAAACTTTTTTGGAATACACCTAATCTTTTTTCAGTTCCGGTTGCACGAATAAAAAGAAATATTCAATTACAGTCCAATGTTTTGAATTTATCTGTTGATGAGTGGAAAAAAATAGCTATTCGAAAACCTTCTATTTTACAAAAAAGCGCTCATTTAATTGAAAAAGGAATTTTAACGTGTTCGAACAAGTTGGGTGTTTCAAAAGAGAAATGGATTAAAATGACTTTAAAAGCCGTTGAACTTTTATCGGCTGATCCGTATATGATTGTGAAAAAAGTAAATGAACTTTCTCATATTTTTTGGACAGATAATTTATGTTTGTTAAGTTCATTTGAAAAGTTTCCCTCCTTGATATATGCCGATCCAAAATTGATGCAACAAAAATATGATTTTTTAAAAAAAATGTACCAAGATGATTTAATTTTGGTTGATGATGGAGGGGTAAAACATGAAGCATATTTGCAAGAATATTTACTTAAAAAACCTTTTATTTTAGTTTATAGCTTAGAAGCTTTAAAATTAAAAAGGCTCTATGCAAAGTATATTAAAGAAACAAAAGGAAAGCCTCAAAAGATGGCGCTTTATAAAACTGAAAAAAATATTTTAGAAGATTTAAAGTCTGCGCCAGAAAGCTTTTGGACAGAGGAAAGAAAAAATTTATTTCATACAAGGATGAATCATGGAAAATCAAGATAAAAAAAAGATTTTTAATTATATTGTTTCAGAATTTCGAGCTGTTGGTTTTTCGGATAAACAGATTTTAAGATTAATGGAAAGACGTAAGAGTGAAAATGAATTGGCTCTTCCATTTTTACGTGTTAATATTAAAGAACGATTTTCTTTGTTTGAAGGGATTTTTTCTGATTGTGGTGTTTCAAAAGAAGATATGTATATCACATTAAGTGATGGTGTTGTGTTTTCATATTTGCCATCATCCTTGAGTGATTTACTGTCTTTTGTCCAAAAAAAAGGTATTGATTCAAAGTTGTTTTTAAGAGAAATGTCTTCAACTGCGCATGGTCGAGCTGTGCTTGCTTGGGGTCCAAAAAAGATTAAAAATAATATTAATGATTCGCTAGATATTTTAAATAATTATCAAATATCAATGTCTGATTTTATGAATATGGCATATAAATATCCAAATATATTAAAAATCAATCCAAAAA
>JAZSGT010000053.1:0-12923 GCA_045532865.1 Alphaproteobacteria bacterium
GCCTCTTGTTCATTCACAAGTTTTTGAACTGTTGAGCCGTTCGTTTTTAAAGTTGCGCTGTTTGTTAAGTCAGCAACAGTGACCCCGTCAAGCGTCAGTTCGCCTTTGTTGGTAACTTTAGTGACTTTACCGCCCGTAACTTCGGCATCTTTTTCATTCACAAGCGCACCAATCGTTGAACCGTTAGCCGTTAAAGTGCCGGCGTTAGTTACCGTTCCCAACTCTGAAGAAGTGGCCGTTAAAGTGCCAGCGTTTTCAACAATATGAACGCTTGATTCTTCAACCTTCAACTCATCTTTATTGGTTACTTTTCCACCTTCAATGGCAACTTTTTCAAGGGTTACACTGCCAGCTTTGTTTTCAATAATTTCGCCCGTTCCACTCAATGCAACATCACTGATTTTAAAGCTTGTGTTTTCATTATCAATCACAAATAACTTTTTATCCCCACTTGCAATCGTTGACGTGTCAACGCCTTGTCCAACGATATTTTTCTCGCCACTTCCAAGCGTTATTGGCGTATCCGAGTTAAAGGCATAATCTTTTCCGACAACGCTGAATTTAAAGGCACTGTTCCCCTCATAATCCATCGCTTCTTTTAATGCATTTTCCCCTGAGGCTCCTATCCCTGAAAGCTTGATGCTTTGTTTATCTTCATCAACCGTCACATCATATTTATACACATCAGTAAACACCTTTAGCTCGTTTGTTGCCGTTTCAAACTCAGCTTCGCCTTCCAGAACTTTAGTGGTGTAGGTTTCATTTAAACCATTATCCCCCACTTCGCCGATTATGTTGATTTTTGCCAAATCCACTTTGACTTTATAGGTTTCATCTGTTGGCGTTTGAACTGATAATTTATCGCTTGCAAGCTCTAACCCTTCGCCGGTTGTTGCTTTTAATTCAATATCAAACAACAAGTCTGAGCTTTCGCCACTTAAATTTTTAAATCCAACACTATCCTTCGTATCGCCGTCTTGCATATCTAAAGTGACATTATCGCCCATGACATAAACACCATTAAACGCATTATTTTCTGCGGTTAAAATGGAGTCTTGAATCGTAATTGTTTTGGCTGTCACGTCCTCGTTTAAATGATATTTTGCTGTGCCAGTGCTCTCATCTGCACCAAACTTCACATCTCCGACAACGCTCACATCCTTGCCCAACTTCATCTCGATTTCCGATGTTGATGTGCTTAAGAAGGTGAGCAACGCATCACCGCCAACCGTCGCTTTGAGATTATCCATATTCGCCCCATGAACTCTGAGCTCGCCACCCGTGATGTTGTTTGTGCCGGTTAAGAAATGATCCGTATGAGCAATGGTTAAACCAGCAGATTGATTAAATGTTCCCGTTCCTAAGTTCACCATTTTGTCACCCAAAATCAAAGTTCCTGCGCCGGTTTTGTTAATGGTGCCATAATTTGAAATACCACTATCCAATGACCCAACAAGCGCAACACCATTTTTATCTAACCCATGATTAAAGTTGATGGTGCCTGTTTCTGAATTGTAAATATCGTTAGATGTCTCAACACCTCTTGAAATTGTTGTATTCTCAGTAAATGTAAAACCACTATCAAAATCTATTGTTCCTGAGTTATAAATGGCCCCTCCGTGGGCTAATACATTTCCATCAGATGCTGCAAGTTCTCCGGAAACACTATTGTTTTTAAATAATACATCTTTTTTTAAAGCCAAACTTCCTGTATTATAAATTGCGCCACCTTGGGCTTTTGTTTCAAGTATACTTTTATTATCCGTTTGAGTAGTTATTTTGTTCCCTTCAAAAATAGCATTGCCATTAATTATTAAACCATGAGTGTTTTTTGTTGAATCATTATAAATTGCGCCACCTTGAGCCTCATATGTTCCAACAAGTGCATTATTTTTAAAAAGAACATCTCCTGTAAATGTAACTTGAGCACTATCCCCAGTGTTATAAATACCAGCGCCATACGTCTTACCATAATAAGAATGCTCTAATGAACTTCCTGTATTACTAATAAAATCAACATCTTTAAAATTTAAAATACCTTTATTATAAATAGCTCCTCCATATGTGTTGTTTGAATTGTTAGCATACACAAAATTTCCTTTAAATATTGTCTTATTATCAAAATCAATAACCCCTTTTGTGGCATTATAAACAGCACCTCCGGATGGTTTGAGATAAGTTTCTCCAGAAGTTATATTAATTGAGTTTTTTTCAAATAATGTTTGATTGCCAAAAAACATACTTCCATTGTTATAAATAGCGCCCCCAAGAACACTAAAACCAACAGAGGTCACATAGTTTGATAAAAAACGAGTAGATCCATTAAAAGTCATTCCATATTTTATAATTTTTCCATTGTCATCAACTGTCCCAAGAGAAACATTTTCAATGGCTCCACCGTAACTTTCCCTTTTTGCTGCAGTATAGTTATCTTGAAACAACACATCTCCATTAAACAAAATTGTTCCACCATTATGAATAGCTCCCCCATGAACTTCTGTGGCTTCTAATGCTCTATTGTTGATAAAGTCCGCAGAAGTAAAAGTAATATCCCCATCATTATAAATCGCACCACCACGTGAATAAGTTGGTGCTGTTGAGGTGTTACCTAAAGAAATTTTATTTCCCTCTGAATCCAAAACATATTCGCCATTACTATCTGTCTTATATCCGCCAAAGGTGGCATGTTCATTAAATTTTATTATCGCATTTTTGTCATTATAAATTGCACCATTTGCATTAAAGGAGCTCAAGCTCTTGTTGTTTATGAAATTTGTATTTTCTGTAAAATAAATGAATCCTTTATTGGAAATTGCGCTACCAACTCCACTTTCAACTTCATTCCCTTCAAACAAGGCCTCGTCCGTAAAATTCATATAACCGGTGTTATAAATCGCACCGCCAGATGAAAGGGCTGTATTGCCCATAAAGGTTGATTTGCCAAGTGTCATGCCATATGCAATAACATCACCTTCTTTTTTACCACCTGTGTTATAAATTGCTCCACCTTGTTTGGCTTGGTTACTCAGTGAGATTTTGTTCCCTTCTGAGTCAAGAGCATATTCCCCGTTTTCATCAACCTCATATCCTCCAAATGTATTTTCCCCAGCCAAAAGCATATATCCTGTGTTACCTATTGCACCACCATTCCAATTCCCATTTTCTGATTCAATTTTATTTCCTGTAAACAATGTGTTACCTTTAAATGTTATCCCATAGGTAATATTTGCTGTTGTTGGCGATTCATGGTTTTCATCAGTATCTGCAAAAACAACTGATCCAGAACTATTATTAATTGCACCACCTGAAGCATTACTAAAAGTTTTAGACCCATCTGATTTTATTATCATTGTTGATAAAGCTGTATTATTCCTAAATATTGCATTATCTTCAAATAATATCTTTCCTAAATAGTTATAAATCGCTCCACCTAATGCATTTCCCGCTTCTGCTTGTGCCTTATTACCATCAAAAATTGTCAAGTCAGAAAACTGCATTTCTGCTCTATTCCAAATTGCACCACCACTTGCATTTCCTGAAACAATTGATCCATCTGATTTTTCATATGCTTTAAATATTGAACTATTATTTTTAAAAACACTTTCGCCTTCAAAAATTACTTTTCCTGTATTTCCTGAATTTGCAAGCGCACCACCATTTGCATCATGAGCTTCTGTTGAATTTTTGTTATTTTCAAAATTAACTGATTTAGAAAATAATATATTGCCTCCATTTGTGTTTATTGCTCCACCATAAGCATAAAATGTTGATACACTTCCATCATCTTTTACCTTTACATGAGTTGTTACACTATTATTTTTAAAATATGCAGTTTCATCAAAAACAATCGTTCCACTATTAGCAACCGCGCCTCCTGAAATATTAGAAGTTTCTGAATTTACATTATTTCCAACAAAATCAACCATATCAACAAAATTTATATATCCACCATTCCAAATTGCTCCAGCGGATACTATCGTCGTATTGTTCATGAAAGTGGATTTGCCAAGCGTCATCCCATAAGCAATAACATCACCTTCTTTTTTACCACCTGAGTTATAAATAGCACCACCTTGTTTGGCTTCGTTGCCCAGTGAGATTTTGTTCCCTTCTGTGTCAAGAGCATATTCCCCGTTTTCATCAACCTCATATCCTCCAATTGTATTTTCCCCAGCCAAAAGCATATATCCCGAGTTATAAATCGCTCCACCTTGTGTATTTCCATTTTCTGATTCAGCTTTATTACCTGTAAAAGTAGTATCACCCTTGAATGTCATGCCGTATGTAATATTCGGAACTGCTGGGGTTTCAGCATTATTGTCCGTACCTTCAAATACAACTGAACCTCTTAAATTATAAATCGCCCCACCTTGGTTACTGGCTTCATTCCCCTCAAACAAGGCCTCATCCGTAAAATTCATATAACCACCATTGACAATAGCACCACCGGAGCCATTTGTCGCCTCATTAGAAACAAATTTAGCTGTTGACTTGAAATCAACTACAGAACCACCATTATTATAAATTGCCCCTCCAGAAGCGGCTTTGTTCCCTAAAATTGTTTTTGTTCCATCATTATTATATTTAACACCAAAATAAACATCATCTTTAAAAAGCATGGAGCCAGAAAGTGTTGCTCCATTTGTAATAGCCCCTCCAGTACCTTGGGTTTCATTCCCTATAAATATTGCTGTTTTATCAAAGGTAATACCATATTTTTCAATTTCTCCAGCTTCATTTTTTATACCAAACGAGCGACTATAAATTGCACCAGAGTCAGAATGAGTTATATTTTTTTCAAAAAGAGTTGTTCCTTTAAAATGAACAGTTGCACCAGCACAAAGATATACCACTGCACCAGATGTGTCTTTTTTTGAAATGTGATTAAGAAACATATTATTTTTAAACTCAGCTTTTTTTTCAAAAATGACATCACCATTCGAAGTATTTATAAACCCACCTTGTCCATAAGTTCCAGCACTAAATGTATTATTTTCAACCAATACGTCGCCCTTAAAAGTTGAATTTCCATTCCAAGCAACTGCAAAACCGCCTTGCAAATTATTTTGAGAAATAATGGTGTTATTAGTAAATTTTACTGATCCAAATTCAGCTTTGTTTCTAAAAAAAGCACCTTGAAAGTTAGCTCCCTCTTTTGTAATAGAATCATAAACTTCATCAAAAATAATTTCTGTTTCCGCAATAGAAGGAGTGGACAAAAGGATAATTCCCAAATTCGCAAGGAGACATTTTTTAAGGACGTTCAAATATCTTTTTTTAAGTTCTCTGAGTGTTGTACGGGATATATTTCTCATGGGTTGCCTCCTTGGGTTAAAATGATGATGTTTACATGGTCTGTCCTTTTGTTAATCGTGTCGAGTGGGAAAATTAAACGGTCGTTTTTTTTACATGTTTTTTTAAGCTTTTAGTGTGATGAAAATTAGATTATTTTGCCTCTATTTTTTATCCTTAAAAATTAAAAAAAATACAAAATTTTGATATTTTCGCTTATTTTTGATATAAAAAATAATCTTTATTTTTCAATGTATTTTGAGAAAACTTCAAAAAAACATCTCTTTTTTTTGAAAAAATTTTGGGACGGATTTTTGAATCGATGGTATAATTAAAGTATGGGATGGGGATAAATGTGTAAAAAAAACGACCGTTTTTTTTACATGGTCTTATTTTTTTATAATCGTTTGAACTGAATAAAAAAAGAGCGATTTTTTAATCGCTCTTTACAATATGAATAAAAATGAATTATTCTTCCCCTAAACGTGTCATAGCAAAAAACTTATCATGACGCATTGCTTTTAATTCATCAGGTGTGTGTTGTTTGAGTGTATCTAGGTGTTTTTTAATTGCTGTTGCAAGTGCCCCCATGGTTTCTTTGGGATAGCGATGGGCGCCCCCTAAAGGTTCTGGAACAACTTCGTCAATAATCCCTAAACGGAGTAGGTCGGCAGCTGTTAAGTTTAAAATTTCAGCAGCTTTTGGCGCCATTTTAGCATCTTTCCACAAAATGGAAGCGCATCCTTCTGGGGAAATAACAGAGTAGATAGAATTTTCTAACATTAAAACTTTGTTCCCTGAAGCTAAGGCAATTGCGCCACCAGAACCACCTTCACCAATAATGCAACAAATAAGTGGTACTTTTAAATCCAAACAAGCTTCGGTTGAAGCAGCAATAGCTTGTCCTTGACCTCTTTCTTCCCCTTCCATTCCAGGGAAAGCCCCAGCTGTATCCACAAGTGTAATAACAGGAACGTTGAATTGTTCTGCAAGTTTCATCAAACGAATGGCTTTTCTGTACCCTTCAGGTTTTGCCATCCCAAAATTGTGGGCAAGGCGACTTTCTGTATCATGTCCTTTTTCATGACCAATGACCATAACAGTTTGGCCTTCAAAATCAGCAAATCCACCAATGATAGCTTTATCATCTGCAAAAGCTCTATCACCAGAAAGAATAGAAAAATTTTGAAAAATGCTATTGATGTAATCAGATGTATGTGGTCTATTTTCATGACGAGCAACAGCTGATTTTTGCCAAGGTGTTAAGTTTGAATAAAGGCTTTCGAGAGCTTTTTCTCTTTTTTTATTCAAACGCTCGGTTTCTTGTTTTTTTTCATCAGCCGTACGTGTAACGTCAGCATTCACATCTGCTAGTCTTGTATCGATTTCAAGTATTTGTTGTTCAAAATCTAAATATTGCATTTTTCTGTCCTTTAATAATTTGATTTTTTTTATTATACGAGTTATACTTCAAAAAGTCTAGTATTTTATCTGTTTTTAACAAAAACGAAACATTTGTATATCTTGATAAAAAGGATTTGGAACTTGTTGGCTGTGATTAAACTATTTGTACTTTTAGGTTTTGTTTTTTTATCTTCTTTTGCATATGGAAGAGATTATAATTTTAAACCAGCTGTTTCAATGTATGGAGAGCCTAAATATAAAGAGGGTTTTGTCTCGTTTGATTATGTGAATGTTTCAGCTCCAAATGGGGGAACGCTGAAACAAGCTTCTTTTGGCTCATTTGATTCGTTTAATCCTTTTTCAATTAATGGTGTTTCTCCTGCTGGAATAGGGTTAACACATGATTCGTTGATGAAACAAAGCGCTGATGAGGCTTTTTCTTTATATGGATTAATCGCAGATGGCGTTTATATTTTGCCTAACAAAAAGGGAGTTGTTTTTCATATTAATCCCAAAGCAACGTTTAATGATGGTTCAAAAATAACAGCAAATGATGTTTTGTTTTCTTTTGAAACGTTGAAAGAAAAAGGTTCTCCGACTTATCGATATTATTATCGTGATGTTGAAAAAGTTGAAGTTGAAGACGAGCAAACAATTGTTTTTTATTTTTATAAGGATACTGAAAATAGAGAATTGCCCTTTATTTTGGGCGAATTGCCAGTTTTATCAGCCACTTGGTGGAAAGAGCGTGATTTTGATAAAACATCTTTAGATATTCCTGTTTCAAGTGGGGCTTATGTGATTGAGAATTTCACTCCAGGGCGCTCTATTACATATCAAAAAAATAAAAATTATTGGGCAAAAGATTTAAACGTAAATAAAGGATTCTATCATTTTGATAAGTTTCACTTTGATTATTATCGTGATACAACAGTTGCATTGGAAGCTTTTAAGGCTGGTGAATTTGATGTTCGACTTGAAAATGAAGCAAAAAAATGGGCTAATTTTCAGCAAGAAAAAAATGTCTTAAATGGTCGGATAAAATTAAGAAGTTTTGATTATCATTTGCCAAGTGGTATGCAAGGGTATGTTTTTAATTTAAGAAAACCACTGTTTCAAGATAAAAATGTTCGAAAAGCGCTTTCATTGGCATTTGATTTTGATTGGATGAATTATAATCTTTTTCATGGTTTATATTCTAGAACAACAAGTTTTTTTGATAATTCATATTTAAAAGCACCCTCTTTACCAGATACGGCTGAATTAAAATTGTTAGAACCCTTTAAAAATCAATTGGATTCATCTGTTTTTGAACCTTTGTATCAAAAAGATTCAAGCAATATAAGGGAGCGTCTTTATCAAGCAATGGATTTGTTAAAATCATCTGGTTGGGTTATTAATGAAAAAGGTTTTTTAGAAAAAGATGGAAAAGAGTTTGAATTTGAAATTTTAATTGATACGGCCTCAGCTGCTGCTTGGGAGCGTATTACATTGCCATTTGTTGGAAAATTGTTGCGTTTAGGGATTAAAGCACATATTCGAACAGTTGATTTATTACAATATAAAAATAGATTAGATTCATTTGAATATGATATGATTGTAAGTGTTTGGGGGCAATCACTTTCTCCTGGAAATGAGCAACGATATTTTTGGACCTCATCAGCTGCAGATAGTAAAGGTTCTATGAATTATAGTGGATTGAAAAGTCCTGTTGTGGATGCCTTGGTTGAAGAGATTATTCAAGCCTCATCCCAAGAAGAATTAACAACAGCTGTTCATGCACTTGATCGTGTTTTGTTACATGAGCATATTGTTATTCCTCATTGGTATACGCCTTCGCATCGCTATATGTTTCAAAATACGATTGGTATGCCTACAAGCGTTCCGTTAAAAGGGGCTGATATCCTAACATGGTGGAAAATTTAAGAAAAACAGATGCTTTTTTGTTTAAAATATATTTTTAGCTTGCTATATCTTGAAAAAAAATTTATCCTTTATTTAGCTACTTTTTAAAAAAGGATGTCAAATGAAACTTGCAAAATTAACTTTTTTGGTGTTGTGTTTATCAATTTCTTTGAATTTAAAAGCACAAACGGCTTTTTGGTCCTTTGATGCAAATGATGGGCAATTAGATATTCCTTTACAATGTGATGGGCAATTTGATGAGACTCGTGGGGGTGTTTTCTTGCCAACACCAGATGAGTTGTATGATTATGGTGAATCCTTTTTGTTAGAAAAGGGAAAAGAAAAAAATAATGCTGCTTATTGCTTTTTGTCAGCTGCTTTGCAAGGACATGTTGATGCGCAATATCGCTTAGCTCAAATGTATAATAAGGGAATTGTTTTCCCACAAGATGATTTAGCCGCCTATAAATGGGCTTTTTTGGCTGCATTGCATGGGCATAAAAAAGCAGAACAAATGTCTTTGACATTAGAACAGCTTTTGTCAACAACAGATATTGATATGGCAACACAATCCATTCAAGCAATTCTACCTAGTTTAACACAGAAAAAAACTGACAGTTTAATGCTTTTGACACAAGAGTTGGATAGTAAAAAAGCAAAACTTGAAGAAATAAATAAAGAAATAGATGATATATTGGGAATTAAGTTTGTTCCACCTGAAATTAAAACACCTGAGCCTTCTCTTTTAGGGTCTAAATCAAAAACATCTAGTAAGTTGAAACATTTTTCTGAATCAGACCGGATGTGATTTTAATGACATTTTATAAAAAACTTTTGTTTGTTCTTTTTACATTGTTGTATGCAACAACAGTGTATGCTTCGGATGTTTTTTTAACAAAGACAAGTGATATTCCATTAATGAATGGGTTGATTGTTCGCTCAACTAATCAAATGGATTTTGACACACCAACAGGACAAGTTCTTTTGTTGGAAGCTAGTTCAAAAAATAAAACAGGGGATGACGTGATTTATTTTTATGAAACTGTTTTACCACAAATGGGGTGGAAAAAGGTTGAAAAAGGTGTTTTTGAAAGACAAAAAGATACTCTCAATATTGTTATTTTGAAAAATAAAAAACCATCAAAAGTTAGGTTTGATATTTTTTTAACAGAAGATCAATAATGTAGACCTCTCTTTTTGAGGCAAAAGTTGATAAAATTACTTGACTTTTCGTTTTATTTGTTGTATAAGGAAACCCTAATTTTAAAATTTTTCAATTGAGGAATATAAATATGGCCAATATCAAATCGGCAAAAACACGTGTAAGACGTAACACTAAAAAAGAAAGAGTTAATGCTGATCGTTTAAACTCAGTTAGAACAGCTACAAAAAAAGTTCGTGCTGCTATCTTAGCTGGGGATAAAGAAGCTGCTCAAGCAGCTTTCAAATTAGCTGAATCAGCTTGGGCTCGTGCTGGTGTTAGAAATACAGTTCATAAAAAAACAGCTTCTCGTAAAATTTCTCGTTTAGCTGCAGCTGTAAAAGGCATGTAATTTATACACGGGTTGCCACACAGAATTAAAAGCACTTTTAAAGTGCTTTTTTTTGTAGCTAAACACCACTGGAGAACGAGTGGTGTTTTTGTGTTAAATGAAATTTACAACTTATTCAGATATTAGACACGTGTATGTGCTTTATTTTGTTGAGTTGTATTTTCGCTTTCAATTTTTTTTAACAAAACGGGATAAAGTTGTTCAAATTCGGCTCTGAGTGTTTGTAAAGCTGTTTTTTCTTTTTTAGGTTCAATAATTTTGATGTCGGCACCCCAAGAATTTGCAAATGCTGTATCGTTTTTAAGATTGTCACCAATGTACAATACGTCCTTTGTTTTATCAGAAATATTTAAACCTTGAACAGCCTTGTCAAAAGCACCTTTGTTTGGTTTATCTGTATTGGGGTTCCCTGTATTGCCTAAAACCAAGTCAAATAAACCATCAAATCCTGTTTGAAAAACTTCTTTTTTGAGTAAATCTTCACTTTTTGCGCCTAATAAAACAATTCTTGTTTGGGGGAGCCGGTTTTTAAGAGTTGAAATAACTTCTTTTGCTCCTTTGTAAACAGTTAATGGTTTTAAAGTTTTTCCAGTGATTTGTTCAAATCGTGCTGTTAGCTCTTTGTCTTGATTTTGCAGGCGTGGATAGATTTGATAAAAAATTTCTTGTGCTTGCTGACCTTTTTCTCCCCAAATGGATGGATTGGAAAAAATTTCAGCACGTGCCTTTCCATTTTGTGCATGTGTATCATTTTCTTGCCACATTTTTGCTTTTTTATCACCAAGTTTATCTAAGGTTAAAACATAGGTTGCATGGACCAATTGTTCACATCCGACCAATGTACCATCCCAGTCGAAAATAATGCATTTAGGTGGTGTTTTCATGTATTTCTCCTATGCTTTTTTTAAAAGCTCAATAACATGCGTTAATGTTTGCGCTGTGTAATCTGGTTTAATTTCATTAAATTCCCCACTATCAGGGTTTGTCCAAACCAAAATACCAATTCCGTTTGGATAGTTATGAGCCATTTGAATATCAGCTTTTCCATCCCCAATGCTAATGATTTTTTCAACATCAAAACCCAAAAGAGCTGCATCTGTAAAATCTTTTGATGGTTTATCATTAGGGGTATCTTCTGCACCGATTAACCTGTCAAAGTAATCAGAAATTCCCATAGCAGCGACTTCATTTCGCAAAATCGGACCAGCTTTATTGCTAGCTAAAATATTGATAAAACCGAGTTCTTTTGCTGTTCTTAAAACTTCTTTAGCGCCTTCTTTTAATTCCAAGGCATCAGCATGTTTGGCATATCTTGTTAAGAAATAAGCTCTAACTTCGGCTGCTTTTTCTTCTCCAAAAACATCTTTAATCAAATTTCTACCAGATGTGTTCATGGCAGCTTTGCTTTCTTCTTTTGTCCAAGGGGTTAAACCATATTGAACACGAGCATCATTTTGAGCTGCAAAAATGGCTCCAAATGTATCAGCTAATGTATTATCCCAATCCCATAAAATAACTTTTGCCATATGAAACTCCTTTATCTTTAAATTTAGGCTTAGTATATCACATTTTAGAGGGTGGAGCAAGGATAAAGTTTAAGGTTATAAAATTATTCAAAACACCTTAAAATTCTAGGGGAAAGGGTTTGTTTACACTTGACTTTATGCCTCTTTTTGGGGATGATAAATTCAAAGGAGAAAAACATGCATCATCATGAACATCAAATAGCAAATGGGAATGAAAAAAAGACTTTAATTGTCATTGTATTTACGCTTATAGCAATGGTTGTAGAGATTGCTTATGGGTATTTAACAAACTCAATGGCTTTGCTTGCTGATGGGTATCATATGGGGACTCATGTTTTAGCGCTTGGATTGACTTTTGTTGCATATTTGTTGATAAGATCTTTTGCGCATTCTCCTTTGTTCCCAAATGGAACACATAAAATTGGGACATTGGCAGCTTATACAAGTTCTTTGTTTTTGGGTGTAACGGGGGTGTGGATTCTTTTTGAATCTATTGAGCGTGTTTTTAATCCACTTTCTATTCGTTTTGATGAAGCGATTTTAGTTGCAGTAATTGGGTTGGTTGTCAATGCATTTTGTATTTTGATTATGGGGCAGGGACATGATCATTTGTGTGAACATTCTCATGGTTGTTGTCATAAAGAAGATTATAACTTCAAAGCTGCCTATTACCACATTTTAGCTGATGCACTCACATCTGTTTTGGCAATTATAGCATTGTTTGTGGGTAAGTATTTAAATATTGTTTATTTGGATTCGTTTGTTGGAGTGTTGGGTGGTCTTTTGATTTTAAAATGGGCTGCCAGATTGCTTAAAAATACGGTTTGTGAGCTTGTGGATATGAAAAGATGATAAAAGGGAGCGCTAGCTCCCTTTTTTAAAACGAGACGCGGGCACCTGTGTAAATTTCATGTGCTGTTGTGTCAATTTTCACCCCCTCTTTTTTAAAGTTCCCGTAGTCAAAATAACGATATCCTGTATCAATGGCAAAGTTGTCCACTAGATTAACTGAAATTTCAGCTCCAACTTGCCAATCAAAATTTGTTTTTTTAGGTGAAGGGATAGCTCGTGGGAAAACCCACTCGTTCTCGCTGGTTGCTCGAACCGTTCTTCGAACGTCTACTTCGCTTTCGCTTCGTGAACGAACCCTCTGCTTGGGTTCTTACCCCTTGCCGCGCTCATAAAAAAAACCGACCCAAAGGTCGGTGGTTTTTTATTGGAGCGGGTGAAGGGGTTCGAACCC
>JAZSGT010000041.1:0-29420 GCA_045532865.1 Alphaproteobacteria bacterium
GACTGTTACATATCTTTGTCCTTTTGTTAATTGTGTCGAGAGGGAAAATTAAACGGTCGTTTTTTTTACACGTTTTTTGAGTTTTTTGGGGGATGAAAATCATGTCATTTCACCTCTATTTTTTACTTTTAAAAATTAAAAAAATACAAAATTTTGATATTTTTGCCACTTTTTGTCATAAAAAATAATCTTTATTTTTCAATACGTTTTAAGAAAATTTCAAAAAAACACTTCTTTTTTTTGAAAAAATTTGGGACGATTTTTCAAAAAGGTGTTATAATTAAAGTATGGGGTGGGGATAAACGTGTAAAAAAAATGACCGTTTAATTTTCCCTCTCGACACAATTAACAAAAGGACAAAGATATGTAACAGTCACATCAAGAATTTAAAGGAGGCATCCAATGACAACTTTTTCACGCACCACACTCAGAGAGCTTAAAAAACGATATTTAAATGTTCTTAAAAAATGTCTCCTTGCAAATTTAGGGTTCATCTTTTTGTCAATGCCGGCAATGGCTGAGTCGCCATATATTAAAAAAGAAGTTTCTTCAGAACATGAAAATGCGGTTTTACTTCCTGAATATGATAAGAGAGGGAATACCTTAACAAATAAATATTATGAAATTGATTTAAAAAATAAAAGTTATGGGAATGATGAAGTTTCAAGAACATATGCTGTTCAGCTGTTTGGAAAAGAAATAGAGATTGTTGCTAATTATGATCCAGAAAAATCAAATCCAAGATATCATAGTCCAGATGGTGATATTTCAGGTACATGGGTTGATATTTCTACTAAGGATCAATTAGGGGGAGCTTATAGTAATTGGTATGGTGGAACGATAACACTTACAGGTGATTTTGTGAATAATATTATTCAAAATGGGGCTTCTACAGCCAGAGGGGGTGCCTATGGTAATGTGTATGGTTGGGAAGTAAGTAGCATGAAAGGGAATTATATTGCAAATGGCGCACTCAGTGAGGGAACGGCACAAGGAGGTGCTATTTACAGTCAAGAAAATTTAGGAGCACCTAAGGCTATTTTTGTTGCAAACTGGGCAAAAGGAGGTACAAGAGCCAATGGGGGTGCACTTGTAAACTATGGTGGTTATAGTGAGCCTGTTCATAGTCACTTTATTGGTAACTATGCTGAGTCTGTTTCTGGTGAAGCAGGAGGTGGTGCTGTATTTCTTTATGGTTGGGATATTGATTTAGAAGGTGATTTTTTAGGTAACTATGCCCTTTCAGAAACAGGAACTGCTTTAGGTGGTGGTATTAACTTAAAATATCGATCTGGTTATAGCACGAGTGGGTTTAGTTTAAAAGGGGATTATATTGATAATAAGGCTATCTCTAAAGAAAGCATTGCTGAAGGGGGTGCTATTTATAATGGAGAGGGTATTTCTCTTGACTTTATCCACGGGATGTTTTTGTATAACACGGCAGAAGCTAAAGAAGCCAAAGGTGGGGCTATTTCTAATACTGGGACAATAATTGATTTAGAAGCTCAGTTTATCGGTAACAAAGCCGAAGGTACTGATAGTGCGAAAGGGGGAGCTATTTCAAACGCATTAAATGCACACTTAACTGTTAACTCTGGTATGTTTTTTGACAATGAAGTTGTTTCTAAAGAAGGCATTGCTGAAGGGGGTGCTATTCATAATGAAGGGACATTGATTTTTAAAGGGGATAACATTTTTATGCGAAATAAATCCAATGGAACCCTCAATGATATTCATAATGTGGGTACAATTCAAGTAGAAGGAGGACTTTTAACAAATGGAGGTATTACTGGATCAGGGGATATCATTGTCAAAAATAAGGGTGTATTGGATATTCAAACAAGTGTTCTTGAAACAGGGAGTCTTACTCTTGAAAATGAAGGAACTTTAAAAGTTAGTTTAAATAATCATTCTGATTATGGTAAAGTTAAAGGATTGGTTGAGGGTAGTGAAGCCTCAAAATTATCTTTGAAATTGACGCCAGATGTTGAATTGGGAGAGTATCAAATTTTTGACACAGCAAGTGATTTAAAAGTATCACCAAATGTATTATTTAATATTGAAGATTTAAATAATGGCTCCTATAAAATTGATAAAAAAACAGCACATGAGCTTTCACAATCACTTAAAATTGATGAAAATAAAGCCAAAACAGTTGAAGCTCTTATGGTAAATGACAGTTCGAATGAAGCTTTTAATGCCCTACAAGATGAGGTACTGAATGTATTATTATCCGAAAGTTCGACAGCGCAAGAAAAAGTTAAAAAAGCTTTGTCAGCTATTGGGGCAAGTGAGCAGTCGGCTGTTCAATCAGTTGCCTCTGAGCATATAGGAGCCGTTTTTGGTGTTGTTAAAGGTGAAATGGCAGCCTCATCAACAGTTGGTCGTTCTGGTGGTGAAGAAAAAGCAAGAGCTAAAGTTTATATCAAAGGACTTTATGATCACACAAAATCAACAATGGGAGATGGTTTTAAAGCAAGAAGTAAAGGAGCCGTTATTGGTGTCCAATCGAAGGTTTCAGATGAATTAACAGTTGGTGTGGGGTATGCTTTTTCTGATACCGTAACTAAAGAAGAAGCTCGTAGGACCGAAGCAACAACAAATACCGCTTTTGCAAGTATTCAATATCAGCCTAACCAATGGTGGCTTTCTGGACTTGTTTCATATTCAAGAGGCCAATATGATGAAGAAAAACAAATTTTGTCTTCTTATGGGACTGCCAATTATAATGTAGATTCCTGGGGAGCTGAAATTATGACAGGGTATGATGTTTCATATAAAGAAGCCACTATTACCCCTGAAATTGGACTTCGCTATATGTCTGTTAAGCAAGAAGGATATCAAGATACGCTTGGAACGAGAGTTGGGGCTTCGACAAGTAATTACTTGACAGCATTGGTAGGTGTTAAAGCTGAATGGGCATTAGGTGCAGTTAGACCATCATTAGGTATTCAATTTGGATATGATGTTATTTCTGATGACGTAAGTGCTCTTAATACGCTTGCTAATGGAGCAACATACACCGTATCTGGTGAAGCGCTTGATCGTTTTAGTACAACGCTTAAATCAGGAATTGCTATTGATTTAACTGAAAAATCAATGCTTAAACTTGAATACAGTGGGACATTTAGAAAAGACTATCAAGACCATTCAGGTGTAAGTAAGTTTGAATATAGCTTCTAGTTTTTGAGTTATGAAAAGTATGCTCTTAAATTTTGCTTTACATTTTTGCTCATTATCTTTAAAATAAAAAAAGTTTAAATGAAGTGGGTTTAAAAATGAAGGAAGAAGAAATTTATCAAATAGCTGCTGATTTATTAGAGAAAATAGATACTTCATCTAGTGCTGCTAATGAAATTGTGAACAATTACACAAAAACACATAAATATATTGAGGCGCAAGATAGAAAGCTATTGTTAGATTTGATTTGGAGTGCCATTCGGGCAAAGGCAAGGTTGAATTATGCTTATCCTGAAACAGATTGGTTGTTTAAATTACAACAGTTGAAAGAAAAGGGTGTGCCTTGCTCAACAAATATGCCATTGCCTGTTCGCTTGGAAGTGCAAGACTGGTTTTTGGATCATATTCCTGATGCTGAAAAAGAGTTGGAAGCCATGCTTGGACAAGCGCCCATTGTCTTAAGAGCCAATGGGAATAGAGATAAAATCTTCAAACAATTGCAAGAGGAAGGATTAAATGTTAGTTTGTGCGAACGTTCACCTTTTGGGATTGTATTAAATGAATATACAAATTTAAAAGACTCCAAAGCGTTTAAGAAAGGTTTGATTGAAGTTCAAGACGAAGGGGCTCAGCTGTTATCTCTTGCAACAGGAATAAAAGCAAATGATGATGTGTTTGATTTTTGTGCTGGGGCAGGGGGAAAAAGTTTGATTTTTGCTCAAATGATGCAAAATAGAGGGTTTATACAGGCTTATGATGCTTCATACAAAAGGTTGAGTGAACTTTCTAAACGAGCTTGGCGTGCAAATGTGAGCATTATCAAACCGGTGTTTAAATTGCCAGAAGCACACAAAAAGTTTGATTATGTTGTTGTTGATGCGCCGTGTTCTGGAACGGGTACTTGGCGCAGAAGTCCAGACCTTCGTTGGACGTTGACAGAAAAACAACTGCATAACATTACACTTAAACAGGCCGAAATTTTATCAGTTGCGCAAGAATATGTTAAAAATGGGCATTTTCTTGTGTATATCACTTGTTCTTTGACGTATGATGAAAATGAAAATCAAGTTGAAAATTTTGTGCAAGAATTTCCTTCATTTCATATTGTGAAATCTTTTAGATATTCACCATATCGCACTGGAACAGATGGATTTTTTATGTGTGTTTTACAAAAAAGGTGAGGATTTTTGTGCAAAAACCAATTATAAGTGCAATGGTTTCTGTTTCTTCAATAAAGTTGTCGGACGCAGAAAAAAAACTTTTAACTCGGTATAACCCTTTAGGCATTACATTATTTGCAAGGAATATTGAAACACCTTTGCAAGTTAAAAATTTGATAGCAGAAATCAAAGAGACAGTTGAACGAGATGATATTTTAATTGCTGTTGATCAAGAAGGTGGGCGTGTGGCTCGTTTTAAACCTCCTTTTTTTAGGGAATATATGGCACAGAAAAGTATTGGAGCCTTAGAGGAGGAAAAAGAGCAAGAACGAGCTGCTTATTTGCAATCTTTTTTAATTGCTGAAGAATTAAAAGAGGTAGGTGTTAATTTAAATTATGCGCCTTGTTGTGATGTCCTTTTTGAGCAAACAGGGCCTGTTTTAAAATCTAGATGTTTTTCAAGAGATGAAAAGCTGGTTGCTAAACTGGCAAGTGTTATGGTGGATACTTACTTAGAAAATAATATTATTCCTTGTGTCAAGCATGTGCCAGGCCATGGAAGGGCTCAACTAGATCCTCATTTAGAATTGCCAGTTTTAGATTTTTCTTTAGATGAGCTCCAAAAAGATTTCTATCCTTTTGTTCAATTAGCACAAAAAACACCTATGATGATGACGGCTCATATTGTTTTGAAGAGTATGGATGATGTACCTGTAACACAGTCTAAAAAGATTATTTCTCATATCATTCGAAAAGAAATAGGTTTTGATGGATTTTTAATTTCAGATGCTATTGATATGCATGCCCTTAAAGGCACATTGTCAGAAAAAACAAAGTTGTCATTAGATGCAGGGTGTGATGCTGTTTGTTATTGTATGGGGGAATTGGATGGATTAATAGAGGTTTTAGAAAATACACCACCGTTGCAAGATAAGGCATTAGAGCGCCTTTTTCAGATGCAAAAGGTAATAAAAAAACAATCAGAAACTAAAGTGAGTGAACCTCTTTTACAAGAATATATGAAAATCAAACAAAAAGCTATTCTTTTTGATGATGACTATGATGCAGTTGAAACACTTCATAAATTAAAAAGACAATAAGAAGTTATCTTCTTCTTTTCTTTTGTTGCTTGGGCATTACTTGCTTTGTTTTTTTGTTATCAGCATATAAGATTTCAGAAGAGGTTATTTTTTTCTTCAATGTTGGTTTAAGAATTTTTAATAAAATGATTCTTGTGAGCAAAAAGCCGCACATAATAATTAAAAAATGGCTTAAATTTTGGCCTGAAAAAACAAGAGCCACAAAGATAAGTAAAAAGATACGTAAGGCCGCTGAAATAAATAAAACAAGATTTTTTTTCTTTGCACGGGCAAGTGTTGAAATGGTTTGCCATAACAAAAATAAATAGACAATACCGAGCGCTGCTCCAATGAGCATAAAATTATAAAAATCATTTAATGATATTGTAGTAGTATTCATGTTTTTTTCCTTAATTTATTGTTCGAGTATTTCATTAACTTTTTCAAGTAAGTTATTTAATTCAAATGGTTTTGATATAAAATAAAGTTCCTTGTTTTCAGAAGAGCTGTGTCGAGCCATATCTTCTGAATAGCCACTCATAAGAAGAGTTTTTAATTTAGGATACACCTCTTTTGCCTTTTTAATTAGAGTTTCTCCATCCATTCCGGGCATGACCATGTCAGTGATTAAAAGGGTATAATCATCTTTTTTAGAGAGTTCATCAAGAGCTTGCTCCGCATTGGCACATTCAACAACTTGAAATCCCTTTGCTTTGAGTAGTCTTGCAACAACAAGACGGACGCCATCTTCATCATCAACAAGCAAAATATTTGATGGACCAGAAGAGGGAATAAAGACTGGTCTTACAAGTTTGGGTTGTATATAATTAGAAATGGATTGTTCAATTCTTGGTAAATAAATAATAAATGTGGTGCCAATTCCTTTTTCACTATCAACAGAGATATATCCTCCTGTTGCGTGGATAATTCCATAAACAGTTGAAAGACCTAAACCAGTTCCTGAACCTGTTACTCCTTCTTTTGTTGTGAAAAAAGGTTCAAAAATGTGTGGTAAATGTTCAGCAGAGATGCCGTTCCCATTATCAGATACGATAATTTTAATGTAATCACCTGATTGCATCACATCATTGCCACAAGGTTTTGCTTTTTTCAGTTTTTCTTTTGTTGCTGAAATTTTAAGAGTGCCACCTGTTTTCATAGCATCTTTTGCATTTACAGCTAAATTTAAGAAAATTTGCGTCAATTGATTTGGATCCATTTTGACGAAACCAAGGTTTCTTTTCATTTCAGTCTTAAGTGTGACAAAAGGCGATATACTCCGTTGTAAAAGAGCAGATAAATCAATAAATGCATCGTGGAAGTTTAACAGTTGGATTTTGCTTGGCTGTTTTCTTGAAAAAGTTAATAATTGACCCACAAGGCCGGCAGCTTTATTTGCGTTTCCTTTAATTTGCATAATATCCAAGAATGAAGAGTCATTCGGATTATGGCGTTGAAGTAATAAATCACAAAAACCAATAATAGCAGTGAGCAAATTGTTGAAATCGTGAGCTACGCCACCAGCAAGTTGGCCAATGGCTTGCATTTTTTGAGCATGGGCGAATTGCATTTCAAGATTTTTGCGTTCTGATGCATCAATTAAATAAATAATAAGGGTGTCTTTTTCGGCTGTTGTAAAGCTTATAAAAACACTAAATGTTTTTGCTCCAAATTCTGGAGAAACGATTGCTTCAATATGTTCTGTTTTGGAAAGTCCGGATGTGAGTTTATTTAACTTTGTCGCTAAAACATCGCGTGTATTTTCTGAAAATAAATCAAGAAAATTTGTTTTTTGATCAGCTGTTTCAGCTTGTTTAAATGCTGAAATAAAGGCTTTATTAACTTGTAATATTTGATAATCAATCCCTGATACAATTGCAAGTGGGAGAGGGGCCTCATTGAAAAGATATAAACTTTTTTCACTTGATATTGTTTCTTTTTCTTTTAAAATTCCAGAAAAATAAAGGCTATTATGTGCTTCAAATGGTCGTTGATAGGCACAAAGAAGTTTATAGCCTTCTTTTGTTTTAAATGATAATAAGCCATGCCAATATCCCATAAAATCAGGTGAACCATCTAAAACAAAATTGCTGATGTTTTTACCTAATACATCATCAAAGGATGTATTTGTCAGTAAGCAAAAGGCTTTGTTAACATAAATTAAGGTACCTTGTTTGTCTGTTAGGTATATCGGATCAACAAAAGTACTGAGAACATCCGACATAAATTCTACTTGTTTTGTAAGACTTAAATGCAAAGCATATTCTGGAGATTTGTCTTTAGCAATGATTAAAATGGATTTTTTAATTTTTTTTAAAGAGATACCATATACATGATGTGCGGTTTTAATTTCCATTTCAATAGGGGTTTGTGTGCAATAGGCATCGATTAGTTTTTGAACACTTTGTGGGTTTTCAGCATCTTTTAAAAATGAAAAAGGGTTTTCCATTTCACCAAATAACTCTTTGCCCTTTGTGTTGCTTGCAACAAGAGCATTGCTAAATGTTCGAATTTGACGGGCGTCATCTTCAACATTTAAAAGAATTTCGTAGTATTTTTTTCCTCTGTCCCAAAACATAATTCTATCATAACAAGAGTTTTTTTTTTAATCCACAAAAAAAATAGGATTTAAAAAATTTTTTTTCGTCACAAAACTTTCTTTTTTTATTGCTTGCTTTTTTAAGTAAAATATTATAAAAAAGTTTCATGTTTATTAAAAAATGAGGTGAAAATATGGAAAAAGAACAAAAAGAAGCAATTAAAGAGTTGGCAAATTTGTTGCATGAAAATAATTTGTCAGAAATTGATTATGAATCAAATGGTGTTCATATTAGGATTGTTGGACCAAAAGCAAGTTCCACAGATATTTGTACGGTTGCTCCTGCACAAGTCCCTGTTGTTCCAACGATTTCTGTTCCAGCAGTTCATGAAAACAAACCTGTTGTGGTTGCTTCAAATGATATTTTATCACCAATGGTTGGGATTGTCTATTTGTCAAAAGATCCACAATCTCCTGCTTTTGTAAAGCCTGGAGATAAAGTTTCTGTGGGGCAAACAATCTGTTTGGTTGAAGCGATGAAAACATTCAACCCTATCAAAGCAACAAAAGCAGGGACGATTAAGGCTGTTTTAGTTGAAAATGGCTCACCTGTTGAATACAACCAACCTTTATTTAGTATGGAATAAGAATGTTTGAAAAAGTTTTAATAGCAAATCGTGGTGAAATTGCACTGCGTATTCACAGAGCTTGTCGTGAGATGGGCATTAAGACAGTTGCAGTTCATTCAACTGCCGATGCTGATGCAATGCATGTTAAATTGGCTGATGAAGCTGTTTGTATTGGTCCAGCTGCTGCAAAAGATTCTTATTTAAATAAAGCTGCAATTATTTCTGCAGCTATGATGACAGGGGTTGATGCTATTCACCCAGGATATGGCTTTTTATCAGAAAATGCAGATTTTGCTGAAATGATTGAAGCGCATGGAATGACATTTATTGGTCCAAGTCCGAAAATGATTCGATTAATGGGTGATAAAGTAACTGCCAAAAAAGCAGCTATTGAATCGGGGCTTCCTGTTGTTCCTGGCTCTGATGGCGATGTTAAAACAACAGAAGAAGCATTAGCATGGGGTGAAAAAATTGGATATCCTGTTATTGTTAAAGCTGCTGCTGGTGGTGGTGGTAAGGGGATGAAGGTTGCCCATAATGCTGATGAAATGGTTGAAGCTTTTACATTGGCAAAAAATGAGGCCAGAAGTTCATTTGCAAGTGATGTTGTTTATATTGAAAAATATTTACAAACACCACGTCATATTGAAATTCAAATTATTGCTGATAATTTTGGTAATGTTGTGCACTTGGGTGAACGTGATTGCTCTTTGCAACGAAACCATCAAAAAGTGTTGGAAGAAACCCCTTCGCCAGCTTTGAATGCATCAGAACGCAAAAAGATAGGTGAAATTGCTGTTAATGCAATGAAAAAATTGGGTTATACAAATGTTGGTACAATTGAATTCTTGTATGAAAATGGTGAGTTTTATTTTCTTGAAATGAATACACGTGTTCAAGTGGAGCACCCAATTAGTGAAATGGTTACAGGTGTTGACATTGTGCGTGACCAATTACGTGTATCAAGTGGTGCAATACTTGGTTATACACAAGAAGATATTAAATTCTCAGGTCATGCAATTGAGTGTCGTATTAATGCAGAAGATCCGGTTTCCTTTATTCCATCTCCAGGTACAATTGGTTTGTGGCATACGCCAGGTGGACTTTCTGTTCGTGTTGATTCAGGTATGTATACAGGTTACAAAGTTCCAGCTTGTTATGATAGTATGGTTGCAAAACTAATTGTTCATGGACGGACACGTAATGGAACATTGATGCGTTTGAGACGTGCTCTTGAAGAATTTGTTATTGATGGAATTTCAACAACAATTCCTTTGCATCAAAGGATTATTTCCTGTCCAGAATTTATTGATGGAGAATATAATATTCATTGGTTAGAAACATTTATTAAGTCACAAAAAGATAATGAGTCTTTTTAATAAAAAATAAATATATTCAAATTGATAAACTAAGATATTAATCTAATACATTAAGTTAAAAATCACCAATTTTATTGGTGATTTTTGCTATGTAACATTTTTTATGTTGTTTTAAAAAGATGTTGTGAAAAAAGGTCCATCGGCTTAGGCGCAGCTTCGCTGATTACAAAAATAACAACCCACCAATTTAATTGATGGGTTGTTATTTTTTTTATAAGTTGCTTTTAGCGATAAGTGATTTTTCCTACTTTATTACAATGAGGACAAATGGCACTCCATTCAGCAGTACTTTGAGAACAATTCAGGCAAGTCCAACCATATTTATCATCTGTTTCAATGGCTTTTTGTTCCCATTCTTTAGCCTCTTGCTCATGGTGCCATCCTAACCGAGAAACCTGTGCCATCATATAAGCCACTTTTTTTGTGAGAGGGTAAGATTGCAAATATGCTGTTAAAGTTTCTTTTGCTAAACGCCATTTTTCGTTTTGGATAGCTGTATCAGCTAATGCTAAAAGTGAAATCCTAAATTCCTTGTTTTTAGAAATAAGTTTATTAACCATTTTGAGCTGTTTTTCAGCTGGTTGGTCTTTGAACAACTTCATATAGGCTTCGTATACTTCCCATGAAGGTTCTTTGTTCCAAGATGCTTGTAAAATATTTTGCGCATTATCCTTATTTTCTTTTGCATAGGCAACTGCAAAAGCAGGGCAGGTTTTATTTAATTGGTATGCTTCTTTAATTTTTCCTTTTGAAAAATATAAAGCTGCTTTTTGGTTGATGTAATCTTCTTTTGAAACTTGTTTTAATTTTGATAATTCATCGAGTAAATAGATTGCTTTGTCAATATCATTTTGCAAAACAGCAAGGTCATAGCTTTCTTGTATAACCCAAAAAACATTAGGATAACTACGTTCTGCTTTTGATAAAATAATTTCAGCTTCTTTAAGATTACCTGATTTTTTTGCTTCAAAATAAAGCCCTCTAATGCCTGCTAATTCTGTTTCTTTATGCTTAGAGAGTTCTTCAAATGTTGATTTAGATGGATTAAAAAGGGCATTTAAGAGTAAATGTTTTGTATCTTTTTTTTGAAATAAATTACCTTTTTGTTTTAAAATACGAGCAATAGATTCATTGTTTTGATCTAAGATAGCTTCTAAGACAAATGTAAGATAAGCCTCTTTTTTAATCATATGAGACGTTACGCGTCTGTTTTTAAAACCAAACAAGTACAAAAATGGTTTTTTAATTAGTCTTAATAAATAAACACACAATGCTAACAATACAATCAATAAAACAGTTGACAGTGTAACTTCATATCCAAATGCTTCAATAGTGATATGCCAGTTTTCTTGAACAATTAAAAATCCTGTTGTGAACATAGCAATCATGAAAAGAATAAGTTTTAGCATAGTTATTCTCCTTTAACTTCAAATGATAAAATGAGTTGATCAATACTATTTTTAGCTCGATTGTAAATAGCTGCTTCACGGTAAAAATCAGTCATTTTTTGTTGCATTGAAAGAGGTAGTTTTGTAATCAAATCAATAGATTTTGATATATTTTGACTATCAATTTCATTTTGAGCTTTATAAAGTATGTCTTTAGGTGTGTTTTCAGTTGGATTAATCTTCCTAATTTCAATTAATGAAGCAGGAATAGCTTTTAAATAAGCTATCCAACTGGGATTATTTTCTTTATAGTAAACAATTAAAGCTTTTTTCTTGTTTTTTAAAAAAGCATCTTGAACATTTTTAATGGCACTTTGATTACTTAAACAGTAGGGGGATAAATTATTTAAAACATCATTTTCAAGATTTGATTTGTTAGATGCATTTAGTAGCTTTTGATAATCTTCATAACAACTTTCTTCTGTTAAAAAGTGTTCCTTGAACAAAAGTGCATCAGCTAGTGAAAAACCAATGAGTTGAGCATTTTTTGTCTCCTCATTTAAATTGATAAGAGGCGTTTCACTTGTTTTTGTTTCGATATGTTGATCTTCAGTACTTGTTTTTGTTGTTAATAAGTTTTTATCAGATTTTTGATCAATTGCTAAAGGGGTATTTTCAATGGGTGATGGTGTTTGATCAAAAAGTTTAATTTGTTTATGCGTATTTTGATTTTGAGAAAGATTTAGTTGAGGCTTTTTTTCTTTTTTATATATGTGATTAGTTTTTTGATTTGTATATTGTTTTTCAAAAGCGTGAATTTTGTGTAAAACAATTCCCCCAGTAAGGCAAAGTACTGCAAGGATCGTAATTAAAATTGGTTTAATATTTCGTGAAAGACTTTTTGAACGGGCTTTTGTGGGCTTGTTGTTCGATAAACTTTCTGTCATTTGATTTATCTCGTCAGTTTCTTTTTTGCGTGCGTTCATTTTTTTTCTCCTCTTAAAAAAACATAAATTTATTATAGGTAAAAATAGGAATTAAAATCAAGTAAAATTATTAATTATAGATGTGCTTGAATTTTTTTTTGAACAAATTATTTAACCTGAAGAAATTAAATCAAAAAAAAGAGGAGTCTAATGAAAATATTTCTTTATTTGTTAGGGATGGTCTTAATTTTATATGCTGTCACTCTTTATTATGAAAATGAGCGAGAAAAATCTTTTTTTAAAAGAGATTTAGAGCAGGCAGGTGATCAACTGGTGTATGAAATAAATGATGATTCAATGAATGCAGAAAATGCGATAAAAACGGCTCAAAAAAATAATTCAACGCTTTTAGATGCTGTTTCTGGAGCGATTCAAAATGATGTTAGACGTGCAAGAGATGATGTGCGTGGGGCTGTTAAATTGAGACAATAAAAAACACCTGCAATGGAGCAGGTGTTTTTTTGTTTTAGAAGGTGAATTAATAATTTTCAGCTTTGATGTGGAAGTATGCTTTTGGATGAGAGCAAACAGGACACATTTCGGGAGCTTTTTTGCCAATGATAATGTGACCACAGTTAGAACATTGCCAAATCATATCACCATCACGTGAGAAAACTAAACCATTTTCAACATTTGATAAGAGTTTACGATATCTTTCTTCATGTTCTTTTTCAATTTTTCCAACCATATCAAAAAGAGCTGCAATTTTTGTAAAACCTTCTTCTCTTGCAGTTTTTGCAAAACCGGCATACATATCTGTCCATTCATAGTTTTCACCAGCTGCTGCATCTTCTAAATTAGCACCAGTTGAAGGAATATCCCCATCATGAAGAAGCTTGAACCAAATTTTAGCATGTTCTTTTTCATTGTCAGCTGTTTCTTCAAAGATTTTTGCAATTTGTACGTAACCTTCTTTTTTCGCTTTTGAAGCATAATATGTGTATTTATTACGAGCTTGAGATTCACCTGCAAAGGCGGCCCACAAGTTTGCTTCTGTTTTTGTTCCTTTTAAATTTTCTGTCATGTTATTTTCCTTCCGTGTTTTTGAGACAATTGGCGCAAAGGCCGTTAAATAAAATAATATGGTCCTCGATTATATACTCATCTGTTTTTTGGTTCAATTTAGATAAGTAGGGTATAGGCATATCATATACTTTTTTACACTTTTTGCAAGATAAATGATAATGTTGATTCAAATTATAATCATAGCAATCTGGTTTGTTTGGTATTTCAATATGAAGGGCTTTTTGTTGCTCTTCAAAAACGCCTAAAATACGATAAATGGTAGCAATACTAATATTTGGATATTTGTTTTTAACAAACTCATAAATTTCTTGTGCAGTAGGGTGGCAAAGTGCTTTTAATGCCTCTATGACAAGTTGTTTTTGTTTTGTGTTTCTTTCCATTTTCTTCTTTATTAGTAATAATTCCTGATAAGGAATATAATCTTAATCAAATAACTTGTCAATGCTTTTTTGTGATATTTTATTTATTCGCTTTCTTTTATGATATCTCTATAATTTTTATTTGTTTTTTTTAAATTAAATTGTTCAAATAATTTTACAAAATCATTTAATTTTTGTTTAAGCACTTCATGGGGTCGGTTGGCAATAATTTCTAATTCTAAAAAAGATGACTTTTGATTAAGAATATCAATCATAATATTATAAGTTATTGATGATTTTTTTGCTGTATAAATAAATCTTTCTTTAAAAACAGTACAATATTCTTTAATTCCGATTCGTTTAAGAAGGTTAAGAAGGTGTTCTTCTTTTTTTAAAGGGAAAAAGTGTGTTTTTTCAATTTTAATGCGTTCATCATTGTTTAATATTTTTTTTGATGTTAACTCTAAAAGTTCAGAACCTGATTTTCTAAGTCTTAAACAGGTGTTTTTTTGAATATATAATGATTGTTTGTCTTCCAAATAAATATCTGTTTCTATGACTTTTTTTTGAAAACAAAAGCCAAGTTCTTTTTCAATAAAATAAAAAAGAGCAGGGGTGTGTTCGCAAAAAAATTTTTCTTCACATTCTATAATTTTTTGCATGGGAATTACTTTCATTTTTATTAAAAAGATATCTTTTTTTATTTTTTTATTCAAGATATTTTTTTATGTTGACATGTTGAATTTTTAGGTATATTTTTGTTTTTATTCAATAATTTTATGTTTTGAAGGACACGCATTTTTAAAATGTGTGTGGTGTTGTATATTTTTTTGGAGAAAGAGATGTTCGAAAATGTATTAAAAAAGATAAAAAAGTCGGCAAAACGACATTTTATGCCTAAAATTGTCGAAGTTTTAAAAAAACGTTATACAGTTGCTGATTTTAAAAGGGATTGTATTGCAGCTTTGACTGTTGCTGTTGTTTCAATTCCTTTGGCTATGGCTTTTGCAATTGCTTCAGGAGTTGCTCCTGAAAATGGTCTTTATACAGCTGTTGTAGCTGGTTTTTTTGTGTCATTTTTAGGGGGATCACGTTACCAAATTGGTGGCCCAACGGGTGCTTTTATTATTATTATTTTAGGAGTTCTTTCTCAACATGGATATACAGGCCTTTTGTTAACAATGATATTAGCAGGAGTAATTTTAATTGTTGCTGGCCTTTTGCGATTAGGAACTTATATTAAATATATTCCTTATCCAGTTGTTACTGGTTTTACTGCAGGAATTGGTGTTATTTTAATTTCAACTCAAATTAAAGATTTGCTTGGTTTAACAATTGAAAACGTTCCAGCTGCATTTCTTGATAAATGGCAATCTTATTTTTCTCATATTAACACGGTGAATTTAAGCACTATTTTAATCAGTGCTATTGCTTTTTTAACAATTATTCTTCTGAAAAAGAAATATCCACGTTCTCCTTTTTATTTGCTAAGTGTTATTTTATCAACTTTGGTGGTTGTTGTTTTTGGTTTAGGAGTTGATACAATTGGTTCTCGTTTTGGATCTGTTCCTCACTTTTTACCAATGCCAAAAATGCCAGAATTTCAAATGAATATGGTTCTTGGATTATTACCAAGCGCATTTACAATTGCTTTTTTAGCTGGAATTGAATCATTGTTAAGTGCCAAAGTTGTAGATAGTATGAGTGGTGATAACCATAACCCAAATGTTGAATTGCTTGCTCAAGGAACTGCAAATATTGCTGCAGCTTTTTTTGCAGGTCTTCCAGCAACAGGTGCTATTGCTCGAACAGCAACAAATTATAAAGCAAATGCTTATTCTCCTGTTGCAGGGATGTTGCATGCTGTATTTATTCTTCTTTTTATGCTTGTATTAGCTGGTGTTGCTGGATTTATTCCTTTATCCTGTTTATCTGTTGTAATGATTTTAATCGGTTGGAATATGTTAAGTCTTGATAAAATTAAAAAGCTTTTAACAGCTCCAAAAGGTGATCGTAACACTCTTATTGTTACATTATTATTAACAATATTTGTTGATTTAAATACAGCAATTTCAGTTGGGTTTGTTATGGCAAGTGTTATCTTTATGCACCGAATGAGTCATCAAATTGCTATTGAAAATGAAGATAAATTGTCAAGAGAAAAATTTGGTGGTGAAAATATTAATGAAACATTGGCAGAAAAGGGTGTTGTTGCTTTGCGTGTTTCTGGACCATTGTTTTTTGGTGGCGTTGATGAGGTTTCTTTGTTTCTCAATCAATTTAAAACACCTCCACGTGTTTTGATATTAAGAATGGGACAAGTTCCTCTGATTGATGCAAGTGGTGCAAACTTAATTGTTGAGTTTATAAAAAAACTCAAAAAGCAAAACACAAAAGTTATCATTTGTAATATTAAAAAACAACCAAGACGTATTTTGCACCATGTTCTTTTGCAAGAACGGATTAATTGGAAAACATTATCTGTTGCAAGTGATTTTCAAAATGCACTAAAAATTGCAAGAAGGTGTATCCGTCAAATGAAATCATAAATTATATTAAAAGAACGATATGGTATAAAAAATCCCGAAAATCAGAAATGATCTTCGGGATTTTTGTCTGTTGATGTCTAAAATTGATTATTTTGTGCCAGTTGACCCAAATCCACCAGCGCCCCGGTCTGTATTTTCCTCAACTTTGTCTGTTTCTTCAATTATAGCTTGAATAACAGGGCAAATAACAGCTTGTGCAATGCGTTCTCCTGGATTAATTGTAAAAGGTTTATTGCTTAAATTAATAAGGGGTGTTTTAATTTCCCCACGATATAAAAAGTCAACTGTACCAGGAGAGTTAATAATTCCAATGCCAAATTTTGCTGCCAAACCTGATCTTGGTCTAATTTGCATTTCAAAATTAAAAGGGAGTGCCGGATCAGGTATCATTTCCATTTTAATACCGGTTGAAATAAGTTTAAATTCATTTGGTTCTAAAACTATTGGTTCTTCAATAGCTGCTCTTAAATCAAAACCAGCATCTCCTTGATGTTTATAGTTTAAACGTTCCCATTCTTTTTTGAATGAGGGTAAATATTCAATTTTTATTTTAAACATTTTTATTCCTTTTTTAGTGTTATAGGTGAATTAATCTAGAGAATAGTTTTTTGTTTGTCAAATAAAAAAAACGATAAAAATGTATTGATTTTTTCGAATAAATCTATATAGTATTGCATATATTTTTTTATCAAAGGAGATGATATATGTTTATTTCAAATGCATTTGCTCAAACAGCTAATACTGTTTCACAAGTTAGTTCATCAGGAAGTCCTGAATGGATGCAAGTTTTGTTTCAATTTGCACTTATTTTCTTTGTTCTTTATTTTTTGCTTATTCGTCCACAACAAAAGAAGTTTAAAGAACATGAAAAGGCCTTGAATAGCATTGAAAAAGGTACGGAAGTTATTGTTGCAGGTGTTATAGGAAAAGTTACATCTGTTATGGATGATAAAATTAAAGTTGAGATTGCAAAGGGTGTAGAAATTACAGCTGTTAAAGCATATGTTTCTCAAGTTTTAAGTTCAAAAGAGTAAAATAAAGGACAAAAAATGTTTGGATATTCTAAATTAAAGATATGGATTGTTGTTGCAACGGTTTTTTTAGGAGTTCTGTTTTCAGTTCCTAATTTTTTGCCACAAACAACATTGTCAAAGTTGCCAAAAAATGTGCAAGAATGGTTTAAACCTATTACTTTGGGTCTCGATTTACAAGGTGGGTCTTATTTGTTAATGGAAGTGGACACCAATGATTTGTTAAAAGAAAGATTAACGACATTAGCAGATTTAACTCGTTCTGAATTGCGTCGTGCAAAAGTTCGTTTTGCAGGGTTAGCTGTGGTTGAAAATGCAATGACAGTTCGTATTTTAAATGCTTCTGATTTAGCAATTGCAAAAGAAGTTATCAGAAAAATTGAGCCTTCTTTACTTTCAGTTGAAAGTGAAGAGACTGTGTTGAATGTTTCTTATACTGAAAAAGCTTTGGATGAGATGAAACGCAAAGCTGTTGAACAATCTGTTGAAATTGTACGTCGCAGAATTGATGAACTTGGCACAAAGGAGCCTCAAATTCAACAACAAGGTGTTGATCGCATTGTAATTCAATTGCCCGGTGTTCAAGATCCGTCTGAAATCAAAGCGTTGCTTGGTAAAACAGCTAAGATGACATTCCATTTGGTTGATGAAGAAACAACACCACAAGCAGCTCAAATGGGAAAACTTTCTCCAGATTCAATGCTTGTAACCGGGGATGAAACTGGTTATATTGTTTTGAAACGTCGTGTGGTCGTAAGTGGTGCTCAATTAGATGGTGCTAAGGGCAGCTATGATGAAAATGGTGCTCCTGCTGTTTCATTTAGCTTTAAAGCTGCAGGTGCTAAGGAATTTGCAAATGTAACACGCGAAAATGTGGGTAGAAGATTAGCTATTGTATTAGATGGAAAAGTATTGAGTGCTCCAACGATTAATTCACCAATCACCGGTGGGCAAGGAATTATCACAGGAAACTTTTCCATGCAATCTGCCAACGATTTGGCTTTGATGCTTAGAGCAGGGGCTTTACCTGCTCCTTTGGTCGTTGTTGAAGAACGTGTTGTTGGGCCTGGATTGGGTGAAGATTCAATTAAAGCAGGAACAGGGGCTTGTTTAATTGGTCTTGCCTTTATTTTTGTGTTTATGTTAATTGTTTATGGCTCGTTTGGTATTATTGCTGATATTACACTCTTGGTTAATGGCATTTTATTATTGGCATTATTAAGCTTGCTTAATGCAACATTAACATTGCCAGGTGTTGCAGGTATTGCCTTGACATTGGCAATGGCTGTTGATGCTAATATTTTGATTATGGAACGGATGAAAGAAGAAATTCATCGTGGTTTAAAAAATCCTCAAGAAATTATTAAACGTGGATTTGAAGGTTCTTTTTCAGCTATTTTTGATGGACAATTGACAACATTATTTGCTGCATTATTTCTCTTTATGTTAGGGTCTGGTTCCGTTCGTGGTTTTGGTATCACATTGGGGTTAGGTTTAGCAACAACAATGTATGCTGCAATTATTGTCAACAAGGTTATTTTTATGATTTGGTATAATGTTAAAAAACCAAAAACAATTGACATGTAAGAGGTTAAGATATGTTAAAAAAGTTATTTAGAAAAAGAGATTATAATTTTAATTTTATGAGAATTCGTAAAATTGGTTTTACAATAGCTTTAGCTTTTGTTATAGCAAGCGTAACCTCATTTTGCGTCAAAGGGCTTAATTATGGTATTGATTTTCAAGGTGGTATTTTGGTTGAAGTATCCTCTCAAAAACCTGTTGATATTTCAAAAGTACGCCAAGATTTGAATGGGTTAAAAGACTTGTCTATTCAATCAGCTGGCTTAGATGGACAATTGCTTTTAATTCAAGCGCAACCTGAAAAAGGTGAAACAGGCACACAAGTTGTTGAAAAAATTAAATCAATTTTAGGTTCTGAATATGTTTATGAACGTGTTGAAGTTATTGGTCCAACAATTGGTGAAGAATTGAAACAAAACAGTTTATTGGCATCAGTTCTTGCTTTGATTGCAATTGCTATTTATATTTGGTTTCGTTTTGAATGGCCATTTGCAGTTGGTTGTTTAATTTCATTAGCATTTACTTTAATTTCTGTTGTTGGTCTATTCTCAGCATTTAATTGGGAATTTGATATGGTAGTGGTTGCTGGTATTCTCTCCTTGGCAGGGTATGCTTGTAATGATACAATTGTAACTTATGATCGTGTACGTGAAAATTTAAAAAAATATAGAAAAAAATCAACTGATGAAATTTTAAATCAAGGTATTAACGAAACACTCTCTCGTACAATTTTAACAGGTATTTCAACACTTGTTATGATTTTTGTATTACTTGTATTGGGTGGTACAACACTAAGAGGTTTTTCTCTTTCTTTATTCCTTGGTATTTTGCTTGGTACTTTTGCTTCAATTTTTGTTGCAGTTCCATTGCTTAGATATTTTAACATTAAGACATTAGGCGATGATTCTGATGTTGGATTTAAGCCAAAAGAATAAGAAAAGTTTATACTACAAAATATCCTCGTAATAAAAATACGAGGATATTTTGTATTTAATGTGAGGGATGGACATAATGATATATGTTATTTTCTGGATTATATCTAAAAGATTCAGTTCCCCATTTTTCCCATTTAATTGTCAAACTTTTGTTAGGTGTAAATTCGATAATATGAGCTTTACTATTTCTCTTTGTATGTAGGTGGACTGTTTTCAAATCATCTGAAAGAATAAGATAATCTTTCCATTTTGGATGTATTATAAAAATAGAATGACTGTCTTTTGATGGACAAGCTTCTTTAATCATTATGTTTTTTAATGTGTCATTAAAAATGTTTGGATAATTTTTTACTATTTGATTTACAACTGTGCATCGATTCACTCTAGAATAGCCAGATAGTTCTAGGGTGTTTAAAAAAGAGTGAGTTATGTTTATTTTTGCCGATATGCATTCTTTCTTATAGGTGTCACCATTTGAGTTATGATATCTATAAACAATAAGATATTTATTCAATTCTTCAATTCTAGCACCTTTTATGATCATTTTTATCCAAAAATCATAATCTTCACCACAGGTGTATTTTGATGAATATTGAATGTTATGTTTTTTAATAAAATCATTTCGGATGATGTTACCAACATTTGATAGATAATTATCAAGATAAAAAAGATAAAGAGGAAAGAATTTATCTTTTAATTTGGTTGGTGTCTCATCATTTATTTCTTGTTTTAAAGGAACAAGAATGTCTGTGTTTGGATTCTTTTTTAAAAATGATACAGATTCCTCTAACCAGTTTGGATGAGCATAATCATCACTATCCATAAGAGCAATATATTTCCCTTTTGCATTTTTAATAGAAGTGTTTCTTGCAGCAGCAACCCCCTTATTTGTTGGGTGGTGGAATATTTTAATCTTAGTTGTTTTTTGTTTATACTTATTTAATAATGCCGCAGTTTTGTCAGAAGACCCATCGTTGACAATAATAATTTCATAATCTTGAAATGTTTGAGCCAAAACTGAATCAATAGCTCGTTCAAGAAGATGAGCTCTATTATAAGTGGGTATAACAACAGAAATAAGTGGAGTAGGGTCTTTATAATTGTTAATTTTTTGTTTTAAAAAGAAAAATAATCCAGAACATGGAATTAATGCAATTGATGTTAAAAGAATAGATTTTTTAATGAGTTTCATTTTTTTATACAAAATAGGGAGCCCCTGTTTATCCTCAAACAGGGGCTGGGTTATTTATTTTACAACAAAATTTACCAATTTATTTGGAACATAGATTTCTTTTAAAATCTCTTTTTCATCCATGAAATTTTTGGCGCCTTCTGTTTCTTTTGCAAGAGCAAGAATCTCTTCCTTTGATGTTGATACTGGGACAGTAATAATGGAGCGTTTTTTACCCATTACTTGAACAACAATATCCATTGTGTCAGATTTTGTCATTGCTTCGTCAAAAGTTGGCCACGCTTCATAAGCAAGTGTTTTTGTGTGCCCCAGTTTTTCCCATAATTCTTCTGCAACGTGAGGAGCAAGAGGTGCTAAAAGAAGGACAAACTTTTCCATATCTTGTTTTGCAACAGGTTCAGTTGATTTATAAACAGCATTTATAAACTCCATTAACTTTGCAATAGAAGTGTTATAGAACATTTTTTCCATATCATCTGTAACACCTTTGATTGTTTTGTGCATGAGTTTTGTAAGTTCAAGAGAACCTGTTTCTTGAATTTTACCTTCCATTTCAAACAAATTCCAGAACCGTTTGATAAATCGATTAACACCGTTAATGCCATCATCTGACCAAGGTTTTTCAGCTTCAATTGGTCCCATGAACATTTCATACAAACGCATTGAATCGGCCCCAAAGTCGTTGATAACGTCATCTGGATTAACAACATTGTAACGGGATTTACTCATCTTTTCAACTTGAGTGTTGACTTTCACCCCTGTTTCTTTAACAAACCATTCATTTCCTTTACGTTCAACTTCTTTTGGATAATAGTATTTCCCATTGTCATCACGATATGAATAGGCAAGAACCATCCCTTGGTTAACAAGTTTTTTAAATGGTTCGTCACAAGAAACTAAACCAGCATCAAACAAGACTTTTTGCCAGAAACGAGCATAGAGTAAGTGTAAAACTGCATGTTCAACACCACCCACATAAACGTCAACAGGCATCCAATATTCATCAGCTTCTTTGCTCCATGCTTCTTGATTATTGTGTGGATCGCAGTAACGTAAGAAGTACCAAGAAGAACCAGCCCATTGAGGCATGGTGTTGGTTTCACGTTTTGCTGTTGCACCTGTTTCAGGATCTGTTGTGTTCACCCAATCTTGTACACGGGCAAGAGGTGGTTCCCCATCTTCTGTTGGTTTAAATTCAGCGAGAGGAGGGAGTAAAACTGGCAAATCTTTTTCTGGTAGTGATTTGATAGATCCATCTTCTAAATGAATAATTGGGAATGGTTCGCCCCAATAGCGTTGACGAGCGAAGAGCCAATCACGGAGTTTATAGTTAACTGTTCCTTTTCCGAGATTTCTTTCTTCCAACCATTCAATCATCTTTGCTTTAGATTCTTTAACGTGTAAACCATTTAAGAAACCAGAATTAACAAGTGGACCATCGCCTTCATATGCCTCTTTTGTTATATCTCCACCTTGAATAACTTCTTTGATTTCAATGTTAAATGCTTTTGCAAAATCATAGTCACGTTGGTCATGAGCTGGAACGGCCATGATGGCACCATATCCATAATCGCCAAGAACATAATCTGAAATATAAACAGGGATTTTGTCGCCATTAACTGGATTAATAGCGTAAGCACCGGTGAAAACACCTGTTTTTTCTTTTGCTTCAGCAAGTCTATCTTGTGTTGATTTTTTAGAAGCTTGATCAATATAAGCTAAAACAGCTTCAGATTGTGTCTCAGTCATGATTTCTTTAACAAGGGCATGTTCTGGGGCAAGAACGCAATATGTTGCGCCAAAAAGAGTATCTGGACGTGTTGTATAAACTGTAAATTCAATATTTTTACCATCAACTTTGAATTGTACATCAGCGCCAGTAGATTTCCCAATCCATTCACGTTGCATTGTTTTGATACTTTCTGGCCAGTCAACTTTATCAAGCCCTTCAAGGAGTTTTTCAGCGTATTCAGTGATTTTAAGCATCCATTGGCGCATTGGTTTTCTAATGACTTCATCCCCAGTTTCAACGTATTTGCCATCTTTGACTTCTTCATTTGCTAAAACAGTCCCAAGTTTTGGACACCAATTAACAGGAGTTGTTACTTCATAAGCCAAGCCTTTATCAAAGAGAATTTTGAAAATCCATTGTGTCCATTTGTAATAATTAGGGTCTGTTGTATTGATTTCACGATCCCAGTCATATGAAAACCCAATCGCTTTCAATTGGTTACGGAATTTATCAGCATTCATTTTAACAACGTCTGCAGGGTGCATGCCTGAGCGTTCTGCATAACGTTCTGCTGGTAAACCAAAAGCATCCCATCCCATTGGATGAAGTACGTTGTATCCTTGCATGCGTTTAAAACGAGCAACGATATCTGAAATGGTGTAGTTTTCAGCATGTCCAACATGAAGACCTGCACCTGAAGGATAAGGGAACATGTCTAAGACATAATATTTTGGTTTATTTTTATCAATTTCAGCTTTGAACGTTTTATTTTCGTCCCAATATTTTTGCCATTTTTTTTCAATTGCAAGATGATTATATTCAGCCATTTTTTCCTCTTTAAAAAATTTAAAATTATTCGCCTTTTGCTAAGCGTTCATAAAGTTTGAATCGTTTATTAATTTGTTCTTGTGCTTTTTGAACAAGCTCATCATAGTGTTCAGCATTTGATTGCTTTACAGCTTTAAATCTTGTTTCCAATGCCATAAATTCAGCAACAGATTTTGTTGGTTTGCTGTCAAGTTGGAAAGGATTTAAGCCTTGTTCTATTCTTCTTGGGTCATATCTGAAAAGTGGCCATAATCCTGTTTCAACTGCTAATTTTTGATGTTCTAAACCTTCTTTTCCAATGTCATAGCCGTGTGAAATACAGTGACTGTATGCAATGATTAAAGAAGGACCATTAAAACTTTCTGCTTCATTTAATGCTTGAAGCGCATGCATATCTTTTGCCCCAAGAGAAATGCTTGCAACATATACACCACCTGATGAAATTGCAATCATGCCTAAATCTTTTTTGGGTAATTCAGAGCCAGCAATTGCAAACTTTGCTGAAGCACCGATAGGTGTTGCCTTTGATCGTTGTCCTCCTGTATTGGAGTATACGTTTGTGTCCATAACCATGATATTAACGTTTTTGCCAGAATAAAGCACGTGGTCTAAACCACCATAGCCAATATCATAGGCCCAACCGTCACCACCTAAAATCCAAACAGATTTTTTGACCAAGTAGTCTGCGTTGTCATAAAGCAACATGGCTTTTGGTGTTTTAAGTGCTAATAGTTTATTTTTTAACTCTTGAACACGTTGGCGTTGTTCTTGAATTTCAGTTTCATTTGCCTGTTGGGTAGATAAAATTGAATCAACTAATGTTTCTCCAACTTCTGCACGCATTTGAGATAAAATTTGGCAAGCAAATTCTGTTTTTGAATCAATACTTGTGCGTATACCCAAACCAAATTCAGCGTTGTCTTCAAACAATGAGTTTGCCCAAGCAGGGCCATGACCTTCACTGTTTTTGGCGTAAGGTGTTGTTGGTAAGTTACCACTATAAATGGATGAGCAACCGGTTGCATTTGCAACAACCAATCTGTCACCAAATAATTGTGTCATCATTTTAACGTATGGTGTTTCACCACATCCTGCGCAAGCACCAGAGAATTCAAAAAGTGGACGCATCATCGCTAATGATTTGATTTGTTTTGGGTTAAGTTTAGTGCGATCAGAATCTGGTAATGACATAAAGAATTCAAAATTTTTGATTTCTTCTTCCAAATTCTTTTCAATTGGGACCATATTGATTGCTTTTTTGTCTGGATTGAGTTTATCACGGACAGGGCAGGCACTTGTACAAATAGAGCAACCCGTACAATCTTCTGGTGCGACTTGAAGTGCAAATTTTTCGCCCAAAAATTCTTTACCTTTATAATCTGTTGTTTTGAAAGTTTTTGGTGCGTTTTCTAATAATTCTGGTTTAATAGCTTTTGCACGAATAGCTGCATGAGGACAAACACTGACACATTTACCACATTGAATACAAATGCTTGGATCCCATTCAGGAATTTGTGTAGCAATGCGTCTTTTTTCATATTTAGCAGTATCTGTTGGCCAGGTGCCGTCAGCAGTCCACTCAAAAGCACTGACAGGTAATTGATCACCTTTTCCTTCAATGATTTTGCCAGTAACTTGTTGCAAAACTTCAGGAGCAGAAGATGGAATTCCTGGTTGTCTTTTATGGATTGAATTTACTGCTCCGATTTTAATTTCATGAAGGTGTTCTAATGAAGCATCAATAGCTTTGATGTTTGCAGCAACAACTTCTTGCCCTTTACGTGCATATGTTTTTTCAACTGCTTTTTTGATTTTTTGAATAGCCTCTTCACGTGGTAAAACCCCGGAAATTGCAAAGAAACACGTTTGCATAATGGTATTAATTCTGCGACCCATTCCTGTTTTAAGCGCAACATCAACAGCATCAATAGCATAAAGTTTGATGTTTTTATCAACAATTTCTTGTTGCACTTCAATTGGCAAAGAATCCCACACCTTTTCAGTTGGTTCTTTGGTGTTTAACAAGAAAATGGCATTTTTGCTAGCAAATGAAAGAACATCTGTTTTAAATAAAAATGGTGTGTGATGACAGGCAACAAAACTAGCTTTGTTGATTAGATATGGTGCTTTAATGGGATTTGGTGAAAATCTCAAGTGTGATGTTGTCATACCACCTGATTTTTTTGAATCATAAACAAAATAAGCTTGTCCATAGTAATCTTCACCGTCAGCAATAATTTTAATAGAGTTTTTATTCGCACCAACAGTTCCGTCTGAGCCAAGACCGATAAATACGCATCGGCTTACGTCATTTGATTCAATATCAAATTCAGGATCGTATGATAAAGATAAATGTGTGACATCATCTTCAATTCCGACTGTGAAATGTTGTTTGTCTTTGTTTTCAAACACAGCTTTTGCCATAGCAGGGGTAAATTCCTTAGAAGAAAGACCATATCTACCACCTAAGATTTTTGGCATGTGAGCAATTGTTTGATTTGAAACAGCTTCAGCTAGGGTTGAAACAACATCTAAATAAAGAGGTTCACCCGTTGCTCCAGATTCTTTTGTTCGATCTAATACAGTGATGTATTTAACTGTTTTAGGTAAAGCAGCAACAAAAGCCTCTTTAGGGAAGGGACGATACAAATGAACACCTAATACGCCAACATTTTGCCCCATAGCATTTAATGCTTTTGCTGTTTCTTCAAGTGTTTCAACAGATGAACCCATAGATACAACAACGTGTTCTGCTGTTTCACTACCCTTATATTCAACCAAATGGTATTGGCGTCCTGTTATTTCAGCAAACTTTTGCATTGCTTTTTCAACATGAGTAGGGCAGGCGTTGTAATATTTATTTGCAGCTTCTTTAATTTGGAAGAATACATCTGGGTTTTGTGCTGTTCCACGAATTTTGGGATTTTCAGGTTTTAAAGCATTTTTAGTAGTAAAATCAGTTGGAATATCCTGCATTAATGCTTTTAAATCATCATCAGAAAGGAGCGTAATTTTGTTAATTTCATGCGAGGTTCTAAACCCATCAAAAAAGTGAATAAATGGAATGCGAGATAAAAATGTTGACATTTGGGCAATTGCTGCAAAGTCTTGTGCTTCTTGAACGCTGTTAGAGGCAATCATTGCAAACCCTGTTTGGCGACAGGCCATAACGTCTGAGTGATCGCCGAAAATAGAAAGAGCATGTCCGGCAATGGTCCTGGCTGCAACATGCATAACAAAAGGTGTAAGTTCTCCTGCAATTTTATACATGTTTGGAATCATTAACAGTAACCCTTGGGAAGCTGTATATGTTGTCGTCATTGACCCTGCTTGTAAAGAACCATGAACAGCGCCAATGGCACCAGCTTCGGATTGCATTTCAAGTACATCAGGAACTTTTCCCCAAATGTTTTGGATGCCAGCAGCTGACCATGCATCTGACCATTCCCCCATTGGTGAAGAAGGGGTGATTGGATAAATAATTGAAACTTCATTTAATTTATGAGCTACCAGTGCTGCAGCTTCATTTGCATCTAACATTTTAACAGGATTTTCAGACATATCTCTTCCTTTCGACGTGAAAAAATTTAATGAAATACTTATACACGAAATAAAAATCCTTGTCTAGTAGAAAAGTCTTTTTTTTACGTGTTAAAAATAAAAAAATATGTCTTGTTTTTTGTTAGATAAATAAGAGGTTATTTACTGCGTCCAAAAAGGCGTTCTACATCAGAGAGTTTTAGCTCAATATAGGTAGGACGACCATGGATGCATTGGCCTGAAGTTGAGCATTCTTCCATTTGACGTAACAAGGCGTTCATCTCTTCAATGGTAAGAACTCTGCCAGCTCGAACTGATCCATGACACGCCATTCTTGCACAAATATCTGTTAGTTTGTCTTTGAGTAAAATGGTGTCGTCAAATTCTTTGATTGTATCGGCCAAATCTTGAATAAGTTTTGAAATATCTGTTTTTGAAAAAAGAGCAGGAATTTCTCTGACAACAATGCTATTTCCACCAAATGCTTCTAAAACAAATCCAAAATCGTTTAACTCTTGCTGTCTGGATAACAAAATATCGATCTCATCATTTGATAGGTCAACAATTTCAGGTATTAATAGAAGCTGTCCTTGCAAAACTGTTTGATTTTTGATGAGTTTTTCATATGTGAGCCGTTCATGTGCAGCGTGTTGATCTGTGATGATAATACTGTCTTTTGTTTGAGAGACAATATACGTTTTATGAAGTTGTGCTTTAGCAAACCCAAGAGGGGGAAAGTCTTCTTGTTGAGAGTTCATTTCTTGTGTTTGTATCGCTTTTTCTTCATGTGTTTTAACGCTGTATGTTGGTTCACAAAATTGGATCACTTGTTGAGTTTCGGGTTCTGAAAATATTCTTTCAGGTGTTGAAGGTGTGAATTTTGATTTATTATAAGTAGAGAACTCTTGCTCTTTAAATGAAAGAGGTGGTAATTGACTTATAGAGCTGATTTTTGGAGCGCTAGGAATGTAAGGTACGCTTTTTTCAAGTGCCCCAATGCCAATGGTTGAACTTGTTCTATGTCCTTGTTCAGAAAGGGCTGATCTGATGGTTGCAACAAGCAGACCTCTGATTTTTGCAGCATTGCTGAAACGAACTTCAATTTTTGCTGGATGGACATTTACATCAACTTCTTGTGGAGGAACCGATAAAAAAAGTGCCAAGACAGGGTGGACATCATGACTGATAAGGCCTTGAAAAGCCCCTCTAATTGCGCCGATTAAAACTTTATCTTTCACAAATCTTCCATTGACAAAAAGATATTGATCTTGGCTGGTTGATCTTGTATATGTAGGAAGTCCAACAAAACCTGTTAATCTAGTTCCTTCGTATTCGGTTTCAATGGGAAGAGCGTTTTCATCAAAAGCTTTTCCAATAATTTGAGTAACTCTTGAAAGTAAAGAAGAAACAGGTGGATAATTTAAGATGCGTCTTTTTTCATCTGAAAGTGAAAAATGAATGTTTGGATAAGCCATTGCCAATCTATTGATGGTTTCTTTGATATTTAATGTTTCTGATTGTGTTGATTTTAAAAATTTTAAACGAGCAGGTGTTGCAAAGAATAAATCTCTAACCTCAACAGTTGTTCCAAATGGTGCTGGAGCAGGGGCAACTTCTTCTTTGATTCCACCTTCAACCTTTATCATCCAGCCATCGGTTGATTCTTTTTGTCTGGAAGTGATGGTTAATTTGGCAACCGATGCAATTGAAGGAAGAGCTTCTCCTCTGAACCCTAAAAAACTGATATGGAACAAATCATCATCTGGTAATTTGCTGGTTGCATGGCGTTCAATAGCTAGTTCAAGTTCTTCTTTTGACATACCCTTTCCATTGTCAGTTACAGCAAAGTATGTTTTTCCTCCTTCTTGAATTTTAACATCAATTTGACTGCTTCCAGCATCAATTGAGTTTTCAATCAACTCCTTTATGGCGGCCGACGGCCTTTCAACAACTTCTCCAGCTGCAATTTGATTGATTAAATTTTGGGGTAAAAGGCGAATAGATGTATTAGTCATTTATGTGAACTCGTATGTCTTTTGAAATGTTATAAAATAATTTATTTTTTGAAGTGGTTATTTTTTGGGGAATAAAATTTTTGGGCGTGGTTATAAAATGACCCAATATGATATTTACTTCTTTATCAGAAAGAGGTGTCTTCTTTTTTGACTGAGCAAGTTGTTGAAGAATTTTTTCAGATTTTACATACTGCTTGTAATTGGGTGAAACAAGACAAAGTCCATATTGAAATAAGATATCAGATAGCTTTTTAATCAAGGACTTAGCTTGGATTTTATTTTTTATTTT
>JAZSGT010000068.1:0-18368 GCA_045532865.1 Alphaproteobacteria bacterium
CCCCGTTTTAAAATTTGAATGGAAATAACAGATGTTGCATATTCGTCTTCCCTTTTAGGGGTTTTAAAATCAGAACGTTTCAAATTTTCAGCCCCTTCTTTAACGCAGTGAATAATATGATATAATTTAAATCTATCATCATCTCTAAAGGTACACAACTCTTCCCCAGGCGCAAACAAGTGCGCAATTGAGCGTTGTTTTTTAAGATTATTCGCATAAAAAGCGTTATACCCTGCTTGTTTCAACAACTCAAACGGCGTTTTTGAAACTGTGTCCATTGCAACATATCCCCTTCTAAATGAAGAAAGCAACTCTTTAATGGGCTCAGCATCTCGCCCTGCATATTTTAACCGTTTGACAATATTGGGCAATTCAAAAATACCCTCATCGAAATCACGAATAGTTCTTGCAAATCCCTCACCATTTTGTTTTTTGATTTGTTCATAAACAGATTTTGTCATCTGCTTCCCCGTTCTTTAAAATACATTTTAATTCGCTTCAACAAGGGTGTTTTTAAGATTTTATGAATATTTTTTCGATTGTTAATCAATTTTTTTCGTTTTGGATGCTTTAAAAGAAAAACATTCTCACTTCGATCAATGCCTAAATCACAATCTCGAAAAAAGGGAAATGATACATCCCATTTAGGGGCGTAAAAACGCTTTAACATATCATTTGCATCAAGAACACCTCGATTGATTTTTATTAAATTTGGGGCAGAGAAAATCGCCATTTCCCTCGCTCTGATAAAAACATCTGAAGCAATATATGTTAAACAAGGGGCTATCATTCTCTCTAATGGAACTTCTCTTAGCGACATGGTCCCTATTTCCTTCACCATTGGAATGTTTAAATATTTCAATTTGTTATTATACATTAAAAAATAATCACCAATATTTTGAAGGCGAGGCAAATAGAGGTATTTCATTTCCCTATTCCTCTCAAACGAATGGTTACCCATATATCTTAAATGAGGAGCGAAGAACGTTTCAAGCGTTTCATTTCTATTTAAAAATCTTTTTGGCAAAACTTGTGTTGTTGGCAAATAAAGATGCGTTAATTGGGATTCTTTGGTTCTTAAAATTTGAACACCGTCTGCTAAAAGAACTTTTTCATTTTTAGAGATTTTTTTAACTTGTAAGGTTTTCCCTTCCACCTCTTTTTGAAGCACTTGAGCAAAAGAGTCGTCTTGACACTCGTATGAATCAAAAAAAGAGTCCATGTCAACAGGTCCAATCACTAAATCGGTGACTTTTTTTGTTTTAAAATCCAAAAGAAAATGGTCAATTAACAAAAAATTATCCTTGTTAAAATCATTAATATGGCCATCCGATACATAAAACCCATCACCAAAATAGGTGCCATCTAATTCAAAATTATATTTAATCAGCTTGTTATTCAAAAAAATAAAATGAGGCGGCATTTTTTGATGAACAAAAAATTCCACATTAAATTCTTTTTGAAGGGCAAAGGTCAACCCATCAATAATGTTATCAGGGTTTGAATTAAAGGTGTTATCAGGGCAAGAAACTGAGTGATTATAGCGATTGAGAATTTTAATAAACCCACCTCTTTTTGCAATTTGAATACTGATGACTGAGGTACCATATTCATCCTCACGTTCTGGATGGATAAAATCTGTGCGTTTTAATTTTTCAGCCCCCTCTTTAATGCAATGAATGATATAATAATTTTTATACCTATTTTTATCTCGAAAGGTACACAATTTTTCTTGCTCTAAAAAATAAGGAGCAATTGAGTTTTGCTTTTTATATGTATCGGCATAAAAAGCGTTATACCCTGCTTTTTTAAGCAACTCATAAGGGGTTTGATGGCTATCTGCCAGTTGATGTTTTAATCTAAGTGAGGAAAGAATCTCTTTAATCGGTTCTGCATCCCTGCCTGCATATTTAAGACGTGCGACAATATTTGGGATTTCAAAAATCCCCTCGTCAAACACTCTAATTGTTTTGGCAAACGTTTCGCCATTTTGTTTTTTAATCTGCTCATAAACGGATTTAGACATAATATTTTGTATTCTCCTTCAATCCATTGTCTTTTAACTTTTTATAAACACATGATTTTTGCACAACAAAAGGATTATTTGCTTGCTTTGTTTCAATATATTTATCTTTTGGCACCTGTAGTGAGAAGATATGGACAGCAACCCTTGGTTGAAAAAGCTGGCGTAAAGCACAATATGCATCCCGAGCTTCCACCTCTTTCAGATGAGGCAAATTTTTAAAACAAAGCCCCGTTTCAGCCGTTTTAATCGTTCCTAAATAAATTTTTTCCAACTTCTCATTGTCAGAACAAACACCTTTTGAGATATTTTCACACCCTAACCAAAGGGTGTTTAATTCATTATTTTGGGTAATGCTATCTTCTCCTAAAGCATGCAAAAAATGAAGTTTTAATCTTTTTAACTTTTGATTCTTACAAAAACAACCATCCCCTGCTTTTTCTAAAAAAGGTAACGAAAGCTCTTCTAAATTTGATAAGTTGATAAAAGAATAAGTCCCCACTTGTCTTAAATTGGGTAAGGTGATACGTTTTAGGTTTCTTAAATTATTTAAAAAACGGTATCCTGCAACGGCCAAATTCGGCATATCCAATGTTTCAAGATTCTCACAGCCAGACAAAAAGAACCCATCCACCAGCCTGACACCTTTTAAAGACAGATTTCTTAACGCTGGCAAAGCATGTACAATCATATTAATACGCTCCGTACCCCTCAGTTCAAACGAATTTGAACCCCTCAGCATATAAGAGGTCAAAGATTTAACACGGCCCTTTTGAAGGGTCAAAAAGTGTTTTCCACTCAGAAAAAGGTGTTTTTCATCCCCTTCTTTTTGAATAGAAAAACTTTTTCCCTGAATTTCACAACTTAAATATTTGCTAAAAACAGAACCGTCCTCTGTCAATGACTGAACTGTCTTTTTTTTCAAATCCAACAAACTCGTTTCAATCAAAATTTGATAATCTTTTTGAAGTTCTTTTAAAACGCCATTTTCAAAATAAAACCCATCCCCAAAATAGATATTATCTTTTTCAAAATTAATCCGATATAAACGCCCATCTTGATAAATAAAATGATCAGGAACATACATTTGTTGGTGTACCTGCAAATTCACACAAAACATCTTTTCAAGTGCTTGTGTTAAACCGACAATAATATTATCAGGGTTGGAATAAAAGGTATTATCTGGAGCAACAACTGTATGATTATAACGATTGCATATTTTGATAAAATGAGAGCCTTTGGCAATTTGAATAGAAATCACTGAAGTACCGTATTCATCTTCTCTATCTTCACGCCCTACAAAATCTGCTCGCTTAATTTCATCCACATTCTTTTTGACAGCATGGATGATATAATAATTTTTATACCTCCTCTCATCTTTGAATGTGCAAAGCTCCTCCCCTTTGGCAAAATATTTTTGAATAGCATTTTGTTTTTCTAGGCTATCGGCATAAAAAGCATTATACCCTGCCAATGAAAGCAATTCAATCGCATCTTTATTTTCAAAACCAGAAGCTCCCAATTGGCTGAGCTTTAAGCTTTCCAAAAAATTCAAAATAGGTGTGGCGTCCCGTCCTGCAAACTTCAAAAGTTGGGGCAAATTGGGGATATCAAAAATCCCACTATCAAACTGACGTATCGTTTGAGCAAAAGTCTCCCCATTTTGACGTTTGATGATGTCATACATTAATTTTGCCATAAGTTACCCTATCTGTCGCTCACTTTTATAATAAGAGCGAACCAACGCCATCAAATCAAAGCGTTTTTCCGCTTTTTTAATCGCCTGATACGCTTGAATCATTTTTTTATAAAACTGATTGCGTGTGAATGAAAAATCCTTAACCTTTGGTGCATAAAGTCGCGCCCAATTATCCAGCGACCCATATCCCACTATGTTTAAATTTGGCGCCTCAATGTAACACGCAAACTTGTTCCCATAAAAACTTTCTTCAAACACCTTTTTAAGCTGTGGCACAAAAACTTTTTTTAAATTTTTATTATTAACAATACACTTCTCACCCATTCTTTCCAATGTTGGTAAATAAAGATTTTCAAGCGCATTATCTTTAACAACACAAAGCTGACCCATTGATTTTAAACAAGGGGCAACAAGTTTTGTTAAATTTTTATTAAATGCGATACCCTTTGAACCAATACGCTCCAATTTTGGCAACAATAACGTTGAACAAGATGTTCCATTAAAAGTTACATCCCCCGCTTCTAAAAGTTCGGGCAATATAATCTCTTTCACTGCTGAGATGTTTGAAAAACATTTATTCCCAATCTTTCTTAAATGGGGGAGATAGATTTTATCCATCCCTTTTATATACCGATATGAAAAACAGCTATTTCCTGTTTCTTCCAATTTAGGCAAATCAAAAAAATCCACTCTGCAAAGACAGTTGGAACCTATTTTCCTTACCTTAGGTGCTCTAATAACAGACACATTTTCAAACAACTTACCACAAACATCTCCATCAGGCAGTTCTCTTGCTTTTGAAAGTGTTATTTCATCAATATAATCAATATTAAATTCTTTCTTTGTTTTAAAAAAGAGCTCACTATTTAAATACAAATGAATAGACCCATCAACAACCCTTTTTTGAATTTTTTTATCCGCCATCTCCTCATTCATAATTTGAACATAAGGATCATTTTTATACCCAAGACTCTTAACCGTTTTTTCTTTTAAATCAAACAAATAGTGTCCAACAAAAAATTGATAATCTTTTTTTAGTTCTGTTACAACCCCGTCTTTTAAATAAAAACCATCGCCAAAATAATAGTTATTCAGTTCATCATTATATTTATACAAACACCCATTTTGATAAGTAAATCCATCTGGCAACTTGGCAACTGAACTTGTTTTAAAATCAACATTAAAATATTTTTTAAGAGATACCGATAATCCGTTGATAATATTGTCAGGATTTGACTCAAATGTGGCATCAGCCATCAAAACAGAATGATTGTATCTGTTTTTAATTGAGACAAAACCACCCTCTTTGATAATTTGAATAGAAATCACCGATGTCCCATAGGCATCTTGTCTTTCAGGATAAGGAAAATCTTCTCGACGAATTTGATCCACATTTTCTTTAACAGCATGGATAATATAATAATCTTTGTATCTGTCGGGATCACGAAAAGTACACAACTCTTCACTTTTTTTAAAATACTTTTGAATTGAATTTTGTTTTTGCAACGTATTGGCATAAAAAGCATTATACCCCGCTTGTTTCAACAGGGTAAAAGGGTCTTCCCCCTCAGAGGTTTGAACATCTTCTTCAACTTTTAAAAGACCCCTTAAAAAGGGGACCAAATTTTCAGGGTTGCGCCCTGCATATTTTAAAATTTCTGGTAAATTTTCAATTTCAAAAATTCTGGAATCTGTATCCCTAATCTCTTTTGCAAATTTTTCACCATTTTGCTTTTTGATAATATCAAACATTGACTTTGCCATATACTTAACACCATCCATAAATTATGACAAGAGGATTATAGCTAAAAATCTTGTGTTTGTCAAGAATTTTTACAAAGATTTCATTCACTCAACACATTTTCTAAACGTTCAATATTTTGTTTATACCAAAGAGGAAAAATAGACTTATCAATAGTTTTTTGATAACTTTTTTTTGAAACAGAATAAAGCATTTTCCAATATTCAAAAGCGCGAGGCAATTTTATTTCGAGCCAAGGTTTATATTCCGTATAATGCAAAATATGAACGTTTTTCCCTTTCAACAAGCTCCATTGCAAATTATACGTTTGTGGTAAAAATAGAACCTTGTTTTCAAACACAACATTCAACACATCTTGATCTGGCCAAATAAGTTTTTTTTCAGCATCAAGAATTCGGTATGTCTGAATTAATTTTTCAGTCATATTATCTTGTCTCATTTTCTTTAAATTAAACAACACAACGCCCGCATTAAAATATGATTTTGTTCCTAAAACAGGATTTCTAGCTTCTGCAGATTGTGCTAAATCTAAAACAGCAGCCGCATAGTTATTTGTCAAATCTGTATGATATAATTCACTTAAATCTTTAAATACCAAAATATCACTATCTAAATACAAAATTTTATCCATTGATGGGAAAATTTCAGCAACAAGTAACCTTGTATTATAAGCATTCACAAGTTTTTTGTCATACTTATCTTTAAAAAAATTAGGCACATCAATAAATTCAATCTTATTTTTATCAAAGGCATTAAAATATTCTTTTGTTCGTCTTATATCATCCACAATAGCAACATGATATTTTATTTTGCTGAAAAAACTTTTGTTCTTTTCAATTGAATAGATTGATGTTGCTGTAAATGGGGCATATTCTTCATTGCAAATCATAAAAACATGCATTTCTTCACTTTGTTGATACTTATAAAAAACACCCATACTTACAACTAAAAACAACGCAATTAAAATAACACATAAACTTAAATAAACTCTTTTCATTTTGTTCCCTTTAGAGTTTTTTTTGTTATACAAACACAATATAGCAACTTTTAAAAATTCTCAAGTCCTTTTATATCCAAACAAAAAGCCATTTTATTTGGTTTTAAAAAAAACACCATCTACGGTAAAATAGATGGTGTGAAACAATTTAAAACCATTCCAAACTGCACTATATCGCCGACGCTCAAATTACGGTTGGAAAATAAAATGTTTTTAATAAGATCTTGCGTAAATCACATCTATTGTTGCAGGTTTGCCTGTGATTAAACAAACGCCTTCTGTCCCAGATTGCTCAAAAGGAATGCAACGGATGTTAATTTTCATTGATTTGAGTTTTTCTTCAATATCATTATCGCCACACCACTTCCCTCGAACAAAGGCAACTTTTTCTTTTTCACCTTCGACAAAAATATTTGGATTTGCAAAATATTTTTCAAATTCTTCAGGTGTTTGAATATCACTCTTAATGTTTTTATTTAAGCGATCTTCAGCTTGTTTTAAAAGGGTATTTTGAATATTTTCCAACCTTGCTGAAACACTTGAAACAAAGGCGTCAAATGAGACAATCTCTTTCCACTCTTTGAGGTTAATCTTTGTTCTATCACGCACCATTAAGCCATTATTTTGAACATCACGAGGGCCAACCTCAATGACAAGAGGCGTTCCCTTTCTTGTCCACTCCCACATTTTATCAACAGATTCTTTTTGTCTGTCGTCTAACTTAACACGCACCCGTTCCCCTTTGAACGAAACAGTTGCTAAAGCTTGTTTTAATTTTTGAGCATAAGCCAAAACTTCTTCATTCTTTGTCTTATCTTTCAATAAAGGAACAATCACAATTTGATGGGGCGCAACAACAGGAGGCACAACCATCCCCTCATCATCCCCATGGGTCATAATCAAGCCACCAATCAACCTTGTTGACACGCCCCAAGAGGTTGTGTAAGCATATTCTTGTGTCCCTTGAGAAGATTGGAACTTAATGTTGGCAGATTTTGCAAAATTTTGACCCAAGAAGTGGCTGGTTCCGGCTTGCAAGGCTTTTCCATCTTGCATCATAGCTTCAATACAATAAGTATCAACAGCCCCAGGGAATTTGTCAAATTCTGGCTTTTTCCCTGTTAAAACAGGCATTGCCAACGCCTCACGAGAAAATCTGGCATACACATCTAACATTGTTTGAGCTTCTTTTTCAGCTTCCTCATAGGTGGAATGAGCTGTATGTCCTTCTTGCCACAAAAATTCACGTGTTCTTAAAAAAAGACGTGGACGCATTTCCCACCTGACAACGTTTGCCCATTGATTAATCATCAATGGTAAATCACGATAAGATTTAACCCATTTTGAAAAGGAATCTGCAATAATTGTTTCACTGGTTGGGCGAATAATAAGAGGCTCTTCCAATGGGGAATCTGGCGTTAATTTCCCCTCAACAGATTTAAGACGAGAATGTGTTACAACAGCCATTTCTTTTGCAAAGCCATCCACATGCTCAGCCTCTTTTTGAAAAAATGAAAGAGGGATAAACATTGGGAAATAACAATTGTCATGCCCTGTGTCTTTAATCATATCATCTAAAACACGTTGCATTCTTTCCCAAATACCGTATCCCCACGGTTTAATGACCATACACCCAGGAGAAGATGAATTTTCAGCCATATCAGCAACTGTAATTACATTTTGGTACCACTCAGGGTAATTTTGTTCTCTTGTCTTTTGTAAAGTCATTTGTTCTACCTTTCATAAAAATAACCTTGTGTTTTTATCATAAATTATTAAATATGTCAATAAATAAGGGCATATTTTTATTGCTAAACTCTCTTTTTTTTGATATATTTTCAGTTGGAGAAAAAAAGGAGAAACAAATGACAAATTTAAAAATTGTTTTACCAAACACAACATACGAAAAAGAACTTTCTAAAATTGCAGTCGAATTTATAAATACCCCCTCACCCTTTGATATTATGCATAGAAACAACATTGTAACAGCATATGAAACGAATAATTTTGAATCTTATTTTACAAAAGTTGAAAACAACAGAAACGGCATAACAAATGAAGGGCGTGTTCCAAGTTCACTTCTTTGGATTATGGATGAAGAAAAAATTGTTGCTATTGCTGATATGAGGCACTTCTTAAACGATTATTTAAGAAACGTTCAAGGGGGCCATATCGCTTATGAAATTGTCCCTTCATTTCGAGGGAAAGGGTTGATGAATAAAATTGGTAAAATGCTCCTTTCTTATGCCAAAGAAAACTTTGGTATTCAAGAAGCACTTATCACCTGCCGAGAAAAGAACATCCCCTCTCACAAAGTGATTGTCAGGTTGATGAATGAAATGGGTGGCCATCCAGATACGGATACTCTTGTTGATGGAGAAGTTGAAAAAAGATATTGGGTAAAGACCACCCCTCCTCAAGAATAAAATTTCACACCTTGACCAAAGCCTCCCCTAACCCCATATATAAACGAGGTGGAGGCTTTTTTTATATGCAACAAGAAATTAAGGAAACAGCACTCAAAGATATTGAGGGAACGCCTCTTATTTTAGATATCAGAAGCAATCAAGATTATTTGAACCTACACCTCAAACAACCCCACATACATATCCCTGCTGCTAATTTGGATATCCCCTCTTTTTTAAAAACCACCCCCATTAAAGAGCATCAACATCTTTACCTACTCAGCCAAACAGGTGCTTCTTCTCAAATTATGGCAAAACGTTTTTTAAAAGCTGGGTTTCAAAATGTTGTGAACATTCAAGGGGGTATTTTAAAATCAAAAACAGATGGTATTGCCACACAAATGCATGAGGCTTGGCACTTCAAGCGTGTTTTTTATTTTTCAGCCGGTGTTCTTATTTTTATTGGCGTTTTATTAGCCCTTTTCATGCATCAAAACTTCTATCTCATTCCTTTAGGGGTTGGGTTTTTCCTTATTTTACAAAGCATTGTTGGAAAAACCCTTTTCTCCCCCTTTTTTAAAAGAAAACAACATTAAAGGTATTTATCAAAAAACTTCTTACATTCTTTTTTAATACGAGCCCTGAGCTTCTCACTGCCATGATTGTAATCTTCATTAATCACAAGTGTGGAACGGCGCATCTTTTTATGAAGCGCCCAAGCATTCTCAAGAGGGCAACAAAAGTCAAACCTATTATGAACAATCAAACAAGGAATATCTTTAATCTTATCAATGTTCTTTAAAATATAATTTTCTTTTAAAAACATATTGTTATTCATATATGTTAAAAAGATTTTAAGATTATTAATCTTGCTATCAGTTATGGCAGGCGCTGTAAATTTGGGCATCATATCCCCTAACTGATGTTCATAAGCTCCATAATATTGAAGCGCCATTTGAATGTCTTTATATTTGTCTGAAAAAATCTTTTCAGTGAAAAAAGATTGAATGTTGCGTGTACCTGCCAATTTTTGAAATTCAGCCTTCACATCAGGGTAAAATTTGAACATCTCAACATAAGGAAAATCAATATCAGCTTGTCTTGCTAAGAAAATAGAATTCAAAACCATGGCTCTTACTTTTTGCGGATACTCAAGCGCAAACAATAAGGCAAGGGTTGACCCATACGATTCCCCTGCCAAAATAACTCTTGAATTGATTTTTAAGTGGCGTAACAAAACGTAAGCGTCCTTAACTGAGTTCAGCGTGGTATTTTCTTCTAACAAATTTTTAAATTTTGACTTGCCACAGCCCCGTTGTGAAAAAAGAACAACACGAAATTTTTTCAAATCAAATCTGGCAGCCTTTCTATTACGAATACCACCCCCAGGGCCACCGTGAAAACACAAAACAGGAATTCCCTTTTTATTCCCAAACTGCATATAATGAATGCTGTGCCCATCACCCACATCACAAAATCCTTCATCAAAAGGGATTGGGTCTTTTTTAAACCATTTAAACAAACACATATAAGCCCCCTATTTTTTTTTATTCTTCTAACATCTCACTAAGAGAAAACCATTTTTCTTCCAAAACGTCAATCTCTTTTTGAATAGAGGTAATTTTTTTTGTTACCTCTAAAATCTCATCTGGCGTCAATGGACTTTCAAATTTTTTCTCAAACTCTTCTTTTTCTTTATTAAGCTGAGCAAGTGCCCTTTCAAGCGCCAAAATATCAGCCTTAATCTTACGTTTATTGGCATTCAAAAGTTTTTTAGCCTCTTTTTGCGCTTGCTTTTCTTGTTTCTCTTTGAGCAAGGCTTTTTCTTGCTTTTTATCAACAAAAGGCGTTAATAAAAGTTGCTTATACTCTTCCAAATCCCCCTCAAAAGGCTTGCATTTTCCATCTTTTACAAGCCACAACGTTTCTGCCACTTCTTGTATCAGTTGAAAATCATGTGTAATCAGTATAATACTGCCTTTATATTCATTTAACGCCATAGCAAGTGCACTACGACCTTTAATATCCAAATGGTTTGTTGGTTCATCTAGAATAAGTAAATTTGGCTTTTTTAATGACATTTTAGCAAAAAGCAAACGACTTTTTTCTCCCCCAGAAAGTCTTTGAATAGGGGTTAAAGCTTTTTCGCCCGTTATACCAAAAGAAGCCAAATGAGATCGTATAACTGTTTGATTTTCACCCTTCATCAAACTTTCAAAATAAGAAACTGGTGTTTCGTTCAAAGGCAATTCTTCTTCCTGATGTTGTGAAAAATAACCAATTTTTAACTTATCCCAATAATGAACATTCCCCTTTTGAGCCTTTAAAACACCCACCATAAATTTTGCCAATGTTGATTTACCATTGCCGTTTTGACCCAACAGAGCAATTCGCTCATTTTCGGACAATGAAAAGTCAACATTTCTTAAAACAACCTTTTCATCGTACCCAAGCTGAACACCCTCAGCGCTTATCAATGGGGGAACAGCATCTTCTGTATCTAAAAATGAAAAACACTCTTCTTTATCAATCATCAAAGAAGGTAGCTCTTGCATTTTTTCAAGCATTTTTAACCGACTTTGCGCCTGTTTTGCCTTACTTGCCTTATATCTAAAACGATTTACAAACGCCATTAAGTGTTCTCTTTTTTCAGCATCTTTTTGAATTTGTCGTGCCAAAACCTTATTTTGCATTGCTTGAGTGTTCAAATAAGTATCGTAATTACCCGTATAAGAGATCAATTTTTTATTTTGAAAAACAACAATCTTATCACATACCTCATTTAAAATGTGCTTATCGTGACTAATTAAAAGCAATGTTCCTTTATATTTTTTTAAATGATTTTGCAACCAAATTACACTTTCTAAATCTAAATGGTTGGTTGGCTCATCAAGTAATAAAACCGTTGATGGTTGAAACAATGCTCCAGCTAAATTCAATCGCATCTGCCATCCACCTGAAAAATCACTTACAGGTTTAACAAAGTCTTCCTCTTTAAAACCAAGACCTTTTAAAACACTTGAAATCCTCGCATCAACAGTTTCAGCTCCAAGACGTTTTACTTCTTCATAGGCTTCTGCTTTTTCTGTATCAGAAGCATTTTCATAAACTTGCTTAGCTTTTAACAAATATTTATCCTTTTGAAGAACATATTCCTTTACAGACAAATAGGGATTTTCAATCTCCTGCTCCACATAAGCCAGCCTGTCAAAAGATGAAATTTCAACATCTCCTATTGCCTCCATTTTACCCGTCAACACCTTAAACAAAGTTGATTTTCCACACCCATTCGACCCAACAATACCAACTTTTGCACCATCAGGCACAAAAAGTTGCACATGACTTAAAAGCTCTTGAAAACCAATTTGAACAGTAACATCCTCTAATTTTATCATGGTTAAATCATATAAAAAAACAACTTTAAAATCAAGTTTTTTATCTTGATTTTTGAACAAAAAACATTTATATATCCACCCATTAAAGAGGTTTAAATGACATATCATGATTCAAAATTATTAACTCATGGAAATATTTTAAAAACACTTGTGTTTTTTGCTTTGCCATTTTTATTTTCTAGCTTATTGCAAGCAGGTTATGGCATTGCAGATATGCTCATCATATCATATTACGGATCTCCTGCTGACTTAGCCGGCGTTACAAATGGAGCCCAAATTTTATGGACTCTTCTTTTTCTTGCTTCTGGATTAACCATGGGTGGAACAATTCTAATTGGTCAATTTTTTGGTGCCAGAGACTTAAAAGATGTACAAGAAACAATCTCAACAATGTTTGTTCTCTTTTTTTGGACTGCCCTTGCTTTAATGGTTCCAGTCATTTTATTTATTAACCAAATTACAAACCTATTGCAAGTACCTATTGAGGCTTTTAAGCAGACAAAAGAATATATTTTAGCAAGTACATTAGGAATTTTATTCACCTTTGGTTACAATGGGATCTGCGCTATATTAAGAGGTCTTGGCGATTCAAAAAATCCATTATATTTCATTTTAATAGCAAGCATAATTAATGTAATACTTGATATTATATTTATCAAATATTTACACCTTGGGTCCTTAGGCGCTGCTCTTGCAACTGTTCTAGCACAAGGACTTAGCTTCTTAATAGCAATTATCTATCTTAAAAAGAACAGATTTTCTTTTGATCTTTCATTTTCTCATAAAAAATTTAAAACTCAAAAAGCAATTTTACTCTTTAAAGTTGGAATTCCCCTTTCCTTGCAAGATACTTTTTTGATGATTTCTTTTTTGGTAGCTATGGTCAGTTTAAATAAACTTGGACTAATTGTTTCTGCCGCATCCGGTATCGCTGAAAAAATCGATGGCCTTACATTCCTACCATCTTTAGCAATCGGATCAGCCATTTCCGCAATGGTTGCACAAAATGTTGGTGCTGGATACATAACACGTGCAAAACACGTTTTATACACGGGTCTACTCCTCTCACTTATCTTTGCCATTCCAAACTATATTCTTGTTGCCATTTTCCCAAATGAAGTTATGGATCTCACCTCAAATAACAAGGATATTATACACGCTGGCGCTCAATATCTGCATTCATACAGTTCAAGTGTTTTATTAATCACCATTGTTTTTGCATTCAATTCATTTTTAAATGGATGTGGGGCAACCACTTTTACAATGATTAATAACTCATTTGCAAATCTTTGTGTTCGCATTCCTCTACTACTAATTGCAACCAATATCATCGATGTTGGTTTTTCATCCCCTGCGACTATATATTTTCAAATTACATTCGCATTGATTTATTTTTATTCTGGCAATTGGAAAAAAGCCATCATAAAAAACACACAAACAAATAATATTTTTTAAAAGTTATCCCCTATATTGATAATCTTTATTTCCAGAAAAATACCTTCTTGCAACATCAGCCATTTGTTTGTCACCTTCATACAATTTATCAAAATTGACACGAATGGCATTTTGCCCCAATGTATTTAATAAACCTTTTCCTCTTTGCTCACGAATATAGTCATCAAATTTTTTGATTGCTTCATCTGAAAAACCAGCTTTTTTCATATCCTCATATTGAGCTTGTGTAGTTCCAAGATTCATTTCAGGATCTCGAATAATCCGAGGTTTCCCACCTTCATGATTTGGATTTTCCACATTTGGTGGTGACATAATTGGTGAAGAAGTACTCGTATCAGAAGAAAAAAGGCTCCCCAGCCAAGTTGTTTTAAACCAAGAAAAAAAAGCATTCTCTTTCGCTCCTCCAGAGACCAGCTGAGCAGGTGTTCTATCAGACATCTCAGGAGTTCTACCCCTTCCTGCCAAAATTGCAGCTCTAGATTTTGCAGCCATATCTGTCAAACCTTCTAACTCACTGTAAGGAAGAGCCGTTAAATTTGGATCACGATAATCTCCAATTTTGTTATCACCACAATACCAGGTACTAACGATATCCCTTCCCCGATTTACACGAGCAAGACCATAATGAGGATTAAATCCATGTTCAACATGGATATGTGGCTGAAAAGAGTGTTCCCCAACACCAACACCACCAATATTTCCAATCCAATCACCTGTATGCAAAATCTGCCCTGTTTTTAAATGGTTAAATGAACCAGTTGAAATATGCCCAAATCTAACCATTTCTTTACCATCAGGACTAACTAAAATAACCTGATTTCCAAGCCCATCTTTTTTATTATTTGGTAAAACATGGCACACCCAACCATCACAATACTTAGGAACACCTAACGGCACATTTTCCTTCCCCCTTGTGCCATAATCACGCCCAAAATGCCACTCTCCACCTTTTCTTGTTCTCCAACCAAATCTTTGCTGTGGTTGATCATGACTAAAATCCCAACTCATGTCCCCTCCATATTTTTTTAGCTTATACTTTATAGCGTAACACATTTTTAAATCAAAAAAAAGAAAAAAATTTTCATTATTTTTATCACAAAAAAAAGTTGCAATTTAAATTAATCTTTTATATAATAAAGATACTCTTTATCGGATTTATCTCTACTTGTCCCGATTTAGAGGTGTAAGTAAAATGGACTAAAAGGAGAAACGAATGGATGATATCATCTATCAATTAAAACATTTGGTTACCTCCTTTTTAATCTATTGTTTTTAACAATAAATGAAAAGGATTTTTTTATGCTTAAAACTGCAGAATATGTATCTATTGGACACCCTGACAAAATTGCTGATTTTATCAGCTCATATTTATTAGACCACCTCATTGAACAAGACAACTCTTTAAAATATGCTGTTGAAGTTATGATTAAAGATAACACTGTCATTTTGGGAGGAGAAGTCAGCGGATATATTAAAATCGACGACATTTCAGCAATTGTCAAAGAAGCCCTTCGCACAATTGGATATGATGAACGTTATGCTTCTATTTGGAAAGAAAAAGCTATTGACATTAATAAAATAAAAGTTATTGACTTAATTGGCATTCAATCAAGTGAAATTTTACAGGGCGTTTCTCAAGATGGCTGGGGTGATCAAGGCGTGTTTGTTGGTTATGCCTCTCAAGGGGAAAATCTTTTACCCCAAGATTTGGTTTTGGCACGCAAATTGAATAATGCTCTTTATCAAAAAGCAAGAACCTCTGACAATCTAGGCCTTGATATTAAAACACAAATCACTTTGGATCAAGACGGCACTATTTTAACAGCCATTGTTGCCATTCCTATGATTAAAAAAGAAGATTTGACCGATTTTATTATCCATACATTAGGGCAAACCCCTCAAAACCTAATTATCAATGGAACTGGTGCTTACACATATCACTCCTCAATTGCTGATTGTGGCATCACAGGGCGTAAATTAGCTTGTGATTTTTATTCAACCTCTTGCGCTATTGGTGGAGGCAGTCCTTGGACAAAAGACCCAAGTAAAGCTGATTTAACTTTGAATTTATATGCAAGAAAATTGGCTAAAGAATACCTCAAGGATAATGACGAATGCTTTGTGTATCTTTCTAGCTGTATTGGCAAAGCTGAACTCCCAAGCGCTATGGTTAAAACGGTTAAAAACGGTGTTTTTCAATTAACACCTATCGAAGTGAACTTAAAGCCATCTCAAATTATTGATACACTTCACTTAAGACGTCCTATTTTCGCAAACTTATGTGCAACAGGACCTGTCTTTACTGATCTTTAATTTAAAAGAAAAACCCACCAGTTCATATCAAAGCTGGTGGGTTTATTTATACCTTATCTTTAAGATGTTAGAAGCATCACAATCTTATATAAATAAGGGAACAAAGTACCTAAAAACCAGCCAATTACATTTATTCCAATCAAAGATGGAAGGAAAATCAAGCCCAACAAAATAAACATACCATAAGGTTCATAGCGTTGGTATTTAATCGCATATTTCATAGGTAACAGGGCCAATAAAATTCGTCCCCCATCTAATGGCAAAATTGGGATTAAATTAAAAGCAGCTAATACCAAAGAAAAAACAACACCGTTGTGCACATTTTCCATCACCCAATTGGCTGAAGGAGAACCATATTCAAAAAAAAGAGCTGCCCACTTTCCAATCAAAACAAAAACCACAGCTAATAAAATATTTGAAACAGGACCAGCCAAGGCAACCAAGCCCATATCTCGATTAGGTCTATTCAAATTCCCATACGTTACGGGAACAGGCTTTGCCCATCCAATCAAAAAGGGGGCTTTTGACAAAAACAACATCAAAGGTAAAATAATCGTCCCCACCAAATCCACATGTGCAAAAGGATTTAATGTTAAACGTTTTTCATCCTTTGCTGTTGTATCCCCCAACCAATATGCTACACATCCATGAGCTACTTCATGAACAACTATCGATAAAAGCAATGGAATAGCCCATGTTGTAACGGCATAAATCATTTCACTTGGCGTCACCTAAAAATCTCCTTACTTAGTTGGAATACAATCTTGCTTTTTAGCTTTTAATTTCACACACAAACCATCTGCCATTTCTCTCGTTGGAAACTGTCCAACTTGCAAACGATAAAAATCACCCTTCCCTTTAATTTCAACTTTTTTGATTAAATAGGACATATTAGAAAGAAGTTTATTATGTTTTAATTCAATACGTTTCCATGCTTTTTCAACAGCTTCTTTGCTATTTGAGGCAAACAATTGAACACGCCAAACTCCTTCTTGAACCGAAACTTTTTCAATTTTAATGGCACTTTCTGGCAAAGTAACTGGAGCCAATGTAATCACTTCTTTTTTTGGTTTTTCATCAAAAATTTCTTCTTGTTTTACAACTGGCAACTTTGGTTTTTCAATATGAATTGCTACTGCTGTATCATTTATTTTAGAGCCACTTGCTTCTTGATTTACCTCAGTATCCAAAGTTGAAACTTCCTTTAAAGGATCTATAGCTTCAACCTCATTCATACTCACAAAATCTTCTTCTGGCGCATTTTGTTCAATAGCCAAAATTTGTGGCAAAACTGGTTTTTCTGGCTCAGGGAACAAACTTTCAACCTTTGTTGTCACACTATCCGTTCGAATACGATTATAAACAAGCTTATCTTGATCAGGGATATTCATTCCCCCTGCTTGTTCTGGAGCTTCTTTCACCACATCTTGCGAAGCCGTAATTGTTGTAATTTCATCTGAATCAGAATTTTCCATCCGAAATACAAAAAAACCAATCAAAGATAACACCAATAAAACAAATAAAAGCAAAATAAAAACAAGATGAAATCTCATATTTGGTAAATCCTTTTCACCGACATCTTGCGTTAAAGGATCAAAGGAAACCTCACCTTCTTCTGTTCCCATAAAAGAAAATGAGTTACTCACAGATTGAGATTCACTTTTTTCAAAATTTTCATCCTCTTCTTGTAAAACATGTTCTTGCGAGTGTGCAACAGGTTGCTGTGAACTTTCATTCCAAGAAGCTTTCATTGCAGAAACCTCATGAAATGAAGGCTCTTTTGACTGATTAAAACCTGTAAAAACAGGTTCCTTACGATTACTTAATCCTTCCGATAATTCTCTAATCTTATCAAATTCATCCATGTCTGTCTCCTTCTATTTGTATAAAAAAAAGTAGCACACTTTCAAACACTTTCGCAAGTGTTATTTCAAAAAAATAATTTTTTTCAACAAACAGTAAAAAAATATTATATATAAAAATAAATATTTTTTTATTTTACAAACACAAATAATCTTGTTTATCAATACATTAACACAATTTCATCAAACAAATTTTACTCTTTCATTTTTCCCTCTTGTAAAAAAAATAAACTTTTTTTAAAAAAGTTCTTGACTGTTTATTTTTTTTAAGATATCTTATCAGCTATCAAGGCTACCAATTCTTATGCGGATATGGCGGAACTGGTAGACGCAACAGACTTAAATTCTGTTGGGACTTTGCTCCCGTGCCGGTTCGATTCCGGCTTTCCGCACCATAAAAAAAGCACCACTAAGGGGGTGTTTTTTTTGTATGGAAAGATGGAATTGATGTCGGCAC
>JAZSGT010000020.1:0-2753 GCA_045532865.1 Alphaproteobacteria bacterium
CGACAACCTCGTGAACCAGCTGTACGGCTTGAATGCAGAATGCAAGGTCTTATGACAAAGGATGTTTGTATGCCTTTGAGTATAAAAGAAACACAAGATGAGATTGTCTCTCAGAAAATCAAGAACTTGGATGCAAGTACCTTTGAACGTTTTGCTCTTGCTTTTTTACACAAAAAATATCCTCGTCAGACAGAGAATTTAAACCATACTGGCATGAATGTAAATGGCGAAACGATCGCTGATCCTGTCGATGCGTTGGGCTGGTATAAGGATGGTGCAACAATAGTTTATACATCAGCCGCTTTTACAGTTTATGATCGCAAACAATTGCGTTCAAAATGGTTGGGGGATGATGGCGATGTTATCAAAGTTCTGCGAAAAGCTGACGAAGTTAGGCGAGCTTCCCCAAATGTTTGTTTTTGTCTATTTCTTTGTTGCAATGATATCCCAAGTAGCGAATTGCAGTTGGATGTAAAAAAATGTTGCGATAATCAAAATATAAACGTCACAATTGTAACAAATTCAGTATTAAGAGAGTTTGTCACTTTCTCTCCGGAAGGACAACTGCTTGCACAACGTTATCTTGGGTTCGAGGCAAATCTGTTGTCAAATGAGTTATTGCAGGAGATTTGTCAAAAAAGTATTGTTGCATATAAAGATGAAAATTCTAATGCGTATTATGATCAGTGTGTAGAAACTTCATTATTGCTTGATTTGAAAAATTTACTTTTGGGGCATAATGTTTTCTCTGTTTTTCTTGAAGGACATTCTGGTGCAGGCAAAAGCGTATTATGCTACCAGATACTAAAAAATATTACAACATACGGTTTATGGATGCCGCCTGATTGTATTGAAAGTGCATCAAGCATACAAGAAGCAATCTCAAACTCTTTGAGAAAATTTCATCCATCTTTAGAATCGGATTCGGGTACAAAAGTTTTATCCTTTTTGTCTGTGAACACGCCTCTTTATATCGTTGTTGATGATATAAATAAATACGGGCAAAAATTAATTGAAAAAATTATCAATTGGAGCCACAAAGATCTCGCAGAAAAAACTCCATATATCACGCTTATCGTCCCTGTTTGGAACGGTAAACTTGAACTGTGTCTTGATAAAAAAAAGCAAGATGCAAAAGTTGCTGTTTTTTCTGCAAATGAAATTAATCTTCAAGATGCCATTGCTATTTTAAGAAATAGGCTTGAGTTAAAAAGAATAAAAGAATCTTCCGAACAACTTGAAAGCATCGTAAGAAAATTGCAGCATGATCCCATTTTGTTGGATTTTTACACAACTTTGAAAGAAAACGGGCAAACAATAGAAAATCCAGCTGTTGTAGTTGAAGAATACATCAACAGCGAGTTGAAGCGTTTCGCTGGATTAAACACCGTATCTCCAAGTGTTTATTTAGATATTTGCAATTATATTGCTAGACAAATGCTGGAAAAACATCATTTTGTATTTTCTGCCAGAGATATACTTTTACACGCGGAATATGTAAATGGATATGAGCAATTACGTAATTGTTCGGCAATTTTTTACAATTCAATCAACGGATTGGAAGAAAATACGGTATTTAGACACGATCGTATTTTGGAATACTTTCTTATAAATGCCATTGCAGAAATGTTTAACCATTTTGAACAGCATAGAGAGATATTGACAGATCCTTTTTATTCTGAATACATCGGGCAGACTTTGGCAAAAACAGAAAATATTGATGATTCAATCATAAATTTCTTTTATACTGAAGCTCCTGCCTGCATGTTTTATGGGTTGAAATGGATTTCAAAGTCAGAGCAATATGAAAAATATGAAAAATTTACAAGCCTGTGCAAAGAATGGTTAAATAAAAATTATTCTCCTGATGATTTTGTGGGGGAATCATGGCATATCAAACGCATTTTGCCAACAATAAATGATGCAGTAGTCTTGTACATAACAGAAGAACGATCTGATGAGTTTTATTTTTGTCGGGCAAAGCATGGTGATTTTAACGCAATAATTAAATCCCTGCAAATGGATTTTTTTCTGCCTTCTGTCAATTTTAAAGAGTGGGAGGGGATTATAAATTCTGCACTTAAGATGCATAAAAAACTATTGATCAGCTCTTTGATAAATTATTTGTCTTCTGATTTATTGTCTCCTAGCCAGTTGGCGGCAGGGTTAACTTTGGCTGGATATTTAGCTGACGAACAGCTAAAAGGTATTGTTATATCGCTATGGGGAAAATATTCTGCACACCACCGCTTGTTGCTTTATTTCATCTGGGCTGCCTTGCGATGTGATATTGTTGAAGATAATATACTGGTCGATATGTTTTCTTTTTTGAATGAACTTGAGAAAGAAGGTAGTGACGAAAAAAATGACACGCGACGCTCGACATTACGTTCTTTGAATTTTGCACTTGGGAAATTCACAATTTCTGATCAAATTGCATCATTTTTAACAACAAACGTATTAAAACTCGGCAATCAAACGGAATGGGAAGTGTATTACATTTTAAATAGGAATAACAATTTGATTGCATTAAAGTTTATTATCCAATATCTAGATGCGAACACAGGAGATGCGAGAGCATTTACATTTATCCATGATGTTATCAGACATCCGCATATTTGGAAATTTTCTTCAGAATCTGTTGCGTGGCTCAAACAAATGGGGGCAGATGGATCAAAAACAGCCTTTCAATTATGGGTGTTGTTATGCCAATCACTTGAGGAGCTGAAAGCTATTCCTGAACAACACGAATA
>JAZSGT010000066.1:0-37343 GCA_045532865.1 Alphaproteobacteria bacterium
CTATTGAAAGAACTTTTTCAATGATTAAACCGGATGCAACTGCTCGTAATTTGACAGGGGCTATTAATGCAAAAATTGAAGAGGCTGGTCTTCGTATTGTTGGACAAAAACGTGTTTGGATGACAAGAAAACAAGCTGAAACATTTTACGCAGAACACAATGGACGTCCATTTTTTGAAGAATTGGTTGAATTTATGAGTTCAGCACCAATTATTGTTCAAGTATTGGAAGGTGAAGATGCAATTGTTAAATATCGTACAGTTATGGGTAAAACAGATCCTGCTGAAGCTGATGCTGGTACAATTCGTGCATTGTTCGCAGAAAGCAAGGGTCGCAATTCCGTGCATGGTTCAGATAGTCCAGCTTCTGCTCAAAGAGAAATTGCTCAATGGTTTAGTGCAAACGAAATTGTTGGTTAAGTTTTGTTTTTGAATTGAAAAAGCTGGGTGAAGCGAAAGCATAGCTCGGCTTTTTTTGATAAAAAGGCTGTTTGATGAGTGAACAAAAACATATTCCAGTTTTATTAAATGAAGTTCTTTTCCATTTGAATTGTTCTGTATCTGGGTGTTATGTGGATGGGACTTTTGGTGCTGGTGGGTATACAAAAGCGATACTAAATTCAAATGAAAAAAATTTAGTTATTAGTTTTGATCGAGATCCAAACACGATTCAAACAGCTCAAGAATTAAAGAAAAAATTTCGAGATCGATTTATTTTTGTACATGACTGTTTTGGAAATATGATGAATCATATTGAAGGGCAAGTTGATGGTATTGTGCTGGATTTAGGGGTTTCCTCTATGCAGATTGATGAGAAAGAGCGAGGTTTTTCTTTTAGATTTGATGGCCCTTTGGATATGAGAATGGGGCAAGAAGGTTTGTCTGCAAAAGATGTTGTCAACACATTCGATGAAAAAAAAATTGCAGATATTCTTTTTACATACGGTGAAGAAAAAGCCTCTCGTCGGATTGCTGCAAACATCATAAAATCACGGAAGAAAAAACAAATTGAAACAACGGGAGAGTTGGCAGAAATTATTCATCAGGTTATGCCTAAGCCAAAAGATGGATCCGATAGTGCAATGCGCTCATTTCAAGCTCTTCGAATCTATGTGAATGATGAATTGGGAGAGTTGGAAAGAGCACTTGAGGCTTCTAAAAAGCTTTTAAAAGTGGGTGGTCGAATGGTCGTGGTAACTTTTCACTCATTAGAAGACAGAATTGTGAAAAACTTTTTTATTAAAAATTCAAATTTAAAACCAAACGCAAATCGTCATGAGATTCCTTTAATGATGAATGATGATAAAGAACTTTTTAAGGTGATGACAAAAAAAGCAGTTTTGCCTAGTAAGGAAGAATTGTTATTTAATTCAAGATCTCATTCAGCAAAGTTGCGCGCAGCTGTTAAACAAAGAGAAGAGGGATAAATATGAAAAAATTTCTTATCAACTCAATCTTTTTATTAGTGGCTGTTTTGTCTGGTGTGGGTTTGTTTGTTCTAAAGTATCAAGTAAAGGAAAAAGAAACAGAACTAAGGTTGCTTCACTTGGATATTTTAAAAATAAAAAGAGAGCTTCATATGCTGGAAGCTGAATGGGCTCATTTAAATGATCCTAAAAGGTTAAAAGCATTAGTGACTTCTCAGACAGATTGGGAAGTTATTACTTCAAATCAATTGGTAGAGTTGGAAGATTTACCGTTGAAAGAAGAAGTTGAATTAGCAAAAGAACAGGAAGATTTATTATTAAGAAAGGGAGATTTTTAGGTGTTTAAACGAAAAAAGGAGACGTTTTATTATGCTGGACATGAAGTTCCAGCATTGACACCGATGGATAGATATAAATGTCTGGATGATGCAACAAGGGGGGTTCTTAGAAAAGCAAGTACACGTATAGCTATTGTTATGTTTGTTTTTTTTATTTGCTTTTCAGCCATTATTGGTCGTTTGTTTTATTTGACCGTTCTTTCGTATCAATCAAGAACATATACTCCCTCTATTTTAAAAACGGATTTAAATATTATTCGGCATAATGTGTTAGATAGAAACGGAATGATATTAGCAACCAGTGTGCCAACAAAAGATTTATCAATTAATCCTAAAATGGTGAAAGCAAAGGATAGAGAAATAGTTGCTGAGAATTTAGCAAAAGTTTTGCCTGGTGTTTTAAAAGAAGATGTTTTAAAAAAGATTGATATGGGTGGTTCTTTTAGGTATATCAAAAGGAATATAACTCCTCTTGAACAAAAAGATGTTAATTGGCTGGGATATTATTTTTTAATGGAAACAGATGGTGAAAAACGTGTTTATCCTCAAGGATCTTTGTTTTCTCATTTGTTAGGTAGTGTTGATATTGATAATAAAGGGACTGCTGGAATTGAAAAAGCATATGAACCAATTTTAGCTGAACGTAATTTAACACTTTCATTGGATATTTCAGTTCAAGATATTGTACATAGAATCTTATCTCAACATATTCAAAAGTTTAAAGCAAGTGGTGGAACAAGTATTGTGATGGATGTTCATACAGGAGAAGTTTTGGCTAGTGTATCACTTCCTGATTATAATCCTAATTTAGCAATTAATGATAATGAAGATGCACGATTTAATAAGGCTACATTAGGGGCGTATGAATTCGGTTCTGTTTTTAAATTGTTTAACACTGCTATGGCATTAGAGACTGGAACGATTAAACCTTATGATGTTTTTGATGCAACAAAACCAATGAAAATTGGTAAAAAAACTTTTGAAGATTATAGAGGACAAAATAGACCATTGATGGTCCCTGAGATTTTAATTCACTCTTCAAATATTGGTTCGATTAAAATTGCGTTAAAAGCAGGATGGCAAAAACAAAAAGAATTTTTGGGACGTTTTGGGTTTTATAATCCTTTGCCTATTAAGTTACCAGAAAGAACAAGAACACAATATCCAAGAGCTAAAAAATGGGCTGAAATCACATCAGCAAACGTTTCATTTGGTTATGGTATTTCAATTTCTCCGTTACATTTGATTTCTGCCGTGAGTGCTTTGGTTAATGGGGGGTATTATCGTGTACCGACATTTATTAAAGGTGGGAACAAAGGGCGAGCAGAATATCAGGTATTGTCAAAAAAAGTATCTGACCAAATGCGACATATGATGTGGGGAGTTATTAATTGGAATTTGAAAGAAAACGATCCTATTCGTGCCTATGCCGTGGGAGGAAAAACAGGGTCTGCAAACTTACTGAAAAATGGAAAATACGTTCAAGGTTCTCTTCGAACGACGTTTGTTTGTGCATTCCCGATGAATGAACCTAAATATGCCGTATTGGTGGTTTTGGAAAATCCTCAACGTATTAAAGAAACATTTAATTTTAATACAGCCGGATGGAATGCAAAGCCAACAGGGTTGCAAATTGTTTCAGAAATTGCCCCTTATTTAGGTGTACCAGCACAAGAAGAATGGGAACAGCCAAACTATATGAAACGAGCTATTGAAACATCATTAAATGCAAAAAAAAGGTAACAAATGCGATTATCATCACTGTTAAAAAAAGCTAAAATTTTAAATAAGGTTCAAATTGATTTTGAAGTTAAGGGTATTTCTTCAAATTCAAAAGAGATAAAAGATGGTTTTATCTTTGTTCCTTTAAAAGGCGTTCAAACGGATGGACTTCAATTTTTAAATGAGGCGATTGAAAATGGAGCTAAGGCAGTTATTGTAGATCGAAAAATTAATTCTGTGGTACAGGTTATAGATGTTTTAGATGCCAGAGAAAGTTTAGCTGTTCTTTCTAATTTAATCTATCCTTGTGATGAGATAACAAAGTTAGCTGTGACTGGAACGAATGGAAAAACATCTATAGCTTATTTTACACAACAACTTTTGAATAAAATGCAACATAAGACAGCAAGCATTGGTACTTTAGGTGTTTATGTTGACGGAAAACTTGAAAAAGGTTCAATGACTACACCAGATAGTGTGACACTTTCAAAGAAGCTAAATGAACTTTCAAAACAAAATGTCAAAAGTGTTGTAATGGAAGCTTCAAGTCATGGATTGGATCAAAAAAGATTAGATGGATTTCAATTTAAGGCCGCTGGATTTAGCAATTTAACGAGGGATCATTTGGATTACCATATTTCAATGCAAAATTATTTTAAGGCAAAAATGCGTCTTTTTGATTGTTTGTTGGAAACAAATGGCTTGGCAGTATTAAATGCTGATGAACCAGTGTTTGATGATATCAGAAAAATTTGTTGGAAAAAGAAAATACCTGTTTTTTCATACGGATACTGTGGATTTGATTTGAAAATTGAACAATTAACAGCTTTGCCTGAAGGCCAGCTTCTTATGTTGAGACATGGAAATTTAATTCGAGAAATCAAATTAAATGTTTTTGGTGCATTTCAAGTTTCAAACATACTTTGTGCTGTTGGTTTGGCTTCTTCTTTGGGGTATGATGTTGAACAGTTGCTTGCCTTTTTGCCAGAACTTGAAGCCCCAAAAGGGCGTTTAGATTTGGTTGCAAGTTATAAAGGTGCAAATATTTTTGTTGATTATGCACATACACCTGATGCAATTGAAAATGTTTTAACAAGTTTGAGACCTCATACAAAAGCTAATTTAGTTGCCGTGCTTGGTTGCGGGGGCAATAGAGATACTGGAAAGCGTCCTATGATGGGAGAGATTGCAAACGAACTTGCTGATACGGTTTATATAACAGATGATAATCCTCGCTTTGAGGATTCAAGTTTGATTTTAAAAAGTATCAAAGAATCATGTCCTAAAGGGATTGTTATTGCAGATAGGCGAGAAGCTATTTGTTTGGCTGTAAAAGAACTTAACAAAGGGGATACATTGGTTCTTTGTGGTAAGGGGCATGAAACAGGACAAATAATGAATGGGGTTGTTTATCCATTTGATGATACAGCAGAAGCTCAAATGGCAATAAATGTTAATCAAAGTTTGCCAATTTGGGACAAAACATCTCTTAAAGAATCATTGGGGGTTGATGTCGCAGATGGCTTAAAAATCAGTGGGATATCAATTGATACAAGAACGTTAGTTCCAGGTGATTTATTTATCGCATTTAATGGTGAAAAGGTTGATGGACATCGTTTTGTTTATTCTGCAGTTGAAAAAGGGGCATCAGCTTGTTTAGTTTCTAAATTGGTTGAAGGTGTTCAAAAAGAAAGGCAAATTGTTGTGCCAGATACACTTGAAGCATTGTATAAATTAGCTCGTTATGCACGAGAACACAGTAAAGCCTCTTTTATAGGAATTACAGGAAGTTCGGGAAAAACAACAACAAAAGAGATGTTAAAAAAATCATTGGATCCTTATGGCGTGGTTGGTGCAACGAAGGGAAATTTCAATAATGAGTTGGGAGTTCCAATCACATTGGCAAGTTTGCCAGTTGATGCAAAGTATGCCATTATTGAAATGGGGATGAATCATCAAGGAGAAATTTCAAAATTAACACAGCTTGTCAAACCAGATGTAAGTATTATTACAATGATTGGGACAGCGCATCAAGAATTCTTTAAATCACCAAGAGATATTGCTCTTGCAAAAGCTGAGATATTTGAAGGGCAAAAACCTGGTTCAATTACAATTTTAAATAAAAATTCAGTTTATTTTGATTTGTTGGAAGAAAAAGCAAAAGAACGAAACTTAAAAGTCATTTCTTTTGGCGAAACAAATACGGCTGATATATATCTTAAAAAATGTGAAATATCAGATGTTTGTCATATCGATATGAATTATAAAAATCAAGATTATTCATATAAAATTAATTTTTTGGGTAAGCACTTTGCGATGAATTCTCTGGCTGTTTTAGCTGCTGTTGATGCTGTACACATTCATGTTTTTGAAGTATTAGACCATATTCAAAAAACAAATCCTATTAAAGGGAGAGGTTTGATGAAAAAAATTTCATTAAAAGTTGGTGATACAATTACGCTTATTGATGACTGTTACAATGCAAATCCAAGTTCAATGCAGGCCTCATTATCAGTTTTAGGATCACAAATGGGAGGGCGGAGAATTGCCGTTTTAGGACAAATGATGGAACTTGGTGACAATGCACCTCAGATGCATAAAGATTTATTGAATTTTATTATTGAAAACAAAGTTGATAAAGTTTATACAGTTGGTCCTTTGATGAAATATTTGTATGATGTATTACCATCATCGTTAACAGGAAAACATGTTGACAGAGTTGAAGAATTGATAGATATTTTACCATCTAAACTAATGGGCAATGACATTGTTCTGGTTAAAGGATCTAATTCTGTTGGATTAAATAAATTGGTTAATAAATTATATGATGGTGTGATTTAATTGGAGTAAAAAATGTTGTATTTGTTATCGTTATTATCAAGTGAATTGAGTATATTAAATATTTTTAAATATATCACATTTAGAGCTGGAGGAGCTCTTGCTACATCATTTTTGGTTATGCTTATATTCGGTCCATCATTTATTAGATGGCTAAAGCAAAAGCAAGGGGATGGACAACCAATTAGAACAGATGGACCTGAAAGTCATTTTAAAAAAAGAGGAACACCTTGTATGGGAGGGTTGTTAATTATAATTGCAATTTTGGTATCAACACTTTTATGGGCACAGTTGGTTAATCCATATATTTGGGTTCTTGTTTTTGTTTTGGTTGGTTTTGGTATAGCTGGATTTTTTGATGATTATAAAAAATTAACACAAAACAATTCAAAAGGTATTTCAGCTAAGCATAAATTAATGTTGCAATTTTTTATTAGTTTGGTTGCTTGTTTGTGTATGATTTGTATTGAAAAAGGTCCAATGGGAACAACATTAACAATTCCATTTTTGAAAGATGTATCGATCGATTTAATGTATTTTTACATCCCATTTGCATTGATTGTTATGGTCGGTAGTTCAAATGCTGTTAATTTGACAGATGGATTAGACGGATTGGTTTCATTGCCAGTTATTATGTGTTGTTTTGTATTTATGGTTATTGCTTATTTGGTTGGTCGAGTTGATTATAGTACTTATTTACACATTCATTATGTTGCAGGTGCTGGTGAAATTGCAGTGTTTTGTGGTGCTGTTATTGGTGCAACACTTGGTTTTTTATGGTTTAATGCACATCCAGCGCAAGTTTTTATGGGAGATACGGGTTCTTTAGCTTTGGGTGGTGTATTGGGTGCTCTTAGTATTGCAACAAAACAAGAGTTGTTACTGGCTATTGCAGGGGGTGTTTTTGTGGCTGAAGCTGTTTCAGATATTATTCAGGTTGGGTCTTATAAATTAAGAAAAAAACGAGTTTTTTTAATGGCTCCATTGCACCACCATTTTGAAAAGAAAGGTTGGTCAGAAACAACAGTTGTTGTAAGATTTTGGATTGTTGCTGTTTTGCTTGCTATTATTGCATTGTCAACATTAAAGATTAGATAGGAGTTAGAAATGGGGAGACTGTTTGACCGAATGAGAAGCTTTATCGCTGAACGTTTTCGCGATATTAATCGGCAGCTTCTTTATGCAGCAGCTATTTTGATTTTGTATGGAATTTTTTTAATATTTGCAGCAAGTCCCGGGGTTGCTTATCGTACAAATAGAGAAACATTCTATTTTATTAATCGACAACTTATTTTTTTGGTTCCATCAATTTTAGTTTTATTTACAACGGCATTTTTGTCTTTTCAGCAAATAAGAAGACTTTCATTTTGTATCCTTGTTGGTTCATTGGTATGTATGGTTTATGTCGTGTTGTTTGGTACAGAAATTCAAGGTGCAAAACGGTGGTTGAATTTTTTTGGTATTGGATTACAACCTTCTGAATTTGTAAAGCCGGCATTTGCTGTGGTGAGTGCTTGGCTTTTAGCTTCAGGGCGATTAATCAAACAATTTCCAGGATACTTTTTATCAATAACATTATATGGTGTTGTTGCTGTTCTTTTGTTGTGTCAACCAGATATTGGGATGTTGGCAACTGTAACGAGTATGTTTGGTGTTCAGTTTTTCTTATCTGGTATTCCAATGATATTTGTTTTGATTTTAATTGGTGGAGGTATTTCTTTAGCCATTTTTGCATATTTTACATTTGACCATGTTCATACTCGTGTCAATAGGTTTTTAAATCCAACAGAAGGTCAAGAAGCATATCAGGTTGAAAAATCAATGGAAACATTGCAAAATGCAGGTTGGTTTGGTAAAGGCCCTGGTGAAGGAATTGTAAAGTATGAATTGCCAGATGCTCATACTGATTTTATTTTGGCTGTTTCAGCAGAAGAATTTGGTTTTATCTTAACAGCATTATTGGTTTGTGTTTTTGCATTCATTGTTTTAAAAGGTTTTCGCCTTTTACGACAAACAAATAATCATTTTTGTCAAATTGCTGTTGCAGGTCTGTTGACACAAATTGCAATTCAAGCTATTGTAAACATGGGTTCAACATTAAATATGCTGCCAACCAAGGGTATGACACTGCCATTTATTTCATATGGTGGTTCATCTTTGGTTTCGATAGGGTTTGCTTTTGGAGTTATTTTGGGATTAACAAGATGCCATACGCTTTCTCGTGGGTTAGAGTAGATGCTGAAAGGGATAACAAATGGGTCATAAGAAATTTAGAAACAAAAAAACAAATAAAAACCAGAATAAAAATGCACCATTAGTTGTTGTAACAACAGGGGGAAGTGGTGGACATATTTTTCCTGCTGAAGCGATTTGTTCTGCATTAATCCAAAAGGGATATCGAGTTGCTTTTGTTACAGATAAACGGGGAAAAGCCTTTACATCATTGCCTGGGGTGCAAACATATAAATTAGTATCTGAAGCTGTTGCAAGAAGGACGTTTTTTCATAAGGCAATTGCATTGGCTAAATTGTTTTTTGGTTCTGCTCAGGCACTTGTTTTGCTCCAAAAATTAAAACCAGTAGCTGTAATTGGTGTTGGTGGATATGCTTCTTTTCCAGCTGTTTTAGCAGCTCATTTGTGGAGTATTCCGGTTGTTTTGCATGAACAAAATGCTGTGTTAGGTCGTGCAAATAGGATACTTGCAAAAGGTTCAAAATTGATTGCAACATCTTTTACTCCAACAAAACGTGTCCCAAGTAATTTGGAGCAATTTCGAGTTGGTATGCCGGCAAGAAATAAAATTTTAAAAAAAGAAAATGCCCCATATCCTCCTCATGAGAATACATTTCATTTGCTTGTTTTTGGAGGGAGTCAAGGTGCTTCATTTTTCAGTCGTGTGTTTCCAGAAGTTTTATTGCAGTTACCAGAAGATCTTAAGAAAAGATTGGTGTTGACGCAACAGGCAAGACCAGAAGATTTAGAATATGTTCGTGCTATTTATAAAGGGCAATCCTTTGTTAAGGTAACAGTTGAATCTTTCTTTGATAATATGCCAGAATTGTTAGCTGATTCAAATCTTGTTGTGTCACGAGGTGGTGCTTCAACAATTACAGAATTAGAAATTGTTGCACGGCCAGCAATTATCGTTCCATTACCAACAGCTGCTGATGATCATCAAACAGAAAATGCAACCCAATTTTGCGATAGTGGTGCTGGGTGGCTCATTCCTGAAAAAGGGTTTAACTCTTTGCGTGTTGCAGAGCGTTTGGCAGAGTTGATGAATAATCCAAAAGAGCTTAAAGTTGCTTCTGAACAAGCTTATAATAGAGCTATGCCAAAGGCTGCAGAAATGGTTGTTGAAAAAGTAACAAAAATTATTCAAGAAAACTAAAAGGGAAGTTTAAAAATGAAGTTGTCATGTCCGTTAAAGAAAATTCACTTTATTGGTATTGGTGGTATTGGTATGAGTGCAATTGCAGAAATGTTGGATGATTTAGGCATTTCAGTTCAAGGTTCAGATGCAAAGGAAAGTGCTAATACACTAAGAGTTCGAAAAAGTGGTATTCCAGTTTTTATTGGACACAAAAAAGAAAATTTAAAAGGAGTTGATGCTGTTGTTATTTCAAGTGCAATAAAACAGGATAATCCAGAATTGGAAGAAGCTCGAAAATTAGGTTTGCCGATTGGTCATCGATCTGAAATGTTAGCAGAGATTTTAAATTATAAACGAAGTATCTGTATTTCAGGAACGCATGGTAAAACAACAACATCTTCTCTTTTAGCAAGTATTTTGTTGCAAGCTAAATTAAATCCAAGTTTTGTTATTGGTGGAATTTTAAATTCTCAATCTTCAAATGCGCGATTAGGAAAAGGTGATTATGTTGTTGTTGAAGCTGATGAATCAGATGGTTCATTTTTAAAATTACCAACAACAATTAGTGTTGTAACAAATATTGATCCCGAACATATGGATCACTATAAATCATTTGAAAATATGAAAAAGGCTTATGCATTATTTATTAAGAATACAGCTTTTTATGGTTTTTCAGTTGTTTGTACGGACCATCCTGTTGTTAAAGAGGTTATTGCGGATATTGAAACAAGACGAATTGTTTCTTATGGCTTGAACAAATTGGCAGATGTTCATGCAGATAATATCCGAAGTCTTAAAAATGGGATTATTTTTGATGTTTTTGTACGAAATGGAGCTAAATTTAAAAAAATAAAAGATGTAAAATTAGCTATGTTTGGAAGACATAATGTCTCAAATGCGTTGGCAGCTATGGCCGTTGCACTTAGGTTAGGAATTAAAGAAAGTGTTATTAAAAAAGCATTGGCTCGTTTTGAAGGTATTCAAAGAAGATTAACATTAAGAGGTGCTTTGTCAAAAGTGAATGTTTATGATGATTATGCTCACCATCCAATTGAGATTGCTGCAACATTAAAAGCTGTTAATGAATCAATTAATGGTAAAATTGTGGCTGTTTTTCAACCACATAGATATTCTCGTTTTAGAGATTTATGGGATGAGTTTTTAACATGTTTTAATGCAGCAGATGAAGTTTATGTGATGGATGTTTATGGGGCAGGTGAGCATTTAATTGCAGGGATAACGGCTCCTTCTTTTGTTGAAGCTATGCAATCAAAGGGGAAAACAGTTCATTATTTACCTTCAATTGAAAATTTAAAAGATGTAGCTTTAAATTTGAATAAAGAAGATGCTATTGTTTGCTTGGGGGCTGGTTCAATTTCATCAGAAATTATCCAATTATTAAAAAAAGAAAAGGGATTAAAAAAGAATGACTAAAGGATTTTTAAACCGTTTTTTTTGTATAATGAAAAATGATTTTCCCCAGTTAGAAAAATCATTACCAAAGGTAAGAGGAAAACTTCTTTTTAACGAACCTTTATCTAAAAAAAATTGGTTTGGTGTTGGTGGTCCAGCACAAGTATATTTTGAACCGGCAGATTTGGATGATTTGAAACATTTTGTTTCGCATGTAAATGGTATACCTTTAACCGTTTTAGGTGCTGGAAGTAATGTTCTTATACGTGATGGGGGAATTCCAGGAATTACAATACGTTTAGGAAAAGCTTTTTCTTCAATTGACGTTGATGAAGATAAACTTATATGCAAAGCAGGGGCTCTTGTTATGGAGGTTTCTCGTATTGCTGAAAAAAATCTAATCAGTGGATTTGAGTTTTTATGTGGCATTCCTGGCAGCATTGGTGGTGGTGTTCGTATGAATGCGGGGGCTTACGGTTCTTGTTTGCATGAATGTTTGGACTCATTAACTATTCTGACAAAAGAAGGACAGGTTCAAACACTTGAAAAGGAGGAACTTGTTGATGCTTTTTCGTATAGAAAATGTTATTTGCCAAATGAATGGATTTTTTTAGAAGCTGTACTAAAAGGTAAAAAAGAGACCGATGGGCTGCTGATTAAACAAAAAATGCAAGCCAATAAACAAAAAAGAGAAGCAGGGCAACCAGTTGGTGTTCGAACAGCTGGATCAACGTTTAAAAATCCAGAAGGAATACCTGCATGGCAATTAATTGAAAAAGCAGGAATGAAAAATGCCAAGGTGGGAGGAGCTTGTGTGAGTTCTAAGCATGCTAATTTTTTGATTAATACAGGTAAAGCAACAGCAAAAGACATTGAAGATTTAGGTGAAAAGATAAGAAAAACTGTACTAGAAAAAGAAGGTGTTGCATTGGAATGGGAAGTTAGAAAATTGGGAGTAGACAATGATTAACACTTTGACGAAAAATGATTTGAACAAAAAAGAAAATATTTGTTCTTTTACAAAAAGGGATGATAGAAGAAAAGAAAAGGTAAAAAGTGTTCTTCTTTTAGTAGGGGGTATTTCTTCAGAAAGAGAAATTTCTCTTGAAAGTGGTAAATGTATTCAAAAGGCTTTGTTAGAATTAGGTTATAATGTTTTTCTTTTTGATACAAAAGAGGGCTTGGAAAATTTACTTAAAATAGTCACAGATAAAAAACCTGATTGCGTATTTAATGCGTTACACGGTGGTTGGGGTGAGAATGGATGCATTCAAGCATTCTTAAATATGCTTCAAATTCCTTATACACATTCAGGAGTTTTATCTTCAGCACTTGCCATGAATAAGGATGAAACAAAAAGAATTGCAAAATCAATCAATGTAGATGTTCCTGAAGGGTGTTTGGTAGAATATGAATTTTTAAATAAGAGGGAAACTGTTGATTTTTCTTGTGTGATAAAGCCAAATCAAGAAGGATCTTCTGTTGGGGTAATTATTTTAAATAAAGGTGATAAAATACCATTATTGAATAAAAATGATGATGTTAATAAGGAATTTTTAGTTGAAGAATATATTCCAGGAAGAGAATTTTCTGTTGCAGTTACAGATGCGGGGGCTTTAGGCATTATAGAGCTTGTTCCTTTAAATGGTTTTTATGACTATAAACATAAATATTCTAAAGGATTAACACAACATATTGAACCGGTGGATTTGCAAAATGAAGTAAAAGAAAAGATGATGATGAATGCATATTTGATGCATAAGGCTTTGGGTTGTAAAGGTATATCTCGGAGTGATTTTAGGTATGATCCAGAACAAAATAGAGTTGTTTTTTTAGAGTTAAATGCAAATCCAGGAATGACAAATTTATCTTTGGTTCCAGAAATGGCTTTACAAAAAGGAATTTCCTATAATAATTTAGTCGATATGCTTATTGAAAAGGCGGATTTTGAAAGATGAGAAAAAAAAGACAAAAGAAAAAAACAAATAGCTTTTTAAAATTAAAAATAACATTGTTAATGTTGTTTGTTTTGATATTTTTTATAGGAGGGGTTTTAATTTCACCTTATGGACCAGTTGTAAAAGAATGGACAATTTCTTTCTCAAATTTGTGTGTTCAAAAAGCTCAGTTTAATTTAGAAAAAGTGGATGTAGAAGGACATGTTCGAACAAAAAGTGAAGATGTTATTAAACGATTGAATTTAAAACGTGGTATTAAGATTTTTGAAGTTGATTTAGAAAGAGAAAAAGAAGCAATTATGTCTCTTCCATGGGTTAAAACAGTTCGAATCGAACGTCATTTGCCAAGTCAAATTTTGATTAGTTTAACAGAAAAGAAACCAATTGCTGTTTGGCAAAATAAAAAAAGATATCTTCCTATTGATGAAGATGGAAATCCTATTTTAGATGATAAAACGGTTTTAAAAAATGTTTTGCTTGTTGTTGGAGAAGATGCTCCTCAACATACGCCAGAGTTGATTTCTTTGTTAGATGATTATCCTGAAATTGGAGCTGTGGCAAAATCAGCTGTTCGTGTTGGAAATCGCCGTTGGAACCTTTATTTGAATGATGCAGAAAATGGTTTAGAAATTAGATTACCAGAAACAGATATAAAAGTAGCTCTTGAGCGGTTGAAAGTTTTTAAGGAAGAGGGTAATATTTTAAACAGAGATTTAAAGGTTATTGATTTGAAATTACCAGATCGTCTTATTGTAAAAAGCAGTGAACCATTAGGGGAAAGAAATAAAAATGGCAAAGAAAACTAAATTAAAATCTGTTTTAACTCTCTTAGATGTGGGGACAAGTAAGGTTTGTTGTATGATGGTTCGATTTACCTCTGATGGTACGCCAGAGGTTATGGGGACTGGATATGCACCTTCAAAAGGGATTAATGCTGGAGCAATTGTAAATTTAGATCAAGCATCTGAATCGATTAGAGCTGCTTTGGAAGATTTAGAAAAACAAACAGAACGCCAAGTAACCAGTGTTGTTGTGAATATTTCTTCAACACAATTAAAATCACTGCATATCAATAAAGAAATAGAAATTAGTGATGGACGACCTATAACAGCAGGCGATGTAAAAAGACTGGTTGATGGCGTTGTTTCTTTATGTTTAGCTGAAGGGGATGAAGTGATACATGCTTTTCCATTAAGTTATACTGTTGACAACGAGCCTTCAGTTTCTGATCCAAGAGGTCTTTATGGTCATAAATTAGGTGTTCATATGCATGTGATTGTTTTGCCAGAAAGTCAATCAAGGAATTTGGTTGCAGCTCTTGATAGGCGCCATGTATCAATTGATATGAAGGTAGCAACACCTTATGCGACTGCGTTGGCAACAATAACTGAAGAAGAAAAAGAAATTGGTGCAACAGTTGTGGACTTTGGAGCTGGAACAACTTCAATTGCTATTTTTTTGGAAGGTGGTTTAGTTCATTTAGATATGGTTCCACAAGGGGGAAACATTTTTTCAAAAGATATAGCAAGGGGTTTGGGTTGTTCTTTTTCTGTCGCTGAAAGATTAAAAACATTACATGGAGGTGTTTTTGAATCTTCAAGAGATGGAATTGATCGATTGATTGTTCCTGTTTTAGGTGAAGAAAATGTTAATATTCAAGTGCCTAGATCCGATTTGATTTCAATTATTGTTCCAAGACTGGATGAAATTTTAGAAAATGTTGGAAAGATTTTTCAAAAATATCCCCGATTCGTTATTTCAACGCGACATGTCGTTCTAAACGGGGGTGGAAGCATGCTTTTGGGCATTAAAGAAAAGGTAATTCAAACTTTAGGGGGCGTTGTACGTTCTGGAAAACCAGATATTATACGAGGAATGCCAAAACAATTTGAACCTTATACATTTTCTACTTGCATTGGACTGTTAAAATATGTAATGATAAAGGAGAAGAGTTTATTAAATGAAAAATTCACTGCTCAGCCTGAGCAGCGAAAGGGTTTATTTGGAAAGGTAGTTCAATGGCTAGTTCAGAATTTTTAGATACAAATGAAAGCAGTTTATCAATTGGTTTAGTTACTCCTCCACCAGAAGTTTTGTTAACACCTAATATTGGTGTTATAGGTGTTGGTGGTGCCGGTGGTAATGCTGTGAATAATATGGTAACAAGTGAACTAAACGGCGTTTCCTTTTTTGTTGCAAATACAGATGCTCAGGCACTTTCAAGATCGTTGGTTTCGGAACGAATTCAATTAGGTGTTGCTTTAACACAGGGATTGGGTGCTGGTGCTAATCCTGAGGTTGGTAGAGCTGCTGCTGAAGAAACAGCTGAAAAATTAGCTGATTGTTTGAAAGGTTTGCACTTATTATTTATTACAGCTGGTATGGGTGGTGGAACAGGAACAGGTGCCGCACCTGTGATTGCTCGTTTGGCAAAAGAAATGGGTATTTTGACTGTTGGTGTTGTTTCAAAACCATTCCAATTTGAAGGTTCTAAACGGATGCGTACAGCAAACAATGGTATTGCTGAACTTAAAAAGCATGTTGATACATTACTTGTTATTCCAAATCAAAACCTATTTAGAATTGTTTCAAATAATACAACATTTGCTGATGCATTTAAGACAGCAGATGGTGTTTTGTGTCAAGGGGTTAGATCAATCACAGATTTGATTATTAAACCAGGTATGATTAACCTAGATTTTGCTGATGTAAAAACTGTTCTTTCTTCAATGGGCAGAGCCATGATGGGTACAGGTGAAGCAACAGGTGAAAATAGAGCTGAAATTGCAGTTGAAAAAGCTATTTCTAATCCATTGTTGGATGATTCATCTATTCGTGGTGCAAAGAGTGTTTTGTTAAATATCTCTGGTGGGTTAGATTTAACTTTGGCTGAGGTCGACTTGGCTGCAGAGCGTATTCGCGAAGAATTGGGCGAAGAAGATGCAAATATTATTTTTGGTACATGTGCTGATGAAGCTTTGCATGGAATGATTCGTATTTCAATTGTTGCAACAGGGATTGATGAAGTTGCAAATGAAACAGCTCCTGTTGAAAGTTTTTCTGCACAGCAGCCAAAAGAAACTGTTGTTGAAGTACCACAAACAGAGGGTGCAAAAACTTCTGAAAAAGAAGGTAAAACAGAAGAGCAGTTAGCATTGATTGAAAAAACATCGGCTTCAGAAGATACTCATTTTGACAGTGTTGTTCGCCAAGATGAGGATGATGCAACATTAGATCAAATTGATATTGTTGTTGAAACAATTGAAAAGCCAAGACAACAACCACTTTTGTTCCAAGAAGAGGCTCCTAAAATTAAGCCGTCTATTCAAATTCGTTCTGTTCCAGAAGTGCAGCCATCAATTGATTTAGATACAAAAAAACAAGACACAAATGTAAAACCAATTCGCGGGGGATTGTTTGATTTTATGCCAGGTTTTGGTCGCAAGAAGGATAAAATGGATATGCCAGCTGAAGCAAGCTCTATTTCAACACCTCGAGTGTCTTCTGTAAGTGGTCAAAATTATGATGATCCATTCGAAAGTGTTGATTTGCCAGCTTTTTTAAGGCGTTAAATAATAGACGCTAGGATTGCTTTTCCAAGGATTTAATCATGAAATCAGCTCTTCAAACAAGATTAGCAGCGTTTTTGGTGCTTAAAGAAATTTTTGAGCGAAAAGTAACTGTGCAACTTGCCTTTTCACAATGTAATCTCTTCAAAAAACTTTCTGAAATTGACATAAAATTTGTACGGTTACTTGTTTTGACAACTTTGCGTCGATATGGGCAATCCAAAATTATTTTAAATGAATATTTAAAGAAGAAACTTTCAGGCAAAAAAAAAGATATAGAACTTGTTTTAATCTTAGCAATTGTTCAGCTTAAATTTTTAAATACACCACCCCATGCAGTTGTTGATACGGCTGTTGACTTGTCAAAAGAGATTAAACAAAAGCATTTCTCTGGTTTGGTTAATGCAATTTTACATGCAATTAGTAAGGATAAGGAAAAGCCATTACCGGACACTATTGAGAATCTACCTGATTGGTTATCAAAAAAATGGATTGCTGCATACGGTGAAGAACGGATTCGTGAATTTGTTGAAATGTTTAATGCAGAGCCTGTTTTAGACATTAGCTCGAAAGAAAATCCATCTCTTTGGGCTCAAAAATTGAGTGGTGAGTTATTGCCGACTGGTACCATTCGTTGCCATTTTACAGATAACGTTCCTTCATTGGAAGGCTTTTCAGAAGGAGCTTGGTGGGTTCAAGAAGCATCAGCTGCTCTACCTGCGTTGTTATTTACAAATATTGAAGGGAAAAAAGGAGCTGATTTATGTTCTGCTCCTGGAGGAAAGACTTCTCAACTTGTTATGCGTGGTGCAACAGTTGATGCTTATGACATTTCTGAAAAACGTCTTGAAAAGTTAAAAGAAAATATGCTTCGTTTAAATATTGCTGAAAGGGTTAATGTAATTTGTAAAGATGCCCTTCAAATTGAAGCAAAGGAGCAATATGATTTTGTTTTATTAGATGCGCCTTGTTCTGCCACAGGGACAATTAAACGTCACCCTGATTTGATGTATTTGCGTCAAGAGGAAGATATTCATCGTTTATCTCAATTGCAAAAAGAATTGTTGACGCATGCTTTTTCTTTGTTAAAAAAAGGTGGGGAACTTGTTTATTCCACCTGTTCTTTGGAATATGAAGAAAATGAAGGGCTTGTCCAATCCTTTTTGAAAGAACATATAAATATTAAAAGAATAACACCAAAGGAAGAGTGTTTAAAACCTTTTTTGAATGAATTTGGTGCTGTTCAAGTATTGCCTTCAAAAGAAGTTCAGCAAGATGGTTTTTATGCTGTTTTGTTGAAAAAAGAATAAGGAGAAAATATGAAAGTTTTAATGATAAACGGTAGTTCAAATGAGAACGGGTGTACTTATACAGCTTTAAATGAAATTGCAAACATGTTAGAGCTGGAGAATATTGAAAGTGAAATTTTACAATTAGGTGTTCATTCTTATCATGATTGTACAGGGTGTGGAGCTTGTAGAAGTTCTTTAGATGGAAAATGCATTTTTGATGATGATATTGTAAATACGCTGATTGAAAAAGCAAAAGAAGCTGATGGTTTTGTTTTTGGAACACCAGTTTATTATGCACATCCATCTGGTCGATTGCTTTCGGTATTAGATAGAGCTTTTTTTGCTGGGAGCAAAAATTTTGCTTTTAAACCAGCTGCTGCTATTGCTTCTGCAAGAAGGGCAGGCACAACAGCTTCTTTAGATGTGATTAATAAATATTTTACAATTAATCAAATGCCTATTGTATCTTCTAGCTATTGGAATATGGTTCATGGAAGAACACCTGAAGATGTTTTGAAAGATGAAGAGGGTTTACAAACAATGCGCCATTTGGCAAAAAATATGGCTTATTTTTTAAAATTGATTGAACTTGGCAAACAAAATGGTATAGTTCCACCTGTGAATGAAAAAGAATTTATGACAAATTTTATTCGTTGAAACAAAAAAAGAGCCTTTTACGGCTCTTTTTTAATTTTTAATTTCTTTCCATTCATTCTCTTTTATATGCTGCAGTTTTAGAATGTATCCATTATCAAAATGCAGGATTTTAAATGAAGAAGAGTCATTTGTTAAAGTGGCACATTGATTAATAGTCATTTTACAGAATCTGTTTTCACCAACTTTGATGAGCCAATAATTTGCGTATGGTTCATCATAATTTACAAATAATGAATTTTCGTGTATCCATTTTTTTGTCTTTTCAAATGAATAAAGATTCTTATCAGTTACTAATTTTGCCTTTTTTAATGTAGTAAGATAAGGATCATGATTTGTTCGTTGAATATAAGATAAAATTTCTCCTTTATTTTGATTGAAAAACAAAGAAGAACCAAAACCAGAAACTTTTTCTGGTTTTAAATCACCTAGAATGAGTAATTCATAAGGAATATGAGAATCTAATGGTTTAATCCCTGGACAAAAATGATTTAAAATTTCTTGAGTTGGTGTTTGGTTTTTGTTTGGGTGTGGTTTATAAAACCAGTTATATTGAGGATTTTTTTTGCAATCATCTTTAAGTGATGCTAGTTGAGCTGGCTCAAATGTATGATATTCGTTAACTCCAAGTATGTAGATCGCATTTTTTGTTTTTGAAAGAAGTTTTTTGTATTTTTCTAAATCAAATCCAGCCAGTTCAAATAATTCATTTTTTTCCTCAGGTGATAAAAATTCTCTAAGTTGATAAAAATCAAGAGGAATAATTCGGATATTGTTTGAAATTTCGTTTAATGTTGAACATCTTATTAAAGGATTTTTCTTATCACAAAGAATGTTGAAATTACCCCAAATATGTAAATTTTTTTTAATTTTTGGTTCATTATTCAAAAGGTAGTCTTGTGATGTATTCCACCAAATATAACCAGCAGAGTCTTCGTAAATATGAACAATTTTTATATCTTTTGAAAATTCTTTTTGAAGATTGTCTAAAATAAAACTATGATGTAAATTATAATGCAGAATGATTTTGATACGTTTATATTCTTCTTTATATTTGCGAATAGTGTCAAAAATTTCGTCTTGATCAAGTGTAAAAAGAGTATTTTTGTATTTGTTTTTATTCATTATGTGATGATTAAATCGGCGCCAAAAAACAATTTTTAAATCATTTTCTGATTGATTGATAAAATTTATCATTTGGAAAAAAGAAGGCGTTGTTGCCATATCATGATAAATATGAATAACTTTTGGTTGTGATAGAAAAGCAAGAAATATCAAACAAAAAACGGCTAAGATTTTCTTTTTGAATGGAGACATTTTTTTTCACCTATTCTTGATAACATCTTTTTTGAAATTTTTGAAAATATTTTAATATTTTTTCACAAATTTCTTCAGGTGTTTTATCTGTTGTATCTACAATTAGATCAAAATTTGCCTCATTATCGATATCTACATGATAGAGTTTTTTAAACCGTTCAACTTCTAAAGCTCGTCTCATTTTCAAATCAGTTTCAGCTTCGTCAACACTTTTATAAGCCCGTTCTTCTGTTCGTGTTTTATCATTAAAAATACGCTCAGCAGCAACACGTGTATCAATATTGAGTTTGACTTTAAAAGATGAGGGAATAAAGAAAAAAGCCAACCTTGAATCCACAACAAAATTTTTATCTTCCATAACAAGTGTTTTAAAAACAGAATCAATTTGTTCATCAATACTTGTATCCGTCATTGAAAGTTTGTTTAATTCAAGAGTTGTAATGCCTCTTTCTTGTGCAATTTTGCGTTGCGCGCTTCCAGTTGAATAAAAAGTGTATCCCAGTTTTTGTGCAAGCATTTTTCCAACGGTTGATTTCCCACTGCCAAGCATGCCAGAAAGTGAAATAATAAAATGCATTTGTTTGTCCCCCTTATACATTTTTTATATATCTAAGTTTTCAACAAAACGAGCATGTTCTTGTATAAACTGGAATCTATATTCTGGTTTGGTTCCCATCAATCTTGAAACAATATTTTTTGTATATGCTGCTTCTTCAGCTTCTTCCTCTGTTGTTTTATGAGGAACAATGACCCTGAGAAGAGTTCTTTTCTTTGGATCCATTGTTGTTTCTTTTAATTGATGTGGTGGCATTTCTCCCAAGCCTTTAAAACGTGAAATATCAACATTTTTTGCATTTTTGAAAACGTTTTTAAGTACAGCTTCTTTTTCTGCATCATCAGCGGCATAGACAGATTTTCCACCTTGTGTTAATCGATAAAGAGGAGGAAGAGCAATAAAGAGATGCCCATTTTCAATCAACTTTGGCATTTCTTGATAGAAGAATGACATAAGTAGAGAAGCAATATGAGCGCCATCAACATCAGCATCTGTCATGATAATGACTTTTTCATAACGAAGGGCATCTTCATTATATTTATCCCGGCGACCACAGCCCAAAGCTTCGGTCATATCTTTAATTTCTTCATTCGCCAAAATTTTATCTTGCGAAGCACTGATTACATTTAAAATTTTACCTCTTAATGGTAAAATTGCTTGTGTTTCACGATTGCGAGCTTGTTTGGCTGAACCACCAGCAGAATCCCCTTCAACCAAGAACAATTCTGTTCCTGTTGTTTTGTTATGAGAGCAATCAGCTAACTTACCAGGAAGACGCAATTTTTTTGTTGCACTGGCACGAACTGTTTCAAGTGTTTTTTTCTTACGTTTTCTCTCTTCAGCTCTTTCAACAATATAATCCAATAAAGCATTGGCAGATTTAATATCACGGCTGAGCCAATGGTCAAATGGATCTTTAATTGCATTTTCAACCAAACGAGCAGCGCTTGTTGTAACGAGTTTTTCTTTTGTCTGTCCCTGGAATTGTGGATCTTTTATAAAAACAGAAAGCATAACGCCGGCTGTATTTAAAATATCATCAGCTGTAATATCGGCTGCTTTTTTATTCCCAGACATTTCAGCGTAAGCTCTTAATGATTTTGTAAGACCAGCTCTTAAACCTGTTTCATGCGTTCCACCAAGAGGTGTCACAACAGTGTTACAGTATGAGTATGAAAAACCATCTTTAAAATCGTCTGGCCAACAAATTGCCCATTCAACAGCGCCTTCATTATCCGGTAATTCAACTCTACCAGCAAATGGTTTGGGTGTAACAGTTGTTCTGTCTTTGATTAAATAGTCTAAAAAGTCTGCAATCCCATTGGGGAATTTTAAAATTTGTTCAGCAGGTGTTTTGTCATCTGTTCCAATAAGAGAAGAATCGCATGACCAACGAATTTCAACCCCTCTAAATAAGAAGGCTTTTGTTCTGCTCATTCTAAAAAGAGTTGATGGTTTGAATTTTGTTGTTTCGCCAAAAATTTCTGTATCAGGGATAAAAGAAACACTTGTCCCACGTCTATTGCTAACAGGACCAACACACACCAAATCTGTAATAGGTTTGCCTTGTTTATATTCTTGACGATAAAGTTTTTTCTCTCTTGCGACCTCAATAATCATGTGAGAAGAAAGAGCGTTCACAGCTGATAATCCAACGCCATGAAGCCCACCTGAAACAGCATAAGCATTACCTCCAAATTTACCACCGGAGTGTAAAGTTGTTGTAATGACTTCTAAAGCAGATTTGTCAGGATATTTGGGATGGGGATCAACTGGAATCCCACGACCATTATCCTTAACGGTGACGTATCCATCAGCGTTTAAGTTAACTTCAATGTTTGTAGCATAACCAGCGACAGCTTCATCCATTGCATTATCAATGATTTCAGCAACTAAATGGTGATAGGCTCTTTCGTCAATACCACCGATATACATCCCTGGCCGTTTGCGAACAGGCTCCAACCCTTCCAGAACTTCAATATCTCTGGCAGAGTACTCGTTTTTTTCTTGTGTAGCATTAAATAAATCAGACATAGGCTCATATTAAACAAAATCTTTTCAAAAAGCAAGCAAAAAAAACAGGGTTTGTGGGTGTTTTTTTTAGTGTTTTAAAAAGGAATAAAAATATTTTTTGACAATCAAAATTTAAAAGGGGATATTGCATTTGACAAAATGAAAGAATGGGTGTAATATCTTTGCAATTTAATATTGTAGAAAAGGATATGAATATGACCCCTGAAATTATTGATTTACTCTTTCCAAATCCATTACCAAGTGTTTCTGAAATTGAAGCAAAATATCCAGCTCGTCAGTTAGAAGCTGGACAAAAAGTAACACGTGTCGCGCCAAGTCCAACAGGTTTTATGCATGTTGGGGGTATTTATGCTGCCTTGATGAGTGAGCGTGTTGCTCACCAAAGTGGTGGTGTTTTTTATTTAAGGGTTGAAGATACGGATCAAAAACGTAAAGTGGAAGGGGCAACAGAAGTTATTTCAACATCTCTTTCTCGTTATGGAATTTTTGCTGATGAAGGTGTTGATAAAGATGGGAATAGTTATGGACCATATGGTTCTTATACGCAAAGTGAAAGAAAAGAAATTTATCAAGCTTATGCAAAAAAATTATTAGAAGAAGGTCAAGCTTATCCTTGTTTTTGTGCTGCTGAAGATTTGGATTTAATGCGTAAAATTCAAGAAAAACAATTTATGAGACCTGGGTATTATGGGCGTTTTGCAAAATGCAGAACTTTGTCAGATGATGAAATTTTGGAAAAATTGAAAGCAGGAATGCCTTGGGTATTGAGATTTAAATCTCCTGGAAATAATGAAAAAAGAATGGTGATTAAAGACCTTTTAAAAGGGGATATCAATATGCCAGAAAGTGATTTGGATGTTGTTATTTTAAAAGGGGATGGGTTGCCAACATATCATTTTGCACATGCTGTTGATGATCATTTGATGGGGACAACACATGTTATTCGTGGGGATGAATGGATTTCATCTGTGCCACTTCATATTCAACTTTTTGTTGCTTTGGGTTGGAAAGCACCTAAATATGGGCATTATGCAACGCTTCAAAAATTGGATAATGGCAATAAACGTAAACTTTCTAAACGCCATGATCCAGAAGCAAATATTGTTTATTTTTGGGAAAAAGGATATCCTGAAAAAGCATTGATTGAATACTTGTTAAATTTGATTAACGCTTCTTTTGAGGATTGGCGTAACAAAAATCCAGAAAAAGATGCTTTTGAATATCCAATGAGCTTTAGTAAAATTTCAAATACGGCTGGAGCATTGTTTGATTTTCAAAAATTGCACAGTATTTCAAAAGAAGTTGTGGCAAAAATGTCAGCTGATGAAGTGTATGCTGCTGTCCTTAACTGGGCAAAAGAATATAATAAAGAGTTTGCTGATAAATTAGAAGCACAAAAAGAATATGTAACATCTATTTTGAATATTGAACGAAATATTGGTAAAAAATCTCGTAAAGATTTGATTAAATGGGAAGATGTTGAGTCTGATATTTCTTATTTCTTTGCTGATTGGGTAAGACCTGATTTGAATGGTTATAAAGATGAACTTCCAGTTTCAGAAGAAGAAATGAAACAAATAGGGGCTGATTTTATGGCTATTTATAATAAAGATGATGATAAAGATTCTTGGTTTAAAAAAGTTCAAGAAGTTGCTTTAAAACATGGGTTTGCAGCTGATACAAAATCATATAAAGAAGCACCACAAAATTATCGAGGAAGCATTATTGATGTTGCAAATGTGTTGCGTGTTTTGGTAACGGGTCGAACAAAAAGCCCTGATTTATATGCAATTATGCAAATAATGCCAGAGGATTTACTTGCAACAAGATTATAAATGATATTTGTTTTTATAAAAAGCGTTTAAGATTTCTTGAACGCTTTTTTTTTGTTGCTTAAAAATATTTTATCGAATTAAGTTGACAAAAATAAAAAAGAGGTGTATACTATGTTTAAGTTAGATAAATTAAGGAGTATTTAATGCAAAGAAGAGAAGAAAAACCAATGTCAAAAACAACAGCAAATGTTCTGATTGGTGTTTTGGTAAGTGGGTTATGTTTAGGGATGGTAAAAGGATGTCTAGGAGTTGAAAAGGTAAAACAAGATAAATCTGTCCCTGTAATGAATGTAAAAACAAATGGTCGAGTGGACCGGTAGACGAAAGCGAGGGTAGCATGAAAAATATTAAGACACAACAAGGAATGGATGTAAAAGCAATTGCTGTTCATTTAGGGTTGATTGCTGTGTTAACTCTTGCTTGGACAATGCACTTGTATTTTATGATGTTCTAAGTGCTTTATTTGGGTTAAAAAAAGCAATGGTTTTTTATTTTTTAAAAAGCTGTTGCTTTTTTTTATAAAACTAGGTAAAATAACCTCATTATTTATTTTTTAAGAGGAAATTATTATGACATATTCAGAAATTAAATCAGACATGCAACTTCGCTTGTCCAAAACTCAAGAAGCGTTGAAAAAAGATTTTTCAGGTCTTCGTACAGGTCGTGCAACAACAGCATTGTTGGATGGTGTTATGGTTGAATCGTATGGTGCTATTGTTCCATTAAATCAAGTTGGTAACGTTGCTGTTTCAGATGCAAGAATGTTGACAGTTTCTGTTTGGGACAAGTCAATGATTAAAAAAGTTGAAAAAGCAATTGTTGAAGCTGGTCTTGGTTTAAACCCAATGAATGATGGTATTGTTATTCGTATTCCAATTCCACCATTATCTGAAGAACGCCGTGTTGAGTTGATTAAAATTGCTGGTAAATATACAGAAACAGCTCGTGTTTCAGTTCGTAATTTGCGCCGTGATGCATTAGATGGTATTAAAAAACTTAAAAATGATAATGAAATTACAGAAGATGAGCAAAAACGTTACGAAACTGAAATTCAAAAAATGACAGATGAAGGTATTAAAGCTTTGGATGATGCATTAAAAGCGAAAGAAGTTGAAATTAAGCAAATCTAATAATGTCTTAATAAAAAAAGGTCTAGAATTTCTAGACCTTTTTTTGTGCTTGAAAAACAAGTGATTTCTTTTTGCTCACCAATGGCGCAACTTGAAGCGTTCTCCATGTTTATATCTTGACTTGAGTTTATGAAGTTTGTCGCTGACATTTGCTGTATCTTTTCCAGCTTTTGCAAGGCGTTCGTACATGCGCTCAATTTCTTTGTTTAAGTAAGCTGTTTCAATATCATCTTCTAATTGTTTTTTCTCTCTTGGTAAGCCATGTGCATAAACTTCTTCCATTTTAGCAAGAATCATTTTTGTTGTTTCTGTTGAATAGAGGTGCCTTCTATAAATAACATAAGGCAACAAATAAATCAGACGATTTAAAATGGATTTGGCATGAGTTGGTTTTTTTTCAATTTCTTTTTTGTAAAACAAATCAATCATATCAAATGCCACGCTTGCCTCAAAACTGTCGTCTGCAACAATAAAGGGAATTACGCTGGCGAAACCTTCTTTTTGAATTTCTTTTAAATATTCAAGCAAGTGATAAAAAAAGCCTTGTACATTAAATAAAACAAATGGTTTGAAATTTAAAAAACCATCTTGCATAGCAACACAATCATAGGCGAGTTCATCTAATGTGCCAACTCCCCCAGGCGCAAAAATAACAAAATCGGCTCCAAGGAGTTGTTGTTTTCTCTCTTCTAATGTGTGGGAAACAATAATGTCTGAGACTTCATCAATGATGCTATCGCTTTGATAAAGGGCGAGATACTCTTTTGTTGTAACGGCATGGATGGGTTTTTCGGTTGAAGTATTTGTTTTTTCTTCACTCCAGCCTTTTAAAACACCTTTTGCAACGGCTCCCATAATCCCTTTTGATGAAAGACCAAAATCTAATCGATAGTGTTTTTTTCCAATTTCTTCACCGAGCTTGAAGGCTTGATCTTCATAGAGTGGGTTTTTCCCTGATTTAGAGCCTCCAGCCACAAATACACGTGTTAATCCTTGCTTGTTGAAGTCTAAGAAGGCTTTGGCAGCTTGACTTTTTTTTGTTTTTGGTGTTTGTTTTCTAGCTGCTCTCTCCATTAAAGCAGAACCTCTGGTAACGGATAGTTTATTACCACTTAGAGTATCTGTTTTTTTTGAAGATTTTATTTTATTCATGAAAGGCCTCCTTTTTTTTGATATCATTTTATAAGTATTGATATTTTTTTTAAATGATATAAAATACTTATAGACTTTTAAAATAAAAAATGCTACATATTTTTTAAATAAATTTGTAAAAAAGGAGAAGGATATGCCTGTAAAGCAAGAAGAAAAAGGTTCTTTTTTTGGTAAAGGTTTTTTAATTGTTTCTGTTTTGGGCGTTTTGGGATTGGGTGTGTATTATGGATACTATAAAACGCAAGCACCTGTAGTGCAAAATATGCCGGTTGTAGCTGTTGATGTTGAACAAGTTGTTTTAAAAGATGTTTATCCTAAATCTAGTTTTGTTGCCAAGATTGAGGCTCAAGATAAAGTTGGTTTAAGAGCTCGTGTTCAAGGTTTTTTGCAAGAAAGGTTGTTTAAAGAAGGTGATATTGTAACAAAAGGTCAACCTCTTTTTGTTATTGAACCTGTCAATTTTGAGGCAACAGTTCGTGAGGCTGAAGCTAATGTTGCCAAAGCAAAGGCGGCTGTTAAAAATACAAAAGCACAATATGAAAGAGCTCAAACACTTTATAAAACAAAGGATGTTTCTGAATCGAAGTTAGATACAGAAGAAGCTGCATACACCTCAGCGCAGGCTTCATTAGGGCAGGCTGAAGCGAAGTTGGATTTGGCAAAAAAAGATTTGGAATACACAACAATTACAGCTCCTATGGATGGGAAAATTGGTGAATCTGTTTATTCAGTTGGTGAGTTGATTGGACCTTCTTCTGGTGTTTTAGCAGAAGTGGTTGCCATTAATCCCATTGATGCTGTGTTTTCAGTGAGTGAAAATGAAATGCTTATTCTGCAAAAGAATTTTAAAGAGGCTTCTTCAATAAAAGTTCGATTTGTTACCTCTGATGGTGCTATTTATCCTCAGGAGGGGAAAATTGATTTTGTCGACATTACATTAGATGAAGCAATGAACACACTTAAAATTAAGGCTTCTTTCCCAAATCCTGATAATAAATTGATATCTGGGCAATATGGAAGAGTTCTTCTTGAAAGTCAAAGTCCTGTTAAAGAAGTTGTTATTCCAATGAAAGCAGTGCAACAAGATATGCTTGGTTCTTATGTTTATGTTGTAAATGGTGAAAATCGAGTTGAAAAGCAAGATGTAATACGTGGCGCAGAACTTGAAGGATTTAATGTTGTTATAACCTCTGGTTTGAAAGCTGGGGATATCATTGTAACAGAGGGATTTCAAAAAATCGCTCCTCAAATGCTTGTGAACCCTATATTTCCTAACAAGGGAGAATAGTCAATGATTTCAGATTCCTTTATTAAAAGACCACGTTTAGCAACGGTTCTCTCTATTGTTATTGTTTTGGCAGGGTTGCTTTGTATGAGTGCTATGCCTGTGGAACAATATCCAAACATTGTCCCTCCTTCTGTTTCAGTGTCAGCCACATATCCTGGGGCAAGTGCTGATGTTGTAGAATCAACTGTGGCGCAACAAATTGAATCGGTTGTAAATGGTGTTGAAGATATGTTGTATATGTCTTCAACAAGTAATGATGATGGTTCCTATAATTTAACTGTGACTTTTAATATTGGGACAGATCCAAATATTGCCTCTGTTAATGTTCAAAATAGGTTAAAGCAAGTTGAAAGTACGTTACCGGCTGAAGTTTTAAAGCAGGGTGTGATTGTTCAAGCCAAGATGTCTTCAATGTTGCAGATTTTTACGGTTTCTTCTTCAAATCCTGCATATGATGACGTCTTTTTAACAAATTATACATTAATTAATATTAAAGATGAATTAGCAAGAACAAATGGGGTTGGGGACGTTCGAGTGTTTTCAACTCTAGATTATTCAATGCGTGTTTGGTTGGATAGTGATAAATTAAAGAGTTTGAAATTAACAACTTCTGATGTTTTAAATGCTATTCAAGGTCAGAACTTACAAGGGTCATTGGGACGTATTGGTGTGATGCCTTCAACACCGGATCAACAGTTCCAATTTTCTTTAACAACACAAGGGCGTTTAACAACACCAGAAGAGTTTGGAGATATTGTAATTAGAGCCAATACGGATGGGTCTTATCTTTATCTAAAAGATATTGCACGTATTGAACTTGGTTCCAAGTCTGAAGAAATGCGCGCAAAATACAATGGCTTACCTGCTGTTGGTATTGCTATTTTCCAAGCTCCAGGGTCAAATGCTGTTGATGTTGCAAATGCAGTGAACAAGAAGGTTGTTGAACTTCAAAAGAAAATGCCAGCAGAAATTCAATTTAGCACCGTTTTTAATAATGCTGAGTTTGTTGAAGATTCGTTGGGTGAAATTTTCCAAACAATTTTTGAAGCTTTCTTATTAATTGTTTTGGTAACTTATTTCTTCTTAGGAACGTTTAGAGCAACTATTATTCCAACACTTGCAATTCCAGTTTCATTGATTGGTGCATTTATTGGAATGAGTATATTTGGTGTGACTGCTAATACAATTTCTTTATTGGCATTGGTGTTGGCAATTGGTATTGTTGTTGATGATGCAATCGTTGTGGTGGAAGATGTTGAAACCGTTATGCATGAAAATCCTGAATTACCACCTCAAGAAGCTGTTTCTAAATCTATGGGAAGAATTACAGCCCCAATTATTGCTATTACATTGGTTTTGTTGGCTGTGTTTGTTCCTGTTGCATTTACGCCAGGGATTTCAGGATTATTATATAGACAGTTTGCAATTGCAATTTCAGCGGCAATGATTATTTCTGGGATTAACTCGCTGACATTATCGCCAGCTGTGGCTGCTGTTATTATGCGTTCAAATGATAAGCCTTTTAAATTCGTTCAAAAAGTAATGGATTTTATTGACTTTTGTCGGAATGGGTATTCAAAAATTGTTCGCAAAACAATGCCTGCAGCAATTTTATCTATTTTTGCAGTTGTTTTGTTTGCAATAGCCGCTTGGGGTGTGATGAAAATAACGCCATCAGGGTTCTTGCCTGCTGAAGATCAAGGGGCCTTTTTGATGGAAGTTCAATTACCTTCGGGTGCCTCTTGGAACAGAACTGAAGAAACAATGAATAAGGTGGCTGAGAAATTGAAGCAAGTACCTGAAATTGATTCGTACATGGCAATTGTTGGGTATGGTATTATGAGTGGGGTTCAATCTTCTTCGAATGGATTCTTTGCTGTTCATTTAAAGCCATATGCTGAACGACAAGAAAAAGGGCAAGATGTTAATAGCATTATTTCAAAAGTTTATATGCTAACAATGGATATTAAGGAAGCTAGAATCTTCCCATTTAATATGCCTGCTATTTCAGGTATTAGTATGACATCTGATGCTGAATATGTATTGCAAAGTACACAAGGGGATTCACCAGAGGCCATCTTAAATGTTGCAAATCAAATTATTCAAGAAGGAAATAAAGATCCTAGATTACAACGTGTTATGACGTTCTATACGGTTGACTCTCCTCGTGTTGAAGTTGTTGTTGATCGTAAAAAAGCATATGCTCTTGGTGTTGAAATTTCTTCAATTTTCTCAACAATGCAAACAATGCTTGGGGGAACATATGTGAATGACTTTAACTTGTATGGTAGAACATGGCAAGTAAATGTTCAAGGAGATGTTCAAGATCGAAGAACTTTGGAAGATATTTATAAAATCAACATTCGCAATAACAAGGGTGAAATGGTTCCTTTGCGTTCCTTAATTACAGTTAAAAGAACAATTGGTGCTCAATCAATTCAGCGTTATAACAACTATCGCTCTGTTAAAATCACAGCAGCTCCTGCAGCAGGTTTGAGCTCTGGCTCAGCAATGCAAGCAATGTCTGAAATATCAGAGCGTGTTTTGCCAACAGGGTATCAATATCAATGGACTGGTATGAGTTTGCAAGAGCAAGAAGCAGGTGCTCAAACGGCATTGATTTTTGTGTTGGCTTTCTTGTTCGCTTATCTGTTTTTGGTGGCGTTGTATGAAAGTTGGATTATTCCTGTTCCTGTGATGGTTTCTATTGTAATTGGGTTGTTTGGCGCTGTTGGGTTCTTGTATGTTCGCTCTTTAACAAATGACTTATATGCGCAAGCTGGAATTATTGTGTTAATTGCCTTGGCTGCAAAAAATGCTATTTTGTTAGTTGAGTTTGCCAAGGAAGAACACGCTAAAGGGGCAAGTATTAAAGAAGCTGCTATCAATGGAGCGCATATGCGTTTTAGAGCTATTATGATGACGGCGATTGCAGCGCTTTTGGGCTTCTTGCCACTGGTTGTTTCTTCTGGTGCTGGGGCATTAGCTAGAAAAGCTATCGGGTCTTCAATTTTTGGTGGTTTATTTGTTTCTTCATTTATTGGAATTTTCTTTATTCCTGCTCTGTATGTTGTATTCCAAACAATGGTGGAAAGATTTTGGAATGGGAACAAATCGGCTGTTCTTTTTGAAAAAAAAGAAGAAATGCCACTTAAAAAAGTTAAAAACGGACTTAAAATAAGAACCGAGGAGAATGGATATGTTATTAAAAAAGAAGACTGATTTAGGTCGTACAATGATTGAAATGCTGGGCGTTTTAGGTGTTGTGGGGTTGTTGTCTATGGCTGCAATTCAAGGGTATAGATATCTGAATTTACATTTTGAACTTTCCCAAATTGAAGATGCTGTTTATAAAGGTATTGCTTTAGTGGAAAGTCGGCAAATCAATAAAATTTCTGATTTGGAAGCTTTTTTTGAAAAAACAAAAATGGGGATGGGACGAGAATTTTATGTTGAAAAAGTGGACTGTTCAACTGAAAAAAGAGGTGTTCATTGTTGTGCATTGGTGTTCCCGAATATAAATAAAAATGTTGTAAGTCATTTTTTAGATGATTCAGGTCCATTTACGGCATCATCAGAAGGCTCTACAAATTTAACATTGACATTTGAAGTTAAAAGAAGAGAGCCACTTTCTGAATAGAAATAAAAAAAACTGCTGGTTAACAGCAGTTTTTTTATAATGAAAACCCATTTGTTAAATTAGAAATTAATATTAAAGGTTGTTTGTAGAAAGTTTTTCACCACCTAAAATATGAACATGTAGGTGAGGGACTTCTTGACCACTATTTGGACCAGAGTTAAAGACGAGTCGGTATCCTTCTTCTGTAACTCCTAGAATTTCAGCAGTTTTAACAACAGCTCTCATGTATCCTTCAATTTCATCAGCCGTTGAATGTTCAATAAAATCTGCAAAATCGACGACCATTGCTTTTGCTATAACTAAAGCATGAACTTTTGCTTTTGGCGCAATATCATAGAATGCAAGAGCGTAATCATCTTCGTAAATTTTATCACAAGGAATTTCTCCTCGAATAATTTTAGCAAATACATTGTTCGCGTTATATTCCATTATTTATCCTTTCTTTTTTGTTGCTCTTTTTATTTCAATTTGTTAAAATAAGTTTAACTTGTTATAAGATTCGATTTTAAATATCTTTTCGACTAAATATAACAGTCAAATATGTAATCTTCAACAAAAAAGGAATGAGGATGAAAAAAATATTCACATTAATCATGTTACTTGTTTCTATGAATTCTTTTGCATCTGATGTTTTTGTTTTGACAGATGTTCCGATTTCAGCAGTTGGAGAGAATGTTATAGAAGCGCAAGAAAAAGCTGTTTTAAATGGACAAAAAGAAGCATTTAACTTGTTGTTAAATAAGATTGTTGATGTTCAAACGCCTGTTTTATTTGAAGATGAATTAGATATTTCTCCTTTTGTTCAAGATGTGTCTGTGTCGGATGAAAAGATGACGGCTCAAATGTATAAAGGAAATTTAACTGTTCGTTTTAAGGCTGCTCCAGTGCGTGCTTTATTATTGGAAAAAGGAGCTCAGTTTTTAACATCTTTACCTGAACCGATGTTGCTTGTTCCTGTTTTTGAAGATGAAACACAAACGCTTGTTTTTAGTCGGGATAACCCAATTTATGCGTATTGGATGAGAGAAAATCCAAAATTTGATTTGTTTCAAATAAAAAATGTAAATTCAAGTGATGCAAAGTTAAAAGAAGCGCAAAAAGCATGGGAAAGTAATTCTTTTTTAGCGTATAAGAAGATACTAAATGAATTAGGTGTGTCATCAATACTTATTCTACATATAAAAAAGACAGGGTTACTCTATGAGGTTGAGACAATGGTTTTGCCACAAAACTCGGCTGTACAAGCCCATGTAAAGTTGTCTTTAACAGATGATAGACCTTCTCTTGAAAAAATTGTTAAAGATTTGATTAGTGATACATTTAGGAATATGCAAAAGAAATGGGTTTATCTTTCAACTAAAACATCATCCCCCGTTGAAATTTATCATCTTGTTACGCCTGTTTCAAAAATGACTGATTTGAAAAGAATTAAAGAAAAAATCGAACAGTTTAATTTTGCAGAAAAAGTTGAAATTAAAGGGTTTAAGAATAAATTGCTGTCAGTTGATCTTTCTTTTCGAGGCGATTTAGATGAGTTAGAGCAAAAATTAAAACTAAATCAAATGCGTATCGAAAGCTATGGTGTAACAGATATGGAAATACCTTTATTTTTATTGACGGAAATTACGTCAAACACTTTTGATGAGCCCAAGGATACATCTGTTGAAAATGATGTTGTAGCATTGCAGTCAAATGAAACAGAGGATATTTTAGATCGTCTAGAGGAAAGTCAATATGAAATGAATGAAACTAAAGTGCAAAATTCAGCAGGGAATATTTTATAAAAGGAGAAAAAATGACAAAATTTCAAAAGGCATTGTTAGGCATTTTAGTTGTTTTATCTGTTTTGACTTGGTTTTTTATTGAAATATCGGGCATTTTGTTGCCATTTGTCTTGGCGTTTGTTTTAGCTTATTTTTTACACCCATTTGTTGTTTCGTTGCAAAAAAAACATTTTTCAAGGGCAGTTGCAACATCAATTGTTACCTGTTTGTTTTGTCTTTTTATTGTGAGTGTATTTTTAATATTAATTCCTATTTTACAAACTCAAATTTTGTCTTTAATGGTTAAAGTGCCTGTTTTGGCAGATATCTTGTGGGAAAAAACGCAATCAGTTGTTCTTTATACAAAAGAAAATATAGCTCCCGATCAGTTAAAACAAATTTCTGAGGCTGTTTCTGCAACGGTTGTTTCTTTGTTCAACACTTTGGGTGCAAAGTTGTTAAAGTTGTTGACAGGAGGGATTGTTTTCTTTAATATCGTCTCTCTTATTTTGATAACACCAGTTGTTCTTTTTTATGTTTTGAGAGATTGGCGTTGTGTGGAGAAAAAAATGGCAGACATTATTCCTGTGAAGAATAAAGAAAAAGTTAAATTGATTTTTTCAGAAATAAATACAGCACTTTCTGGTTTTATTCGTGGACAAGCATCTGTTTGCTTGTTACTTGGGTTGTTTTATGGGATAGGACTTTCAGTTATTGGTCTTGATTTTGGGTTGTTGGTTGGATTATTAGCAGGAATGTTGTCTTTTATTCCATATTTTGGTTTTTTAACAGGGGTTGTTTTAAGCTGTCTTTTAGCTCTTACTCAAGCAGCATCTTTATCTTTATGGATCGGAATTTTGGGTGTTTTTGCTGTTGGGCAGATTCTTGAAGGGTATGTTTTAACACCAAAACTTGTAGGTGATAAGGTCGGATTACATCCTGTTTGGATTATTTTTTCTTTGCTCGCTGGTGGCTCATTGTTTGGTTTTTTAGGTGTTTTAATTGCTGTTCCGGTTGCTGCTATAATAGGTGTTTTTGTTAGACATATTATTGCATGGTATAAAAAAACGCCTGTATATTTGGCAACAAATAAAGAGGATGAATTGATTTTATCAAAATCATCAGATAATGTAGGGGGAAAATGATAAAATCTTTTGAACAACTTCCTCTTTTATTGTCATATCGCAGAGCTTTTGGTCGCGATGATTTGATTGTTGCACCTTGCAATGAGGAAGCTGTTCGTTGGATTGATAGATATCCTAATTGGCCATATTTTGCTTTTTTGATTTGTGGTGAACCTGGTAGTGGAAAAACACATTTGGCTTCTATTTTTTCAAATTATCACATAGATGCGCGTTTGCTAGATGAGTATTTTATTTTACCAGATTATGTGCATAAAGTTGTTATTGAAAATGTTGATAAATTAAGAAACGAGCGTGCATTGTTTCATTTGTTTAATCAAATTAAAGATCAAGGAAAGTTTCTTTTAATGACGGCAACAAATGTTCCTGAATTTCAATTAAGAGATTTAGCAACGCGTATGCATACTGTGCCAAGAACAATGATCTTAATGCCTGATGTTGATGTACTTGCAATGTTATTAATTAAGTTGTTTGGAGACAAACATTTGCATTTGCAACCAAATGTTCTTGAGTACATCTTAAAAAGATTGCCAACCTCGTTTTCTTTGGTTCAACGGGTTGTGGAAAAAGCAGATACTTTATCCTTGGGACAAGGAAGAGCAATTACAATTCCTTTGATGAAGGAAGCTTTAGACGATGTTTTATCATTTAAACATTTGTCAACAGAAGAGGAAAATGCAGGACAGTTGAATCTGTTTGATTTTTAGGTTTATTTTTTTTGAGAATATATCAGGTGAAGAAAAAAAACTAAAAACATAAAAAAAGGGTTGACAGTTTTAAATTGAAATGTTATGCTTAGCGCAATAAGGAAAAAATTAGACAAAGGAAAATCTAATGCCAAATAATGAAACATTATCCCAACACAGTGAGCAAATTGAAAGTGGTATTGATTCTTATAAATCAACATTTCAAGGTGCTTCAGTTTATTCAAGTGGTGTTATTGCTGCTCAAAATGGATATGCTGTAGAAAATGCGACTTATCCTAATTATTCTGAATTTTTAAAAGCCGGAAACTCTTTACCTCCAACATCAGAAAAAGGTATGGAATATTAAATTGGTTTGGTTTTTGTAAAATTTAAAATTGGTAGGCCGATTTAGCTCAGTTGGTAGAGCAACGCATTCGTAATGCGTGGGCCAGGTGTTCGAATCACCTAATCGGCACCATTTATCCCTTAAGACTTTTGTTTTAAGGGATTTTTTATTTTGTTTTTTATTGAGTTTGTTTAAAAAGTTTTAAAGGATGTTTGATTGATTAGTTTGTTGGGGATGGTAAAAAATTTAAATAGTTTTTAAATTTAAATAACCTTGAGTTGTATTTTTTAATAAAAAATGTAAAAATGTATTGCTTTTATTTAAAAAAGAGAGTAATCTGTTACTATAAACAATACTTTCGTTTAATATTAAAAATAGTTCAGGGCTAAGGAAATGTCTGATAAAATAAAAAAAGAATGTAATTTTGAGAATGAAATTTTAACTTTGTTTGATGAGCTTAATTGTTCTTTTAATGAGGAGGATGATTTAGTATATGATGATGGGAAAGAAGATTTAGCTTTGTTGCTTTCTTCAAAAAAAACATACACACGTTTAAAAGATTGTGTTGATAATGAAGCGCGAGATGTGTTGATTTCTCAGTTGTCAGATTTTGATTATAGTTCTAGAAAATATAAAGAATTTTCATCTTATTTGGATGATGTTAAAGATTTCACATCAAAAATGTTTCAGCAATTAAGAGCTCATCCTTCTTTTTTGAGTTTAAATCAAGTTTTAAAGTCGTTTAAACTTCATAATGATATGCTTGAAATGATGAAGGGATTTGATGAAGATGTGTTTGTTTCTCGCGTTGTTTTGGATTCTGGTTTGCCATATTCAGAAGAATTTGCAGAAGCTGTTTGTCGAATGCGTTTGAGTGAAGAGGAAAAGCAAAAAAGAAAAAATAATGTTGAAATTGAAACAGTATTTGAAGAAATTCAAGATATTTTATTTCAAGACGATGATTCATTTTATGAGGAAAAAAACGGCACTTTAAGTGTTAATAAAGATGATGATTTTCAAGAAGAGGTTTTAGAAGGGAATTCTTTTCAGACATGTATGTCAAATCAAAAAAGATTATTTAAAATGGAGAGAACGCCCTTTTATCTTGTGGTGGATTGTTTTTGCGAAAATTTGCAAAATACACGTTTACTTGATTCATCTGAATGTGTTGAAACTTCTTTTTACACAAAAGAAGTTCAAAAATTGTTTGAATTAAATTCGAGACTTTATTCTCAAAAATTTGTTAATGATTATTTCTTTAAAACATGTAATACGTTTATTGATGTTCAAGCAGCCTCAAAGGAATGTTTTAAGCCAATGTTCTTGAGCGTGTTGGAATTAAGGAAAAGTCTCTCTGCAAAAGAAAAAACAGCAGGAATATGTTCTTACGAAAAAACTTTAAAAAAAAATGTTTCATGTGCTTGGGACAAGTTGGTTAAAAAGGTATCTTCTGATAAAAAGTTAGAGGATACAGCTGGGTGGAAAAATTTTATTTCGGAAGTTTCGCAAGGCAATATTGAAAAGATAGAAGAAGCTTGGCTTATATTTGGGGGGAATGAAACTCTTTCTGATGATATTCAGATCCTTTATGCTGATTTTATACTTGAATTGACAAAAAACGTTTTAGCTGTTTTTTCGTATCCTTCAAAAAATGTTCCACAAAGTCCATTTGAAATGGTTACTTTGTTAGAGGAAATTGAGAAAAGAGAAAGGCATAATTTGAAAGTTTTATTGAAGTGGACATTAAAATGTGCATTAGTGGATTTTCAAACTTTTATAAATTTACCTCTTTTGAAAAAAGCAATGAAAGATATGTGTGAAATTATTCAGTTTCAAATTAGTGAAGAGTTAAAAAATGTGTTTTTTATTTA
>JAZSGT010000048.1:0-64266 GCA_045532865.1 Alphaproteobacteria bacterium
AATTGCTAAAACAGATATCAGTAAAACAATATCTGTTATCGAATTTGTTATTTCAAATAAAGATCTTCCAAGCAAGTTGATAGAACTATTTTTTGTACAAGAAAGAAGAATAATCATAACGCATGAAAAATTGAGTGCTGCAACAGTTGTGAAAGATATACCTCTAGAGGTAACTAATTTTTTAGAAAGATACGTAACCAATGGTTCGTATAATGAGATAAAAGTTGTGAGTGCTGCAAGAAAGATGATGCCATAAAATAAAAACATCAAAAATGATCCTGCAAACATTTGTTCAAATGCAATTGGAAGTGAAACAAATGTTAAGTTTACGCCGGCATCTTTTGGAATGTTATAAGCAGATGAAATTGAAAGAACAAAAAGACTTGCCAATATTGAGCAAATTGTATCTAAAATAACAATATATTTTGCAGAAGAAACAATATTTACATTTTTTGAGACATATGAACCATAAATATAAGCAACTCCCATACCAATTGATAGAGAATAAACAACTTGGCTTACAACAGCACAGAGTGTTTCAAAAATGCGTTTTAAATCTATTCCTGTGATTGAAATCCCAACTTCACTCCAGTTAAATGTGAATACTTGAGTAATGCCACTGATCGCATTTTTTTGTGTCAAAGACCACATTGTCAAATAAATTAAAATAAAGATGAGCGCCGGAATGAAAAAAGAAGAGAGTTTTGTTAGCCACTTAATTGACTTATTATAAATAAAAAAGGATACAATAATTAGACTGATAAAGCTCCAAAATACTTGTATTTCGTATTTTGATGTTAAAAGTTCAAAAGTTTTGGATGTGACAGCCGTTGAGGAAACATTTCCTAAATATAAAAAATTTTGAACAAAGAAAAATAAAATCCACCCAATAACAATTGTGTAAATAATATTCATTAAAAAGGCTGCTGTGAGTGATAATGAAGAAATTGTTTTTCCCCAAAATTTAGGAAATAATGCCATTTCCTGTGTTGCGATTTTAGTTGGAGCATCAAATAAATCCGAACCACTTGTTTTGCCTAATGAAAGTTCAGATAGTAAAAGAAAATATCCAAGACCAATGAGTGTTATTAAATAAAGTACAATAAAAATGCCCCCACCATAGTTTGAAACCAGATAAGGAAAACGCCAAATATTACCTAAACCAATGGCTGCTCCGGCCATTGTTAGGACGAATTCTTTTTGTGATGCGAATTTAAATGTCATGAACAAATCCTTTCAGTCATATCATCTTTATAATGTTTCATAAAAATTAAAAGTGCAACAAAAAAAGGCTATTCTTCTATAAAATTTTCTTTATAATTAAAAAAATTAATCGTTGTTTGTATGTTTTGTTTTTAAGAATTGTAAGTGTATTTTGTAGACTTTGAAAAGAATGAGTTACGTCTAGATGTCTTCGTTTGTTGGAAAAATTCTGGTTGTGAAATATTAAAAAACATAGAAATGGTGATATTAAATTTTAAAAACTAACCCTTAAAAAGGGACTGGTTAGATGATTTTTAATTACTGAAAGTTGATTTTTTAAAAAGTTGTTAATCGGTTAAAAAACCTTCAAAATGCCATTTGTCATTTTTATATGTCAGGTGGATAATTGAGCCGTTTTTAATATCTTCAGCAGGTTGATTTAATGCTAATAATGTTTGAGATATTAAAATTCCATGTCCTGAAATGGCGATATGAGTATAGGGAGTGTTTTTTGCATAATCAATCAATGCTTCAAAAATTCTTGTTTGAACTTGTCTTTTACTTTCACCATGTTGAAATGAAAGGTCCAAGTGTTTTTCATCAAGGCTGCGCCAAGCATTATATTTTTCTTTAAATTTTTCTTGTACGACTTTGTAGTGTAATCCTTCGATTTCTCCAACATTGACTTCGCTGAAGCGCCTATCAATTTGAAAGGAAATTTGAGAAAATGATTTTAAAACTTCATCTGTTGTTTGTAATGCTCTTTTAAGTGGCGATGAAACCAAGAGTTTAATTGGATATTTTTTTAATTTTAAGCCAACTTGAAATGCTTGTTTGATACCTTTTTCTGTTAACACAGAATTATTAGTTTGTCCTTGAATAAACCCATTGATGTTATAGGTTGTTTCGCCATGCCGAAATAAAAAAAAGTGTTTAACCATAAAATCCCCCTTTATTTTTTTTATTCACAATTTTCTTTTTCGTAAAGACTTTTTATTTTATGTTGAATGGGAGCAATATGACATTGTAATACAGTTGCAATTGGTTTTTGGGGTTTATCTAATCCATTTTCCTGATTAGTAATTGCTGTGTGCCCAATTTCATAATAAGTTGACAACAAGTGAAATAAAAATAATTTTTGAAGGTTGATTTTTATATTTACATCTTTTTCGGCATGGTTGTAAACTGTTATTATATCTTCTAATAAATGATATGAAAGTCCAAAGGAAGATTTTGGAACAAAATCACGATAGACGGATCTATTGTTAAAAAGATCCCAATTAATAACAGCAGTTTCCTTTGTTTCTCGATTGTATAAAACATTGCCCATTCGAATATCTCCATGGGTTAATGTTTCAAACTCATCTGATGTATCACGATTGATAAATGTTTCAATTCTTTTTTCCCACTCTTTATTTTCTTGAATACTTAGGTGAGGGATAAAATAGTTAAAAACATCATAAATAGAGTGTGTTGATTTAGGTGATAAAATTTCAATGTCGCCAATTTTGTTTTTTGCTTTTTGTTGGTGCAAAAAGTTTAAAAAATTACCCATTTGTTCAGTGATATTTTTTCTTTCTGATTGCGACAAAGAATAATCAAACATTTGTGCTGTGAGGGGTTGACCACAATAAGGTTCGACAATGTAGTGTTTTCCAAGTTCTACCATATCAGGAAAAACAACTTTTCCATCATAGCCTAAAAGATAATGACTGCGAATTTTTTCTTGACTGATTTGATTGTCAATCCAACGAGTATCCTCAACATTGTTTGGTGTTTTTAAAACAAAGGGTGTGCCATTTTTGTGATGGATTAGATAATTTGATGAGGTGTTTCCAGAAACACCGATTTGTTCACCAATGATATATCGATCTTCTAATTTACGTTTGTAATATTTTTTTTCTTCTTCTGTTAAGGGGTTTTTTTGGCCTGTAATTTTAATGGTGTTCATTTGTTCCTCATCTGTCAATATTTTTTTATAATATATCATAAAAAGAACATGTTTGTCAATGAGATATTTTGTTAAAACGTGTTGACAGTTTTTTTTTGCTGTGTTAGAAATTATAAAAAGAGGATATATTTTTAAGGGGATAAATATGGCTAAAAAAACATCAAAAACTCGAACTGCTTCAAAAAGAACATCAACCCAAAGCAACGCATCAACATCTGGAATAGATAGAAGTTTTATTCAGGAATTTTCTTTGACGGGAATTATGTTCCCAGAAGTAATAAATATATTGGTTACTGAAGTTAAAAAAATGCCACCTAACAGAGCAAGTTCTGTTTCCAAATTAACGCTTGATTTTAATGATAGATATGTCGCTACTGCTCGAAGATATCTTGAAGCAGATAGAAGGGGGGATACAAAATCTAAAAGAGCTATCAAACAAGAAGAATTTACAACTGAATGCTTGTTTATTAACAATTTGATGCGATTGGGTTGTTCCAATGTTCTGGAAAAAATGCAAGCAGAAGCAGAAAAACATACAAAAGCAGATAAAAATGGTCGAAAATTTAATATGTTTAGTGTGATTCGCCATAATTCTATCTATTATCCAAGTGATATAGCTTTGATGAAGTCAAAGGGATATGATTTCAATGCATTGCATACGATTAATGGTCAAAAGAAGGATTTTACAACCTACAATTTAGAATTGCTAAATAGTTCTGCTGAAAGATTGGAAGCTTGTTCAAAGGGGTTGTATGACAGTATTCGAAAAGTTCAAGAAGAACGTAATAAAATGATTGAGGAATATGAACGGTTAGAGGCTGAAAAAAAGAAAGCTTCTGCAACTAGAAAAAAAGCTATTGAACGTGAAATTGAAGAGTTGAATAAAAAATTTGTTGAGTTAAATCGAGAAGTTGATTTGTATAAAGCTAAAGGAGATGTTGTTATTGAGGAATTTATAGCCGCACGTCAACGTTTGTTAAAAGCTGTTGAGTTGGGTGTTTTATCTCCTGAAAATGTGGCAAAAATTGAAAGGGCAAATATTCCTCAAATAGTTGAAAATTTTCAAGTTCCATATGCAAGATATATGCGATTAAAACAGGTAATTTACAAGGAAGATGCTGTCTCTTATTCTGAGAATTTAGAACAGCAAGAAACAAAAAAAGGAAAAGTATCGCCTAACAAGGGTGCTAATGCTGTTCTTGCAGGAGCTGAAACATATCAGTTAAATGAAAATGGACCGATTGAGCCATTACAGTTAGGAAGATCAATTGATGTTGAAACAAATCCTCAGTTAGCACAAATTAGAGTTGATAATTTGGGGAAAGTATAAAAAACTTTATTGAATAAAAAAAACGCTGATCATCAGCGTTTTTTTATAGGTTGTGGCGCTTTGAGTTAAAATGATATCTCTTCTATCAAGGTGTAGAAGAAATGATTTTTTCTTATTTAAATATTAAACTTTTGAATGTTGTTTCTTTTGTTTTGGCAAGAGTTTGTCTTGTTTGAATTTATCCACAATGACTTGAAAGATAAATGCTCTATTGTTTGTTTCAAGTTTTGATTTTTTTCTAAATTGTGTATTGACTTCTCTTACAAAAGGTAATAAGTCGTCTTTTTCATAAAAGGGATTATTGTAAAGAGGTTCATTTTCAAACATGATAGCGTTAACAGTGCATGCAAGACAATATAGTCTTAATAATGTTTCTTTATCCTCTTGAGTTTTTTTCCCGTTTGTTTGAAAGGCTGATTGGATAATCTTTTTTTCATTATCAAAATTTAAAAGAACGCCTGGGAATAATCTGTTAAAATCTTCGACGGGGGTGCTTTTGTTTTTAGGTGTGTTGAAAAAATAATCTTGTAAGGTGATGTGAAATTTTTCTTCCACTTCATTTGCAATAGTTGTGATTGCATCAGCTAAATCTTCTTTGAGAGCGTTGGCTTCTTTTGCCATGTTTTGATCGATTTTAAAGTGACATAAATCATTTCTAAGTAAAATACCTTTGGTGATTGTTTCATCTTGTTCTTTTGTAATAAAACCAAGCTTGACAAAAGGATCTGGTGTGTTATATGGGAGTGAGGATTTTTCGATGCAAATTTTTCGAAGGGTTTTTGCAGCATCAGCCATTAAAATTAAAAAACGAACACTGCCGATTTCTTTGTTTTTGTGGGTTTTGATTTTTTTTGAAATATCTTTTTCATCCATATATAATAAATTAGCCATATACTGAACCATTGTTGGTACAAAATCTTTTACATCTTTTAATGTTAATGGACGCAAATTATACATTGTTGGATGTGCAATTGCATTTCTAATTTCAAGATAATTTTTCATTTTTGCAATATCTGCATCCGAAAAAGCAGATTTTATTGTTGGAATTTTGTTGATGTTGTTAAAAATGTGGCTAGATGTATTTAAAAAATGCTTTTCTTTAATTTGATAAACAAGTTTGCAAAAGAGCTCAATTGTTAAAAGTAAATATTGTTCGAGCAATTTTTCATTTTCACGTTTTAAAAATTCAAGACGCTCCTTGTCCATTTGTTCATCAATAAATTTTTGAGATCTGTTTTCCCCCATGCGTTTATAAATGTCTTCAGCATAAGCAACATAGAAAAAAATATCTTCCATTAAATGAGGATGATTATCAAGGTATTCATCTAAACTTTGTTTTGTTTTAAAGTTGGATTGAATCATAATATCTTGATTAACCCAAATTTGTTGGAATACTGGTTTAGAAGGGGTTTGTCTTGATAAGAAAAGGCCAATTGATTCTTGAGATGCTTTTTCGCCAACAGTGTAGTTGTCAAAAATAGGGCCGAATGATTTTGGCATTGTAAAATAGGGAGTAAATTTTGTTTTAACTTCAGGTGAAACAATGTTGCTAGAACCAAATAGGTTAAAACTGCCGAATGAATCCCAACTGTTTGCTGATTTGTGTTGAGGTGTATAGACAACTTTAAATGATTTTAATGGGATTGTGTCTTTAACAAGTTGTTTTGCATAACCTTTATTTTGAGAAACTTTGAGTGGATTATATGAAAGAACGGTTTGAATTTCACCAATACGAGCTTCCATCAATTTTTTTTGAGTTTCATTTTCTGTTGCATTTAGCATAGTCGTGATTTTTGACATATACTCATAAACTTCTTTTGCTTGTTTTTGAAGTTCGTTGGTATAAAAATCAATATATTCACTTAATGTAGAAATGTTTTCAAAAGGTGAATAATCCGTTTGATAAACATGATTATATTGTGCTAGATTATAGCAGATTAAATCAAACATTTCTTGAATACTTAAATTTTTGTGACTAAAAGGAATTTTATGCATAGAGCCCTCGTAAAAACAAAGATAAGGTAGTGTATCACAAAAATAAAGTTTTGTCAATAAAACTGTACAAAATATATATTTTGCTGAAAAAAGCATCATTAAAGATGCTTTTTTTTGTGAAAGATTAGATTGTTGTTTGTTCTTTTTTTCTTTAACTGTTTGTTTTGTTTGGTGTAGAAACAGTAGAGAATGAGGGGGTTGGCATTTCAGGTATAACAGGTGATTTTATTTCAACTGCCTCAATTAAAGGAAATGGGGGAATAATTCCATTTTCTGATGAAGTTGATGTTTGGTCTTCATTTTTTGTTATAGCTGTTTTTGTATCCTCTGTTGAAGATATCTCTTCAGTAGTGATTTGATTGTCTTCAGTTGGAAGAATTGACTCTGTGGTTTCATTTGGAGTTTCTTCAGTTTTAAGAGGGGTGGAATACTGATTAAAAATTGACTGAATAAGCTCAGATGGATATGTGTAGTTAATGGTGTTTTCAGCACATTCAGATTCCATATTTTGAGCTATGATGTGGCAAAGATTAGTTTTTTCTTTATTAATTAAAAGAACAAATTCTATGCCTTCGTTTGTTATTTGTTGCGCTTTAATTTCAACACCTAAGTTGTTGATTGATTCGTTTATTCCTAATTGATTGAGTGTTGGAATTGAAAAATCTGCGACTGAATTATTTTTTGTTGCATAGTCTTCATAACTTTTTTCAAGTAGGGTGGCGTATTTGTTTAATATATCGATAATGGTATTTGAATCAAAGCGATTTGTTGCTTGATTGTAGCCTGAGATACCTCCGAGATAAGCAAATGTTAAAGAGGTTTTATTTTCATTTTCAATTTGCTCTTTTGCTTCTTGAATCCAAGGTTCTGCAATTTTTGATCGTTGTTCATAAATCCATTCATCTGAAATTGTTTCAGGAATTTGGTGAACTGTAATTTCAGATGTTTTACCATCTGCGACCATTTCAACAGTTTCACTGTCGCCTTTGAAATTATATGTTCGATAAGGTTTTGAATGGTGTGACAATTGGATTGTGCCTATCACACTTTGTGTTAATGGTTCAATAACAAAATTATTAATACTCAAAACAGTTTCTCCATCATGATTTTTTAAATTCAAATTATGGATACTGATAGAGTTTGGAATAAGTGAAAATGGATTGATTGACTTTTTAAATTTTTCTAATTCCTCTTCATTTAATATATTGGTATTATTGATTTTTTTGAAAAGTTCATCTAATCCAGGGCAATCAATTTTAATGTCGGCAGTGAAAAAGTCTTTATCACCGTTTGGATAAGCAATTTTCATGCTGAAACCCTTAGCAATTTTTATGAATTTTAAAACAGATTTTTCTTGTGCGCTAAACAAATCAAAATGTGTTCCGTTTTCAATAAGTCCAACATTAAATCCGATTTTTCCAATAAGCTCAGCATTTTTTTTGCCCTGGGGTGTTAACAATAGATATTTGCTGATATTTAATTTTTTGAGAGCTTCAAAAACAAATTCTTCTTTTTCAGTTTCTGAATATTTATACAAGTTTTCAATAATTGAAGAAATATCTGTTGATTCAAAATCAACTTCAAAGAGTTTGTTTTTATTTTTATTAAATCCCTTTAAATAAATGTTTTTATTGTTTTCATCAACTGTAATAGATGCATTTTGAACAAAATAATGTTGGGAGTATTTTGTTAATTCAGAAAGATAAGGGGCAGTTATTGCCAAATCTTTGTTTTCGAGTGGATTTGCTTTTTCTAATGTGTGGTTTTCATCTGTGATATGAATGGTTGTTGTTTTTGTGAATTTTGGGTATTGAAAGGCACCATTAAATTGAACTGTAAGAGGTGGATTCCCAATGTTTTTATGTTCAAAATTTTCAATAGCAACACATTTTGCAACTCCCATAAGGCGTTTGTTTTTATCTTGAACAGTAATGTTTTGGATAAATTCTAAGTCATCACAAATCAGTTTGCCTTTGACTTGATTTTGAATGCTAAATTGGCGATTTTTATCAATTATGGCAATCGTGTTTCCTTGTGATTTTATTTCGCCAATTAATGAGTTGTCTTTAAATGTAAAAGAATAAGCATCATCTGATGAATAAGTTAGTTTTGCTATACCTTCTTTTTTGCCATTGATATAGGGTGTTTCTAAACGAATACCATCTTGAAAGTGATTGACTTGAACCCCGTTTTTTAAGTTGTTTTTGTATGGGGTTTCCATTTTGAGTTGTCCATTTTCATAGTATTCAAAGGCCGTACCTTCTTTTTTGTAAAATTTTCTAGGTGTTTCAGATTGCAGTTGTCCGTTTGGATAATATGTTTTTAATGGTACAAAGCCATAACAGATATAGCCTGTAATGCCAAGACATAAGATTGTACTTGTTATTAAAATTTTTTTATTATTCATGAAACCCCCTATTTTCTTTTATAAAATTTTATAGCATGAGTTTTTTTTTAATAGCAATAAAAAAATATTTCCCATTATTCAATTTTTAAAGGCAATTTAGCTCAAAGAAAAATAAGGTTTATGGGGTTGAATGCAGATGATGCGCCTTATTAAATGTATGAAAAAAATCAACCATACAAATGGGGGAGGGCTTTTTTTATAAGGACTTTTTAAAAACATTATCCAAATATAGAGCTTGATTCATATGTCCTTTTTTTGATGTATTTAACACCTTTAAAAACACAAGATAGATTTTTTTCTAAATAAAAACAGGTTAAAAATCATAGTAAGTGGTGTCTCCAATATCTCTGGATCGGATATTTAATTTTTCATCCCCAATTTTTCCACCAATATGCCTTGAATTTTCATGGTCTGTTTTTTTTAGGCGAACATTGTCATCCCCAATATAGCCATTGACATAAGTGGTGTTCCCTCGTTCACGTTCTTGAGTCCTGACTTTTTTATCACCGATTCTCCCATCGGTGTAGGATGTATTGCCGATATTTCTTGTTTTTGTTCGAACCTTATCAGCGCCAATTTTTCCATCGGTATAAGTGGTGTTCCCAACATTATATTTTTTGATGTTGATTTTGTTGCCTTTGTCATCATTACCCTGACAATATTGTGTATTTCCAATATACCGACATTTAATATCAGCCTTTAAAGGAAGGGAAAAAAGAAAAATACTGATTGCAAGAAGAATAAAAGTATATTTTTTCATCTATTGTTCCGTTGGTGTTGAGGGGGTTTTTTAAAAAAAATGTTCATAAAGAATGACTTGTGCAGGTGTTACTTGTCCATCTTTTAGTAAGGCTGCTAAATAATGATCATCTAACATTGCCATAGGAGATGTTGTATATTTAGGTCGTTTGGCATAGAATAAGATATCTTCTTTGTTGAGTGAAAAGAACAATGAAGAACTAAATCCAGCTGTTAATGTTGGTTTTAAGCCTGCAATAATAAATGTTTCAAAAGGAACTTCTGCCGGAATTTCTATAATATCAGGAAAGTTGGTTTGAATAAATTTTTGTTTGTATATTTTATCATACGCAGGATGAGGTTTGAAAAACCAAACATACTCTTGAGGGTTTTCTAATTTAAAGTTTTCTAATTTATTTTCTTTTAAAAGAGATAAAACCTTTATTTCTGCATCCATATAGGCTTTGAGGCCAAAATGAAACCCTGTTACAAACATAATTGATTTTTTATTTTGCATTAGGTTTTTGTATTTTTCATAATCAAATCCACTGAGTTTAAAAACAATCTTTTTTTGTTCAGGGGTTAGTGTTTGAGCAAGGGTATAAAAATTGGTTTCAACTAAATTAAGATCATTAAATTTAGTAAATATTTTTTCCAATCTTTTAATTTTTTTAAATTGATTAGCTTTTAAAAAATGATAGGTGACGGGATAAAAATATCTTAGCCCAAAGACATTACGGACAAGCCATATATTTTTATTTTCAGGTTCGAGAAGTTCGGCTGTTTCTTGCTTGAGTGTGTCCATAAATAGGCTTGTCTCATTCGAAACAGCATCATTCCACTTTAAGACATCACCATACCCATCTTCATATAAATGAATGGCTTTAATACGTTGTTTTGGAATAAAATCTAAAAGGGGTTTAACAGAGGTAGCCACTTTATCAAAACTTGCGTGAATGACAATGGCTGCTGAAGGTGTTTCAGAGATTTCATCAAAAACGGTTGTTGTTAAGTTCACAAGATTAGCAAGAGGTTGATTTTTAGCCACTGGAATTTCAACAGTGTTATATTCATCTAAATTAAAGACTTGTCCTCTGCTTGGAAAACGGTTCCACCCAATGATTTTTTTTGTTTCTTTGGGTAGTTTTGAAAATTCTATGATTTGAGATAAGGCAGGCGCTGTTGCGTGTGTTTCAAAAAAAATGTGAATTTCTTTTTTAGGAAAAGGCAAATAGTGGTATATATCCCAAAAATAAGAGGTGCCATAACCCAATGTAAGAGAGATAATAAAAGCAATTAGGTAGTGTTTGTATTTTTTGAGCATGTTTTATCCTGTATGATTTTTTATTTTCTCATATTAACATATTTATTAAGCATGTCAAAAAAAATATGATGTTTTTTGTAAAAAATAAAAAGAGTTGAATTTTGATGGAAAATTTGCTAAAATGCTATTTAAAATAATGATGTGAAAATAAGAAGAGAAAATGTGAACATGTCCCCTGCAGAGTTAGAAAGTTTAAAAAAGACAAAACAAATTGAAAAAGTTGATATAGGTTATAGAAAAAAAGCGCTTAGTCAATCACGCCATTTTTTTACAAAAGATTCGATGAATGCCCCAAAGTGTATGCGTCAAATGTGGATTAAAAATCATAATGAGCATTATAAAAAGGTTTTAAAAGATCCTTTGTACGATGCAAGATGTTTTTTTGCTGTTAAAGAAAGAGATTGATTTTTAATGTTTTTTATTTAATTAAAAACAGTTTTAAAAATCAATTTGTTAACTTGTGTATGGACTTTTATTTCTGGTTTTGAAGGTAATCTTTAATAATAAGGCCTGCTGCTTTTTTTTGCCCTTGATTTGCAAGTAACTTGGCGCATTTGACACGCTCAGCCCACAAGATATCATAGTCTCGTTTTTTCCTGGCATCTTGTGCTTTTTGAAGAGGAGAATCCTTTTGTTCCATTCTTTTGACATAGTCTTCGCCATATTGCATTCTCAAATAGGCTCGTTTGGGATTTTCACCTTTTAAATCAAAATGAGCCGTTACAGAATCTATATATTCTTCCATTCGATCACCACCATCTTCATACTCTGGGGAATAAGAAATATGGAGTGTGAATTTTAATTTGTCCCCTTCGTAAACATCTTCGATTCTGGAGTTGTAATTTTCATGTGTTCTAACGTGTCTCATGGTGATATCCTTTCAATGAGTTCATTCATTATATAGCAAATTTTGGTGTTTTAGACAATAAAAAAATCCCTTTTTCAAGGGATTTTAAATAAAACAATTTTTTAATCTTTTATTCTTTCTGTTTTTAAGAATTTTGATTTGATTAAATGTGCTTTTTGAGAGGTTATAAATTTTTCTTTATTTTGTGTAATGTTAAGCATTTGATAAGTTGGATTTTCTTCTAATTCATTTTTAATAAGTGTTACCGTGTTATTGGCTTGTGCTTTTGCAACGATTAAAAGTTCAAACATGTCAATATCTTTATTTTTTACTGCGTGGTCAATAGGTGTTGTGCCCTTTTTGTCTTGTACATCAACTTTTGCACCAAAGTTGATGAGTAATGCAGCTGTTTTGGTATCTTTTGCAAGAACAGCCAAGTGCAAAGGTGTTTGCCCTTTTTCATCTGTAATATCAGTTTTAGATCCTTTGGATAATAAAAATTTAGTTAAATTATGATTGTTTTTTTGGACGGCAAGGTGAAGAGCTGTTTGACCCCAAATGTTTTGTTTGTTTAAATCGGCACCTGCGCTAACAAGACGGTTGGCAAGAATTTGATTGTTTGTTAAGATGGCTGCTAAAAGAGGTGTTTTACCATGATTGTCAGCTTCATCAACCTTGGCATTGTTATCAAGTAAAATATCAACAATTTTTTGATGGTTGTTATGGGTGGCATTTAAGAGTGCTGTTTCACCTGTTGCATGTGCTTTTTGGTTGGGGTTGGCTCCCATTTCAAGTAAATAGCCTGTCATTCGTTCATCACCTCTTTCGCTGGCACGAATAAGAGCTGTTGTGCCAATTAAATCTGTGCAATTAACATCCACCTCTTTTTGGCGAACCATGGCTTCAACTGTTATAAAATCCCCTTTGCTAGCTGCTTGTAAAAAATATTCATCTTGAGTTAATTTTGTGTCTTTTATCATTTTTATCTCCTAAAAAATTTATAAGTGAATGAAAATAGTTCATTCACTTAAATTAATGTTTGATGTGAAGAGTTAATAACTCTTGCTCATAATTTAGTTTTATGTCTTTTTAAGTTTAACTGTCAAGATGAATTTTTTTTTGTTATTTTTTTATGACCTTTCATCTCGATCTTTGCCTTTTTGTGGGCGATAATAAGGTTTTTGCGTTACAATTGGTTTTCCACTTGTCCATGCCTGACTTAAAAGAGGAATGCAATCAACACTATTTAGCCTGACAGCATATTCAAAAGGTGTTTGACCTTGTGAATTTTTAACTTTTTGATCGGCGCCATAGTTAAACAATAATTGAATCAAATCAGGTCTATTGAGGCGAACGGCTGCATGAAGAGGTGAAGTGTATTTGTCTTTTAAATTAGGGTCTGCTCCATATTCAAGCAACACTTTGGCTGTTTTTTCAGCCCCACGTTCAATGGCTTGCATTAACGGACTTTTGTCATTTGTTCCAACGCTGTTGACATGAAAAACTGAAGCGCATTTTTCTGCCATTGTTTCAATTGTCTTAGGGTTGTTAGATTGGGCTGCATAGTGGACAGCATTATTCCTTGATGGTAAATTCGGTATGTATAAAAATGCTGTTGAAAACATGGCTAATATTTTAACGCTATCAACAAGTGTACTGTATGTTGTGTTAATTTCAGCTCCAATGTCAATAAGAGCGCCAACGGCATCATCATTTCCCTTTAAAGCAGCGAGTTGAAGAGGGGTTAGTTCATTTTCAAACTTATCCACATCTTCAAATCTTCGGCCCATGGCTCTGATACAGTCACCACGGTTTAATCGTGCTGCCAAGCGTAAAGGGTCAACGCCTTTGTTTTCTCCTTTTTCAAGAGGGGCACCTCGTTTAGCCAGGGCTTCTAGAACATCAGGCCAATTCTTTTCTATTGCCATAACGACATATGTTTTGTCAAAAGATGGGTGCGTTGTTGTATTTTCCATATGTGTAGCAATCATGCGAGAAATTTCTCTTTTCCCTTCGCACATGGCAGTGTATAAACCACATTCGAGGCTGTTATGATCCATTTTATCATCCTCTTCATCAATGAGCAAAAAGACCATTTTGGGATTGTTGTTTTCAATGGCGATATCTAATGCAGTGTCATAACCATCGCTGGCATTAACACTGGCACCCATACAAATAGCCTCTAAAGCTCTTTGATAATCATTTTTACGAACAGCATCTATTAAATCATAATTTGGCATATAAATTCCTTTTGTTACAAATAAATTGAAGATATTAATTTTATTTTAGAATTTATGTGTGTTGTTTTTGTTTCCTCCTTAAAGGTGTGTTTTGTTCACCTAAAAAAATGGTAACTTAAATTTCTTTTGTTTTCAATTTTTTTTAATCAATTGTATTGAAAATTTATTTAATTTTTATAAAATTTGACATAATTTTAAAAATGTGATAGTCTATATTTTATACGCTTCATTAAAAAATCTCTAATTTATTGAATTTTAATCTTAAATTGCTTGAAAAATAATTTAAAAAACTTGCGATTCGTTTTGATTTAGATATATATCTTCAGTTTTTTTATTGTAGTTTCACGGGTTTTTTACATGAATTCTTTTTAATTTTGGCGTATATAGGTCTTATTGTTCCTCTTGAGCTTAATGAAAAAATAAAAAAAATTATTTATAATGCAACAAAATAGGGATTGATAAAAAAGGGTTTGCAAGAAATACAAACCCTAAAAAATATAAATTTTTATTTTCTGATTAAAAAGTATATTCTGTATTTACTTTGTTGAAGCCAATCTTCACAGTGGTATTCTCGTCCACTTTATGTGTTGTTATATTATCAGCTGCATTTGCAAGAGCCTCAATGAACCCTCCTTGGTTTTTAGAAGGATCACTGATTTGAACATCTTGACTAGCAGAAGGTTCGTGTGCTGGATTTGTGGGAGTTCCCTTTGCGATATAATTCCAATCTGTTGTTGGTTGATTGTTTGGGTCTACTATTTGAGGATTGTTATCAATGTTATCAGTATAATTTGTTGAAGGGGTTGTGGGCACTTCAACGTTAAGGCTTGGCTCTTCTCCTGCAAGAGGAAGCATTGTTAAATCTGTTTCTGCATCCATGGGTTGATCCCATTCGTTGCCAAGTTTTACAGCTGATGTTGGATTTTGATTGTTCATATGAGTTCCTTTATAAATTTTGTTGTCTTATCTTTTTATTATAACGCAAAAGAATGTTTGTGTCAAAAAAAGAAAAATGACCTCTTTTTTTGGGAAAAATAGAGCTTTACATAAAAAAAGGACCTATGGTTTGTAGGCTTTTTTTTATAAGATTAAATTGCTGATTTTTGTTTTTTGTTTTGATAAATAGTCCTTCAACTCTTCGGTCATCTAATCGATAATCATATAAAAAAACCACCCCAAAGGGTGGTTTTTTAAATGGTGCCTCGTGTGTGAAAGATAAATCTTTCATCCCTCGCACGGCTCGGGACCGGCTAACGCCGTCGTGCCTGCAAGCAGCCACCTGACTCTTCGGCCAGCCAATCGATAACCATATAAAAAAACCACCCCAAAGGGTGGATTTTTAAATGGTGCCGATTGTCTGACTCGAACAGACGACCTGATGATTACAAATCAACTGCTCTACCAACTGAGCTAAATCGGCGCTGTGTGATTATTTATACACGATAAAAAAAAGAAATGCAAGCGTTTTTTTAAAAGAAAGTTAAAAAAAATGTATTTTTTTTAAAAGTGATTGATTCTTATTTGTTTTTTTTATTTTAGCAATCTCTTTGACGGGGTTTTGCAACAAAAAAGCCGGATTGTTCATGAAATTTAGCGTCAAAACCATTCTTGTTGAAACAATTTAACCACCATTTTTGACTTTTGATAACGCGAGGGTCTGTTGTTTTTGCTCGATATTCAGTTCCACCAGCTTTTTCATCATCTTCAGTTGTAAGGTGAATGGCAACAACCATTTTGGCTGATTTAAACTTGTCTAAAACAGCTGGAATTTCTTCTTCCTTTACACAAGTGAGCACTTCATTACAGTAAATAAGGTCGTGATTGATAGGCTCTTTATAATCTAAAATAGATCCGATGGTTACATTTGGATGAATTGTATTATAATCTCTAACATCAATGCCATTGACACGCATACCCATTTTTTCAGCTTGAACGAGCAATTTGCCAGATGCGCAACCACAATCAAAAAAAGACATTGGTTTTTCACCAAACTCTTCTTGATACAAATTTGCAATTTTTTTTACAGGGTGTGTGTAAATGTCCCACATATTGCCTTTTTTATCTGAAGCTGTGTAGGTGTAGGAGCATTTGATTTCGTAATAGTGCTTTTTTCTAAATAATTTAAAAATATTAAACATTGGAATTTTTTTAACCTTAAAAATTCCCCATTTTTGTTGCAAGAAGTATATCTTATTTTTATGATTTTTTCAATGAAAATTTAACATCTGTTTAAAGTGGGTTGCACGATATTTTTTGTGAATTTTTATGTATGGAATGTTTTTTTTATTTTCTTGAGGAATTTTGAATTTGTGGTGTGCAATTTTATTGCCAGATTCTGTAAAAAGTTCATGCAAAACTGGTTGAGGTAAAGCATCTAAATAAATGCTTAAGTTATCCATAGTCATTGAGCCATAAGAAGTAGATAGGCTTACTTGTGCTTGCTTTGCCTGTATAACTTAGTGTAAAAAAGTTATTTCATACAAAAAAAGAGCGATGTGTTTGTTCGTAAAGCCAAGAGAGTAAACCCAATCTCTTAGGAAAAATTTTTAGTTACTGTCATTTTATTTGTTTATGCGTCTTCTAGAAGTTTTGGGATTGGAGGAAATTTTTTTTCCATCTTTATACATTCCAGTTTCTGTGACGTTGCCATGTATGTCATAATAGGTATATTCTCCGTTAAATTTGTTATCTTTATACATAGCTTTGGCTTTAAGTTTGCCATTGTTATAATACCACAAGCCTATACCTTCTTTAACATCTTTCCATGAATGGTTAGATATTTTTTTTTCTTGATGTGGAATAATGGATTTTAAAGCGCCACTATCATAGTAATAGTAATATTTTTTTTCAGTTAAATTATCTTTAAAAGTTTTAACACTTTTTAGTTTGCCATTGTTATGATAATTTTTGCTTTCAATTGTTTTTCCAAGTTTTTCAAAATATTCTGAATATCCTTTTTTGTTGTAGATTTTAATCATTGTATCGGCATATTCATGATTGGTTAAATGGTGTTCTTCTTTTTCTAATTGATTGTTTTTGTTGTAATAGTAATCAATATTTCCAACCCGCTTGATTTTTGGAGAGTCTTCATCTGATATTTTGCAATTGTAGCGAATAGAAACACCCTCATTATCAAAAAGTGTTGTTTTGGTAAAATATCTGTTAGGACATTTAAAGCATAAATCTGACAAATCTAAGGTTACTTCACTTGGGTCATCACAAGCATAACACCCACCTTGATAATCCATTAAGGGTTTATCTTCAGGGCAATGACTTTGTTTAAATTTTGGTTCCGAAAGTTTTTGGGGCTTATTAACTTCTTTAATTTTAATTGAAAAAAGTGCATTTGATTCTTTTTCTGATGAAGTTAGAATACAAAGTTTTGCTTCTGGGTTCATATCCAAAATAGGATGATAAAATTCAGGATTTTTTTCAATACGATTTTTGCAAATATTGGAGCAAGCACCAGGTTTGACGCCAACTTCATCTCCTTCATCACAAGAATAACAGTTTCCTAAAATGTCTCTTAATGGTTTCTCGGCTGGGCAAGAAGATAATGCACAATAATCAAGAGTTTTTCCTTTTCTTTCAAAGCGAATGGTTGTTCTTTTTTCTTGGCAGATGCCACAATTTTTTGCATCGCTAATTGTTAGAACTTCATCACAAGAGAGACAGTGCCCGTGGGATTTTATTGGTTTGTCCGCAGGGCAATTTATCAAACCACATCCTGCGTTTTTATATAGTTTTCGAGTAGGGTTTTCTTGTTCATCTTTGCACATGCTTTGACAAAGGTGGACATCATCAGGTGCCATATCAATAGCCCCTTCATATGAACAATTAAAGCAAGAGGCATTTTCTCTTAAGGGATGTGTGTCAGGGCAACCAACTGGCGCAATTTTGCAATCACCAAAGGAAGATCTGATTGTATTTTCAGGGCATTTTTTTAATTCGCAACCCCAAAAAGAGGTTGTTCTTATTGCAGCGCCGTTCATTTGACATTTTGCTTCACAATCAGCCTCGTTATTAAGTTTGATAGCGTCTAATTCAGTACAAGGATAGCAGTTACCATGAATATCTTTTAATGGTGCATTTTCAGGGCATTCATCATTTGTTGGTTTGCAGTCGCCCCAAGTGTCTTTTTGGAATCCTTCTGGACAGTTGACGAGTTCACATTTATCTGAATCAGCTATTTTACGGATATATTTTCCTTCTTTAGTTTTGCATGAGGTGGAGCAGTCAACCAATCTTTTAGGGGTGAATTTTTTTAGGCTCTCACAACTGTGGCAGTTGCCATCGTCTGCTAATACACTTCCTTGAGCGCAGATAGCAGGGACAGAGTTGTCACTTGCCAAGGATGTTAAACTTAAAAAACAAACAAAGCTAAAAATAAGTAGTTTTTTCATGTTATTCATCCTCTTTCATTTCGCATTTGAAAAAGTAAGTATAAGGTGTTGCACTGTATCCACCAATGAAGCGGTTTGGACATTTTTCACACCCTTTTATGGCGTTAACATCATGGTGATAAAGGCAGGGAATACAATTACCATTTTCATCTAGAATGGGTTTGTTATCTGGACAGTTTTTTGCCAATAATTCATCAAAAGGAGCTTGTTTTTTTGCATCATAAAAAATGCTTTGATCTTTTAAATCGCAAGTAATACCACCTAATCCATTTTCCATCCACATACCTGAGAAAAATCGATTTTCGCAACTTTCACACCCTGCAACTGCATCAATATTTCTTTGAGAAGAAAGGCAACTGTGGCAGTTTCCATTTTTATCCATCAAAGGGGCTTCTTTAGGACATTTTTTTGGTAAACAATAAGGGCCAGATTGGTATCTTTTTGCCTCAGATGAACAATGTTGCTCACATAAATGGAGCTTGTCAAAAGGCATTTCAATGGGTTGTGGGTTGTCGCAAGAATGGCAGTCTCCCCATTTGTCAATTAATGGTTTTTCGGGTGGACATTCGCCATTTGTGGACTTTGTTTCTTCCTTTTTATCAGATTTTTCATCATCGTTTTGAGCTTCAGGACAATTTTTTTGAGCACTTTCAAGCATATTCATAAATTTGAAAAAATCATTTGGATTTTTTGAGTGGATATTTCCCATTTTTTCAAGGTTTGTTTTGGTTTCTTCACAGGTGATACAATTTCCATCAATCCAAATAACGGGTTTTTCTTTTGGGCATTCTTGAGCATTGAGAGTGTTTGAAATTGAAATACCTAATAAAATGAGAAAAGCTGTGTAGCGCATTGTCCCTCCTTTATGTTGTTGTTTCTTTTTTTATAAAATTTTTTTTATTATTAAACAAGTTATTTCTGTTATGATAATAAAAATTAGTATAAAATTGTGGAAGAATTAATAGGAGGATTTATGACATTTTTGGAATTAATAAAAGAATTGTTTAAACCAAATCTACTTGAAAATAAGCAGGTTCAAAAACAATCAGAAGGCACTCTAAAAGAGGTAGAAAAAACAAATAATGAGGAAGAAGAACTCCTAAGCCTTACAACAGCTGAGGAAGAAGATGAGTTTTTTTGTTGATCTTGATTTTGTACTTTTGTTTTAACTTGATTTTTTTACTCTTTTTTTGTAAAATAGGGCAAAATTAATTTTTGGTGGAGAAAATATGCTTTTATTATCATTGGATACAGCTTCAACAACGTTATCTTTGTCCCTTTTTAATGATGAAAATTTAGTGGACTCTTTTGATGAGGTAATGCTGCGTGGTCAAGCAGAACGGTTGATTCCAGAAATTCAAACTTTGTTTGAAAAAGCAGGAAAAAATGTTAAAGAATTATCAGCTGTGGCTGTTGGGGTTGGGCCTGGTTCATTCACTGGGGTGCGCATTGCTCTTTCAGCTGCTCGTGGCTTGGGATTAGCATTAGGAGTCCCTGTTTATGGTGTATCTTCATTGGAAGCTTATGCTTATGGTGCAGGGGAAGATGTTCTTGTAGCGCTTGATACAAAACGAGGCGATTATTATGTTGCTGGCTATAATAAGGATTTAGAAGAGGTTTTTGAGCCTCGTGTTATGACGTTGGAAGAAATTAAAATTTTAAATCCTAAATTGATTGCTTCAGATGTGCCTGATATTTTTAAGGAAGCTGGTTTTTCTATTTGGAAAAGTGACTTTTCACTTTCTTGTCAAATTGCAAAAATTGCTTTAATGAGGGGTGAAAATAATTTGCCAGCTGAACCTCTTTATTTAAGAGATGCAGATGTCACTATTTCAACTAAATGAAGCCTATGTTGATGTGGCAGCTGCTTTACACGCCACTTCGTTTGAGCATCCGTGGGATAAAAAGGAATTTTTAAGCCTTTTATCCTTACCAACAACTAAAGGGTGGATTGACGACTCTTCTTTGCTTCTTGTTTCGCATGTGTTAGATGAAATTGAAATTTTAACCATTTTGGTGCATCCAAATTCCAGAGGGAAGGGAAAAGCTGTTGCTCTTTTAAATCATTTAATTTCATACGCAAAAGAACAAGGTGTTCAACAAATCTTCTTAGAAGTCAATGTTGAAAATAAACCAGCCATTTCTTTATACGAGAAAATGGGATTTCAAAGAACCGGAATACGCAAAAATTATTATAAGATGAGGGATGAAAGAGGACAATTTGTTTTTAAAGATGCTCTTTTATACACGTTTTTAACGCATATCTAAAGTAAAAAAAATCATCTTATGTAGCCGTTCTACACGGTGATAATTTTTTTATCTTTATTTTTTTCTTGCGCAAAATCAGAGGGCGTGCTACTGTTTTTTATAGATAATACTTAAAATAAGGGGGATAAAATGAATACAACACCTAATTTAAATCCACATGAAATGTCTCAACAACTTTGGGAGGCATTTGAAAATAAAGATTCTGAGTTTATCAATAAATATATGGCTTATTTGGCAACACTTCCTGAAGAAAAGAGAATTGAGTTTTTAAATACGCCAGCAAAAAATGGATATATGCCAATTCACATGGCAATTTTTAACGAAAATACAGCTGTTGCTGAACAGATGTTTCAATATTACAAGGGACATGATTTACCAGACACGGACATAATGGGTCCTGATGAATATGAAAGAATTGCTGAACGTCCACAGTATAATTTTATTGGTACACCAGATCCAAATGGTGTTTTTGATTCTGATAATAAAAAAACAAGAAGATATGTTGTGTATTCAACGGGTGAATCTTTTGATAAAGAGGTTTGTATTGATGGAAAAAACCATTTGCTTGTAGCTGTTGATACATTACAATGTGAGGATGATTATAAAAAATCAAACATTGTTCAATCGGTTTTGGCTCATTCAACACAACAAGATTTTCAACAAGCAATTAATCAAGCTTTATATCGCAATGATTTAGGTGCAGTTGAAGAATTAATTAAAATTGGAAAAGATAAGAATTGGGCTCCAAGTGCTGAAAATGTGGAAAATGTTGATGAGTTTACTTATCCGGTTATTAATGTTGAAAATGCGAATAATATTCCTCAAGCAGAAAGAGATATGAAAGTCTATACCAGAAAGGTTAAAGCGACACTTCAAAAGATGCGTACGGAAAAAAAGAATAAGTTATATAAAGAATTTACACAGGCTATTAAAAAAGGTGATAAAAAATCAGCACAAGCCCTTGCAAAAGAGTGTTTTGATTTGATGTATGATGAAGCTTTGTCTGATTTTGCAAAAGCAAATAATCCTGAAGCAATGAAATATTTGATTGAAGCTGGTGCTGATATAAATGCTTTGAATAAAGAGGGAAAAACGCCATTGATGGTTGCTTTGAAACATCATGCAAAAGATGTTATTCCTTTTTTAATTAAACACCCAAATATTGACTTGAATGTACAAGACGAAGCTGGGAATACAGCTTTGCATATAGCGGCTAAAGATAAGCTGTATCCAGTTGTTAAATTGTTGAGTGAACAAGGCGCTCGTGTTGATATTAAAAATGAGCAGGGTAAAACACCTGTTGATATTGCAAAAGAAGTTGCAACACCAACGGATCGTTCTATTTTGAATGCATTGACAAGAAGAAAACCTCAGGGATTGAGTGAAACATTGCGTCAAAATTCAAATGATATTTCTCAACCTGGAAGGACTCAAAATCGAACAAATAACGCAAGAGAATAATCTTGTTGTTGAAAAATAATGTGCAATAAAGCCCTTGTATAAGCAAGGGCTTTTATGTTCTTTTTTTTAAGGTGCTTTTTATGAAATTAGCTTATTGTTCTAAGTTACCAAATTTACCAAATTCACCATTAAAATAGAGCTTAACTGTGCCGACAGGGCCATGACGCTGTTTGGCAATAATGGCTTCTGCCTGATTGGCAAGAAGGATTTTTTTATCTTCCCATTCTTTCATGCGAAGAGCAAATTTTTCAGGTGTTTCATTCAAGTGTTTTACCGGAACATCATTTTGCAAATAATAAATTTCACGGAAAACAAACATTACAATATCAGCATCTTGCTCAATAGATCCAGATTCACGAAGATCTGATAGTTGTGGACGTTTATTATCACGCTGTTCTACCAAACGAGAAAGTTGTGATAAAACAAGAACGGGAACATTAAGTTCTTTTGCCATAATTTTAAGTTGACGTGTCATTTCAGACAATTCTTGCACACGGTTTTCGCTTCTGCCGGCTGAGTTGATGAGTTGTAAATAGTCAATAACAATGAGTCCAAGGCCTTTTTCTTTATCACGTTTGAGGCGTCTGGCTCTATTTTTAATCGCTGTAACAGTGATGCCAGGTGTTTCATCTAAATAAAGGGGGACACGACTAAGCAAAGCAACACCAGCTGCTAATTCATCAAATTGCTGGTCGGTGAGTTTACCTGTTCGCATTAAGTGCCCTGAAACTTCAGCTTTAGCAGATAAAATACGCCCAGCTAATTGCTCGGCAGACATTTCAAGAGAGAAAAAAGCAACGGATTTTTTCTCAGCGCCTGGTTTTTTGTTTTCTTCCTCAAATTTAACGGCAGCGTTGTAGGCGATTGTTAAGGCAAGGGCTGATTTACCCATGGCAGGACGACCAGCCAAAATGAGCAAGTCAGAATCGTGTAAACCACCGAGTAATTTGTCCATTTCAACAAGACCGGTTGTAACACCAGAAACACCTGATGGAGTGTTCATGGCTTTTTGTGCAGACATGAGAGTTGCTTGTAATGCTGTATTTAAAATTTGTGGTCCACCACTCATTTCACCTGCATTGGCAATTTCGTAAAGGCGTTTTTCAGCATGTTCAATTTGAGAGATTGCTTCTTCATTAATTGAAATTGAAAAAGCATCATTAACAACATCATTGCCAAGAGCAATGAGTTGCCTACGAATATATCTATCTAAAATTTGACGACCATAATCAGCAGCGTTAATAATGGTTGCAGAAGCCGCAGCTAATTGCATTAAATAAGATGCTCCACCTACTTCTTTGAGTTTGTCGTCATGTTCAAAATAAGCTTTAAGAGTGATTGGATCAGCAATTCTGCCTTGATCAATATAAAATTTGCAAGCTTCAAAAATTTTACCATGAACAGGGTTGGCAAAACATTCTGGACGCAAAAATTCAGAGACTTTTTCCATTGCTCTGTTGTTGGATAAAATCGCACCAAGGAGTGCTTGTTCGGCTTCCAAGTTTTGTGGTGGAATGCGCATGGTTTCTTCCAACATACAATGATACTCCTTAATGTTTTTTTAATTGCTTCTAAAATTAAATGGTTAATAATATATTAACATACACAAAAAAAATAATAAAGTAAAGTTAAAATAAAGGATTGCAATTTTATTTTTTTTTTAGTAGAGTATTTGATGAGAACAAAAAGAGGTTTTATTTTGAAATTTAAGATGATTTTGAGTGGGTTGTAGTAAGTTGCAAAGGGTTTGATATGATTGGAAAGTTAACGGGTTTTGTTGATGGTGTTTTTGATGGTTTTATTTTTTTGAACGTAGGTGGTGTGGGATATCGTGTTTTTTGTTCAACAAAAACAGCTGCTAGTTTGCCAAAGGGGGAGAGTGTTTCTCTTTTTATTGAAACACAGGTAAGAGAAGATCATATACATCTTTTTGGGTTTTCATCTTTGTCTGAACAAGAAGTTTTTAATACGTTAACAGGTGTTCAAGGTGTTGGGGCAAAAGTGGGTATGGCGATTTTGTCTTCTTTAGGTTTGAATGAAATTTCAATGGCTGTTGCAACAGGGGATAATAAAGCCTTTACTCGTGTGTCTGGAATTGGTCCTAAGCTTGCAACCAGAATTGTAACTGAATTGAAAGGTAAGGCTGGTTTATTAACGGCTGACATGATGGAGATAAATCCAGTAGGTGTTTCAAATGGGTCTTCAGATTCTAGAATTTTGCAAGATTCGATTTCTGCTTTGGTTAATTTGGGTTATTCAAGAACTGAGGCGGGGATTAAAGCATCTGAAACATTGAAGTTAAATCCTGAAGCAACCTTGTCAGATGTTATTCGTTTAACATTAAAAGAAATGGGTAAGGCAAATGGCTGAAAATAGATTAATTACCTCTAAAAAAACAGTACAGGATGAAGAAATTTACAATTCTATTCGTCCACAATGTTTAGCAGATTTTACAGGGCAAAAAGTCTTGTGTGAAAATTTGGCAGTTTTTATCAGGGCAGCAAAGGAAAGAAGTGATGCTTTAGATCACACGTTGTTGTTTGGCCCTCCAGGGCTTGGTAAAACAACGCTTGCTCAGATTATTTCAAAAGAACTAGGGGTTGGTTTTCGCCCAACTTCTGGTCCAATGATTTCAAAGGCTGGTGATTTGGCCGCTATTTTGACCAATTTGGAACCAAGAGATGTTCTTTTTATTGATGAAATTCATCGTTTAAATCCAACGGTGGAAGAAGTTCTTTATTCTGCGATGGAAGATTTTCAATTAGACATTATTATTGGGGAAGGGCCTGCGGCACACTCTGTACGTATTGATTTGCCACCATTCACATTGGTTGGAGCAACAACAAGAAGTGGTCTTTTGTCAACGCCATTAAGGGATAGGTTTGGTATTCCTATGAGGTTGGAATTTTATGAACCAGAAGAGTTGATGAAAATTGTCAAACGTGGGGCAAAAATCATGCAACTTGAAATGACAGAAGATGGTGCAATGGAAATTGCAAAACGATCCCGTGGAACACCTCGTATTGCAGGCCGGTTATTGCGTCGTGTACGTGATTTTGCACTTAATAAGGCTGTTACAGCTGATATTGCAGATATGGCATTGACACGGTTAGAAGTTGATAATTCGGGTCTTGATTTGATGGATAGACGTTATTTGACGTGTATCGCTTTAAAATATGGGGGTGGCCCTGTTGGAGCTGAAACGTTGTGTGCTGCTTTGTCTGAAGAAAGAGATACAATTGAAGAAATTATTGAACCCTACTTAATGCAGTTAGGGCTTGTGATGCGAACACCAAGAGGACGTGTTTTGTCTCAGGCTGGATATCGTCATTTGGGAATGGCTGCTCCTAAAAATATGGTTCAGCCTGATTTGTTGGAGAATTTAAAATGATACATAGTTATTTGGTGCGTGTTTATTATCAAGACACAGATGCAGGCGCAATTGTTTATCATTCAAAATATTTGGATTTTGCAGAGCGTGCCCGTTCAGAGTTGTTGGTTGAAATGGGTTTATCAAACAAAAAACTCATTGAACAAGGGGTTGCCTTTGTTTTAAGAAATGCAAACATTCAATATAAAGCGCCAGCGAGATTGGATGATGTGATTGACGTTCAAACAACGGTGAAAGAAATTAAAAACGCAAGTCTTGTTATGCAACACAAATTTGTTGTTGAAGGAAAAGAAATGGTTTCAATTGAATTGCAATTAGCTGTGATTAATCCTTTGACACTTACTCCTATTCGTATGACACAAGATTTGAAAGAAAAGTTTACAAGATATATTTTAGAAAATGAGGAGAATAAATAATGAATGAAGTAGCGAGCCGTTCATCTTTATCCATGTATTCCATGTTTGTGGATTCAGATTTGTTTATGAAGCTGTTGATTTTGGGCTTGTTATTTGCCTCTATTTGTTGTTGGGCAATTATTTTTGACAAGGCCTTTTTGCTAAAACGCATTCGTTTGGGGATGAAAGCTTTTGAAGAACAGTTTTGGTCTGGTGGTTCATTAGAAGCTATTTATAATAATCATGTGAAAAATCCATCTAATCCATTGGCAATTATTTTTGTTGCTGCAATTAAGGAGTTTCGCAGGTCTTTGGCTGAAAAGAAAAAAACAGGTGCAGCCATTAAAATTCAAAAACGTGTGGATAAAATGATGCAAATTTCTATTGATAAACAAGTGGATAAGCTTGAAACAAAAATGGTTTTCTTAGCTTCTACTGGTTCTGTTGCTCCTCTTTTGGGTTTGTTTGGAACTGTTTGGGGAATTATGGACAGTTTTAATGCCATTGGTTTGACTCAAAGCACAAATATTGCAGCAGTTGCTCCTGGTGTTGCTGAGGCATTATTTACAACAGCTGTTGGGTTGATTGCGGCTATCCCTGCTGTGATTGCTTATAACAAACTCACAAATGACATTGACCGTATTGCACATAGAATGGAAACATTTTCAGATGAACTGAGTGCTATTCTTTCTCGTCAAATTGAACAAGTGGAGAGTGAATAATGGCAAGAACCTCAAAACGCACACGTATTCGGGCTGAAATTAATTTGACGCCATTGATTGACGTGATGACTTGTTTGCTTGCAATTTTTATGTTGACTGCACCAATGTTGACATCTGGTATTCCGTTGAACTTGCCTAAAGGGGATGGAAAACAAATTGAAGGGGATGAAAAAACATTGGACATCAGTGTGGATTCCAAAGGACAAATTTATGTTGGGACTGAACCAATTGAAATGGGTAAATTGGTGGATAAAGTTCGTGCCATTGTAACAGAAAATCCAAGCATTGCAATGGTGATTAGTGGGGATAAAGCAGCCTCTTATGGAACAGTGATTGAAGTGATGGCATTGCTCAGAAGTGCAGGATACACACAAGTTGGTTTGAAAACTGATGCAAAAATAATGGGGCAAAACTAGATGATGAGTTTTTATGAAGACGAACATGCAATGTCAAGGCACTCTTCTTGTTTAGGGTTGTCTGTGGGTCTTCATATTCTCATTTTAATTTTAATGTGTTTTAATTTTGCTTGGAGTACGGATGAGTTTGAAAAATCACCACCAGCTATTTTGATGGTTGATTTAACAAAAGTTAAAATTGATGAAAAAACAAATTTGCCTCCTCTTGTTAAAGAGGTAAAAAAAGAAGTTCCTCAACAACCTCAAGAAGTGAAAAAAGAAGAGAAAAAGGTGGAACCTAAAAAAGAAAATAAAACACCTCTTGTGAAAAAGGTTGAACCAGCACCAAAGGTGGAACCTCAAAAACCAAAAGAAGTTGCACCGAAAAAAGAAGCAGTTAAGGTTCAAGAAAAAAAAGTTGAACCTAAAAAAGAGGTGAAGAAAAAAGAGCCTAAAAAAGAAGTGAAAAAAGAAAAACCAAAGCCTCAGCCCAAAAAACAACCAAAAGTTGCGCCAAAACCTGTTCCTAAAAAGCAAAATCAAGGCTTGCAAAGTTTGTTAGCTTCTGTTGAAAAGGTCAGAAAAGCAGCAAATCCGGCCCCACAAAAAGCGGCTCTTCCTGCTGCTGGGGAAACGGTCAATAAAGGAATTGCTGGGGGAACAGAAGGTTCTTTGATGAGTGATTTGACAATTTCAGAAAAAGACCTAATTGCTAATAAGATCCGTTCTTGTTGGAATGTGAATGCAGGCGTTCAAGATGTGGATAAGATGATTATTGAAGTAAGAGCTTTTATTAACAAAGACGGGTCCGTTAGAGAAGTGAAAATTTTGAATATGAAACAAGATCCAATTTTTAGATCAATGGCTGAAAGTGCCAAACGAGCAATTTATGTTTGTGATGCTAAAGGGGAAGAGTCTCCATTTAGAATTTTGGCAAACAAAAGGCCTAATATGTATAATTCATGGAAACAGATTTATTTGAGAATGAACCCAGTTGATGGAGGTGTGTATTAATGAAGAAATTTTTGTTGATGGTATTAATGATGGTTGTAGCTTGTGTTTCTTCATTAAGAGCAGAAATTCGCATTGATGTTACAGGGGCGCAATCTGAACCGTTGCCTTTTGCGATGCCGGATTTGATTGGGGCTGATGGTGATGAATTAACAGAAGTTGTTGTGGCAGATTTAGAGCGTTCAGGTTTATTCAGACACATTAATCCAAATGCGTATATTCAAAAGTTTTCAAGCATTGATACAAGACCAAATTTTAACGATTGGCGTGCAATTAATGCTCAAGCGTTAATTTATGGTACTGTGTCAGAGCGCTTTGGCAAAATGACGGTTGCTTTTCGCATTTATGATGTTTATGCAGGCACAGAGTTATATGCCAAATCATTTACAGCTGATTCAAAGTCATGGCGTAAGTTGGCTCATATGATTGCAGATGCTATTTATGAACGTGTGACAGGGGAAAAAGGCTATTTTGATACACGTGTTGCTTTTATTGATGAACGTGGCAATCAAATGAAACGAGTGAAACGGTTAGCTATTATGGATCAAGATGGGGCTAATTTGACCTATTTGACAGATGGAAAAGACCTTGTTTTAACGCCTCGTTTTTCTCCGAATATGAAAGAGGTGGCTTATTTTTCTTATAAAGATGGAAATCCAAAAGTCTATTTGATGGATGTGAACACAAGAAGTTCAACTTTGGTGGGTAATTTTAAAGGTATGACATTTGCACCACGCTTTTCACCTGATGGCAAAAAGTTGCTCATTTCATTAGCCAAAAGGGGTAATTCAGATATTTATACCTATGATTTGGATACCAAAAAACAAGTTCAATTAACCAATCATCCCTCCATTAACACATCTCCCAGTTATTCGCCGGATGGGAAGCAAATTGTCTTTAACTCAGATAGAGGTGGTAACCAACAGTTGTATATTATGAATGCTGATGGATCCAATGTGCATCGTATTAGTTTTGGAGAAGGGACATATGCTACACCTGTTTGGTCTCCTAGAGGTGATTACATTGCGTTTACAAAAATCAGACATGGTCAATTCCATATCGGTGTGATTAAACCAGATGGCTCAGGAGAGCGCTTAATCACCAATGGATTTTTGGTGGAATCTCCTTCTTGGGCTCCAAATGGACGTGTTTTGATGTTCTATCGAAAAGCCCCTTCAAGAAGCGATGGCTCTGGGGGTGATTCAAGATTATATACTATTGATATTACAGGATATAATGAAAGACAACTTATCACACCAAATAGTGCATCAGCGCCTGCTTGGTCGCCTTTATTACATTAATGAAAAAAAAATTAAATAAGATATTGATTTTTATTTTAAAGGAGAGTATAAAAAAAATATTAGTCAATAATTTTTTTCTTGTAAGGAGTGGGGTATGAAAAAATTAAGTTCTTTGGTTCCTGTTTTAATGCTGTTATCAGCTTGTACAAGCTATCAACCTGATATTGAAGAAGCAGCTGAAGTTCGCATTCAAAATCGAAATGAAATCAGAGCTGAACTTGGTTGTCAATTTGCTGATGAGCATGCGACATATCGCGATTGTTTAATTGCTACGTATAAAAAACAAAGACCAAGAACTTTTTCTGTTACCACAAGTTGTGATGGGCAACCTGTTGCTGTTGTTTCAAATGGAGAACTTAAACCAACAAACCCTGCAATTATGCATGCAGCAGGAATTGAAACATCAACAGTTGTAACAACAGTTCCAGTTCAAGCTCCTGATGCGCAACAACCAACTCCTGTACAAGTACAAGAAGGATGCATTTCTCTTCCAGGGCAACCATGTGTTTATCAACAACAAGGTGAAGTTTATGAAATGCAAATTCCAGCAATTCCTTGTGGTCAAGAAGAATGCCCACCTTTAATTGAAGGACCAAAAACAGTTACCGTTACAACAACAGAAACTGTTACAGAAAAACCAGTTGAAGTTGTTCCAATGCCAGAGCCACTTCCAGAAAAAACATGGTGGGAAACATATCAAGAAACAAAAGAACCACCAAAAGTTGTATGTCCATGTCCAGATCCTAATGATCCATGCCCACAATGCAACTCTAAATAATATTTTATAGGGTAACTAACTATAAAAAATCCCTTCTTATGTAGGTCGTTCTACACTGCGAAGGGGTTTTTTATGTTATTTCCCTCTCTAAAATATTATTTAACCCCATATTCTTTTCTCATGTAGGTCTATCTACACCACGAAACAGGTATTAGTTTTATTCTAGCACTTTTAGTTTTATTTAAACCAACCCTTTTTATATAGGGCATTTTGCACTTTGAGGGGATATAAACGTTCCTCTAAAGCTAAATTTTGCCTTGTTTAATAATGTTTAAGCAAGTGGCAATGGCACTTGATGAAAAACGGCTTGAGATGTCTTGATGTCTATGTATATCTTTTGGAATATCCATATATTCACCAAATTGCTCATATAAAAGCGCTTCTGGCATATTACCCCCTTCGAAAAAGTTAGATTCAAATTCAATTTTCTGAGAAGGAAAAACCCAATCATAATCAAAAATAGCTGGTGATTTTGAACTCATTTCTATCCCATAGATAAGGCTTTTTTGAGGTGTTTCTTTATCTATTCTTAAAAGTTCAGATGAAAGGGCTTCAACCTCATTAGAAGAATTAAGTAAAGGGGATTGAGAGGGGAGTTTTGTCCAATCATAATGGATTTTTTTGTGTAATAATTGCCATTTTTGTTTTAAGGCTTCTTTATCTTCTTTTGTTTTTAAATGACAAGGGTAAATATCAAGAGGAAACACATCAATTTGCAAAGGCGTATCTTTATAATAAATGCGAATACAATCTCCTTTAGTCGTTGAAATGTAGGGATGATTTTTAAATTCTTTTTTTATAATCGATTGAACTTTGTTGTAGTCTTCTCTGAGCATCATCAAATCAATATCATCATCCCAAGGGATAAATCCTTTGTGACGATAGGCTCCAAGAAGTGTTCCTGCAAATAAGGTATATTTTAGTTGATATTTATCAAAAATGGTTGCAATTTCTTTTAAAAACAAGGCATCAGCTTCTTGTAAAATGCGAAGAGGACCTTTTACTTTTGGAAATTTTGTAACATCAATTTTATAAAGATTATACAACTGAATGGTGTTTTCAAGATCCTCAATTTTCTTGTGGAGTTTTTTAAGAGTGATATTATTTTTAGGGTGATGCTTTTTCTTAAAATGCTCTCTGTTTTTTTTAGATGGAATGAGGTGTGAGATAATTGTATAAGCTAAGAAATTCATTTTTTTTCCTTATTTGAGTGATGATATAAATATATTATAAAGATATTTTATCATATTTTTCAAGGAAAGATTTTGTGGTTCAAATATTTTTTCTTGCTTCAATTTTTGAAGTTTGGGAAGATATGTTTGAAGCCAAAAAGAATAATCTTTTTCTTTTTTGGGCATTTTGAAAACACATCTAAAAAAACGATTGGCAATATAATTTTTGAAAACTTTTTTTGTTGTTTTGTTTATCTTATTTTCTTGCATCAAAAGAAACAGACGTTTTGTAACTTCAAGTTCATCATCCAATCTTTTTTGAGTCAGAGGTTTATGCATGGCACTATTTTCTCTTGTTCGATAAAAATAAAGAACTTCAGGAACATAAACAGCTGCCTTTGACTGAAGAAGAAGGGTGTACAAAAATATCAAATCCTCTCCAACGGTTAATCCTTTTGGAAAATGAATGTGTTGTAGAGTTTCATTTTTGTATAATTTGGCACAAGAAGAGGCGCCAATACGTGGTTTTTTACGTTTGACAAAATGGTCAAAAGGTTGATTTATATTTGTTGGACGAGGTGTGATTGTTTCTTCATTTTTTTCAAAAGGAAAAAGCGTTTCTTTAAAATCACCCCAAGCAAAGTTAGCTTGTGGATTTTCTTTTAAAGGTTGATAAAGTTTTTCTAAAAATGTGGGAGCAATTGTGTCATCACTATCTAAAAAGGTGATGTAATCTCCTTTTGCATGGGAAAGACCAGTATTTCTTGCAATTGAAACACCTTGATTTTGTTGTGAAATGACTTTTATACGTGTGTCTTTTAACTGAAATTTTTTTAATATAGCTAATGAATTATCTGGTGAACCATCATTAATACAAATGACTTCAAAATCTTGAAATGTTTGTTCTAAAACGGAGTTTAAACAGTCGGTAATAAATTCTTCAGTATTATAAACAGGAATAATTATAGAAATAAGCGGCATTGAAACTCCGAATGCAAATTTAACTTTAGTTATATTTGCAGTATACATAAAAAAAAGGATTTGTCAACAAGTGGACTTGTGGCTAAAAATTTGTTTTTTTAATGATATAATATGTTTCTAAGTTGTTGAAACATAAGGAAATATGTTTTTTATTCAAAACATGTATTGAGCTATTTACAAACTTTATTTCACCCCCCATCTTTTGGTTAATTTTGAAGTTTTAATATTTTTTTAGGTTAAAAAAAATGGAATGAAAATGCGTAAAGTTAAACTTCTTTTTGATGTGGAGCAACTTTCAACTGATGGGTTGAAAGGCACGGGTATTGTTCGAGTGGCTGATGTTTTGCTTCAAGGTCTTTTAAAAAAAGAAAGAATAGATCTCTATCCCATTATCACGTCAAAACGGGGTGATTTTGATAGGTATTTAAAAGAAAAGGGTTTGTATGACACTTTGAAAGATAAAATCATCTATTTACCTAAATTAAAATCTACCACAAAACAGGTGAACTGGTATCAAAAAATAAGGAGCTTTTGGTTAACAAAATGGTATGGGGCTTTGTATAAAAAAAAGTTGGATAAGTTTGATGTTTATTTATCTCTTTTTAGTCCCATATCACCCATTATTTATCAAAGTGGTGTTAAAACATATATGTTTATTCATGATTTAATCCCCATTTATTATCCTGATGGGTGCAATCCAAAATTTGTTGAAAAGTTTATTTCGTGGATGAAAAATGCCAAAGCAGATGGTTATTTTTGTGTATCAAATGCTACGCTTAAAGATTTTTTAAGATTTAGGAAAGATGAAAAACAAAAAAAGGTTTTTAAACTTTATTTAGGTGTTGGGCAGAATTTTAAGTCAATAAAGGAAAAAGAAGTTATTCAAGCTATAAAAGAAAAATATCATATTCAAACAAAACATTATTTTTTGGCAGTTTCAGAGATAACAGCACGCAAAAATTTACCACACTTGCTTAAAAGCTTTGTTCAATTTTTAGATAAAACAAAATTAGATGATATTTCACTGGTTTTGGTTGGCCCCAAAAGAGAAGGGTATGAAACTTTGACCCATGAGCTTTCATTGCTTTCAAAACATAAAGAAAAGATTATGCAAACAGGTTTTGTTCAAGATCAAGATTTGCCAATGTTGTATCAAGGGGCAACGGCTTTTATTTATCCAAGTTTATATGAGGGTTTTGGTTTGCCTATTTTAGAGGCGATGCAGTCAGGAACAGCTGTGATTTCAGCTGATAATACCTCTTTACCAGAAGTGGGTGGGGATGCGGTTTTTTATATTACAGGTCTAAATGAGCAAGAAACAGCTCAAGCACTTGAAAAACTCTATTTTGATAAGAATTTAAACCACAGATTGAGGCAAAAAGGTCTTAAAAGAGCTCAAAAATTTAGTTGGCAAAAAACAATTGATGCTGTGTCAACAAAGTTATGAAATAAAAAGGAGAGATAATGAAAAAAAAGGCACTAATTACAGGTATTACCGGTCAAGACGATTCATATTTGGCAGAGTTTTTGCTTGAAAAAGGATATGAAGTTCATGCTATTTTGCGTCGCAGTTCTTCTCACAATACTTCACGCATAGAACATTTGATTCAAAAAATTAAGATTCATTATGGTGATTTGACAGATAGTGTTAATTTGATGCGTTTGGTTGGTCAAATTGAACCAGATGAAATTTATAATTTAGGTGCGCAAAGCCATGTCAAAATTTCATGGGATTGTCCTGAGTTTACAGCTGAAACAGATGCTCTTGGAACGCTTCGATTGTTAGAAGCTATTCGTGTGAATGGGTTAAGCAAAAAAACAAAATTTTATCAAGCATCAACCTCTGAGTTATATGGGCTCATTCAATCACCCATTCAAACAGAAAAGACCCCATTTTACCCTAGATCACCTTATGGCGTGGCAAAGTTGTATGCTTACTGGATTACTTTAAATTATCGTGAAAGTTTTGGTATTTTTGCATCAAATGGAATTTTGTTTAATCATGAAAGTCCAAGACGCAGTGAAAATTTTGTTACTCGCAAGATTACGCTTGGAGCAACTAGAATTAAAGAGGGATTACAAGAATGTTTATATCTTGGTAATTTAAATGCTAAACGAGATTGGGGACATGCAAAAGATTATGTTCGAGGTATGTGGCAAATTTTACAAGCCCCTCAAGCAGATGATTTTGTTTTAGCAACAGGTGTTACAACCTCTATTCGTGATTTTGTTACATTAACTTTTGAAATGTTAGGAATAGAAATTGTTTGGAAAGGGGAAGGCTTAAATGAAAAAGGTATTGATAAAAAAACAGGCAAGATCCTTGTTCAAGTAGATGAAAGATTTTTTCGCCCTGCTGAAGTTGATGTGCTCTTGGGAGATAGTCAAAAAGCTCTTTTAACCTTGGGGTGGAAGGCAAATTATTCTTTGAAAGAGTTGGCCCAAGAAATGGTTGAGCATGATTTGGTGTTGGCTCAAAAAGAAAAAATTTTAAAAATAAATGGGTTTGATGAGCTTATCACTTATGCAGCATAAAGGAGTGTTATGACAAAGTATCTTATTACAGGTGTGAATGGGTTTGTGGGGCAATATTTTGCTGCATATTTGAAAGAAAAAGAACCTCAAAGCCAAATTTTGGGTGTTGATTTGATTTTAAGTGCAGATGGTTTAAGTGACCATTTTTTGCAAGTTGATTTAAAAGACAAAGCAAGGGTTTGTCACTTGATAGAAGATTACCAGCCTGATTATATTGTTCATTTAGCTGCAATTAGCTCAGTAGCTGAAAGTTGGAAGGCTCCTGCCACAACGGTTTTAAATAATACGAGTGTTTTTTTAAATTTAGTAGATGCTGTTAGGCAGTTTGATTTGGATACACGTATTTTATCCATTGGTTCTTCTGAAGAATATGGAATTTATGATATTCCAATTAAGGAGTATTTTCATTTGCATCCTAAAAATCCGTATGCAGTTGCAAGAGTTGAACAAGAATATTTAGCCAAATTATATGTGGATCATTTTGACTTGGATATTGTTATGACAAGGTCTTTCAACCACATAGGCCCTAAGCAGAACAAAAATTTTGTTGTTCCCTCTATTTTAAATGGCTTTATGGATATTTTAAAAGGTAAAAACAACAATGTCTTATCTGTTGGAAATATTGAAGTTGTACGGGATTTTTTGGATGTGCGTGATGTTGTTTCAGCCTATTATCAAATTTTAAAATTTGGAGAAAAACGTGAAGTTTATAATGTTTGTTCAGGCTATGGTGTCAGATTAAAAGACATGATTGATTTGATTTCTGAAAAATTGGGCGTTTTCCCAAAAATTTTAGTTGATCCTTTAAAGTTAAGGTCAAATGACATTCTCTTTATTGTGGGGGATAATTCAAAATTAAAACAAGAGCTGATGTGGCAACCAAAATTTGAGTTAAAGCAAACGCTAACAGATATGATTGAAAGTTTGAAAAATGAACAAAAAGAGTCTACTCTATATTGGGCATAGTTATCACAATAAAACAAAATCAACAGGGTTTTTAAAGGAGTTGTTAGAAACAAAATATCATTTGAGGGTGTTTGATTTTAACCCAGATGAAGAATCATATGACAAGTTGCAATCAGTGAAAAATGAATTTTTTGATGTGGTTGTTCTTTTTCAGGTGATGCCAGATTTAGAAAGGTTTAAGCAATTTGTACAAACAAAAAAGATAGTGTTTTTTCCCATGTATGATGCTGTTGAGCACAGTGATTTTAAGTTTTGGTATTTATTCAAAGATGTAAAAATCATCAATTTTTCAAAAACATTGCATGAAAAGTTATTATCCTTTGGATTGGATACTCATTATATTCAATATTTTCCAAAACCGATTGAAAAGGAGTCCTTTTCAAAAGAAAAAGTTGTTTATTTTTGGCAAAGAGTCTCAAGCATTCACTTAGGGATGATTGAAAAGCTCTTTTCAAAAATCCGGGTTAATAAATTTTTGGTGCATAAAGCCTTAGATCCCGCACAACAGTTTGTTTTTCCTAACAAAGATATTGAAAAACGGATTGAATATTCTAATTGGTATTCCACAAAAGAAGAAATGCTTCAAGCTTTGCAAAAAGCCAATATTTATATGGCGCCACGGCTAACAGAGGGGATTGGTATGAGCTTTTTGGAAGCGATGGCTATGGGGTTGTGTGTTGTGGCAAATAATAAGCCAACGATGAATGAATATATTAAACAAGGTAAAACAGGGATTTTATATAATCAAGATAATATTGAGCCGTTGGATGATTTTGATGCTGTTCAAATTGGAAGAAATGCTCAAAATTATATTAAACAAGGTTACGAGATTTGGGAAAAAGAAAAGATCAATATCTTAAAATGGATGGATGAACCTGTTCAAATAAATAAAAATCAGATGGAAAAACAGATTTGTACAGTAACTTATTTTTTGTTTTCCTTTTTAGAGATTTTAAAAATAAAGGTTATGCCTTATGCAATTAAAATCAATCTTTTTAAATTTATTCCACTATTTTATATAAAAAAATAAGAGGTTTTAAGGATGACACAGCAAATAACAAGTTTGGTAACAATTATTACTCCGACATATAATTTGATTGAAAATGCACGCCTTGAGTGGTTCAAGCAGAATATTGAAAGTGTTCAAGATCAGACGTATCCCTTTATTGAGCATTTGGTGATTGATGGAGGTTCAACAGATGGAACCATTGATGTTTTAGAACAGTATCAAAAAGAGGGGTTGATTACTTATTATTCGCAAAAAGATAAGGGGATTTATGATGCTCTTAATCGTGGTATTTTAAAAGCAAAGGGAAAATATGTTGTTTGCCTTAATTCAGATGATTACTATTTTTCAAACAAAGCAGTGGAGTTAGAAGTTACATTATTGGAGAAAACAAAAGCAGATGCTTGTTATGCAGATACAATGGGAATCAATGCAAAAGATGATAGTTATTTATCCATTTGGTCAGGAAAAGATACTTTTTTCCCACCATTTGGGGAGATACCAAATCATCAAACGTTTATGATTAAAACAAGCGTGATGAAGGAATTGGGGCTGTATAACACGGATTATAGAGTGTCAGCTGATAGTAATTTTATTTATAAAATGATTGCGCATGACAAAAAGTTTGTTTATGTGCCTGAAACGTTGGTTGGGTATAGAAGTGGTGGATATTCCGATCAAAACCATGTGGATGTGTTGAAAGATCAAGAGCGAAGTTTTCAAGAGTTTTTTGCAACGAAATTAGGCTTGACAGAAGAAGAAATTCACCTGTTAGCTCACAATCGTTTTTTGTCTCTTGAGCTTGAAAAAGCTATTTCTTTGGGCTCAAAGTTAAAACGACCTGATTGGATTGAGGCTTTTTTTAGCCGGTATTTGAAAAATAAGCGAGTTATACCAGCTTCAATTTTTAAAAAAGAAGAGATGTCTCCTTTAAAAGAAGGGATGAGTATTCGGTATAAGTTTTTTGATTTTTTGTATTTTTTTAAGATAAAAAGAAAGGAACATTCAATAAAGGCGTATCTTTTTGGTAAAGTTCCGATTTTATGTTATAAGAAAAAAGGTGTTAAAAAGGTTTTAAAAGTTTTGTTTTGCCCACTTTTTAAAGAAAGAACCTTTCAATCAGGTAAAATGGTCAAATATTATGTTTTGAATATCCCATTTTTAAAAGTTGTTAGAAAGGTAGGTTAGATGTTATTTCCAGAAAAAATAAAATCTCTTTTTAAAGTAAGGGAAGGGAACTCTTCTCTTTTATCAAAAAGTTTGTGTGATGAAAAAGGGCGTGTGTTTATAGAGAATAACAATGTTTATCGTGCGATATTCCCTGCGTATGAACAAGAGGTGTTAGAACTTTTGAATTCTAAAATGTTTGAAGCTTTGGTTAAAATGGGTTGGTTCCCTAAAACAAAGGTGTCATCAAAAAAGATAAAGGGATTTAATCTGGTTTTAAAACATGAAAAATTGCTTGCTTCTGAACAAACAGAGTGGAGCTTTTTCAATTTAAAAGAGGCCGTGTTGTTGCTCTTAAAGTTGGAGCAGTTTTTAAATGTATATGGTTATCAGCTTTGGGATGGGCATTTATACAATATTCTTTTAAAAAACAATCGTCCTTTGTTTGTTGATTTAGGTTCTATTCAAAAAAAGAAAGGACCTTCTTGTTTTTATAATGAAATACTTTATTTGTCCATTTATCCATTGGTATTGATGAGCATGAATGAACGATTTTTGGCGCATTCAATTTTATCCTATCACAATTATATGCGAATTATTCCTGCACAACAAATTGAAAATTCTGAAGCTGTGCAACAAGTGATAGAGTCTTTTTTTAAAAAACATAAGGTGCCTTATGATTTAAATAGATTATATGACCCTGTGTTTTTAGAGAAATATCTAACAAAACCTCAAATGGAGGAAACACTTTGGGCAAATTATCAAACAGATTTTTATGAAAATCAAAATCTGGACCGGTTTAAAAGGTATGCCCTTATTGATCGGTATATTCAAAAATTTACAAAACAAAAGCGTATAAGTGTATGTGATTTGGCTGGTAATCAAGGAGCATTACTTTATTATTTGGAACAAAAGAATAAGAGAAAATACACATTTTTAACCAACATTGATTATGATGAAAATGCCATTGAGGCTTCTCAAAAAATTTTGATTTCAAAAGGGTCAAAAGTATCATCGTATCTTTTTAACTTTATGATGCCAAAAAGGGACTTGTATCAAGACTTTAAGCATGATGTTGTTTTGGCGTTGGCTGTAACACATCACCTTATTTTGTCTCAAAAGTTTCATTTAGATGCAGTATTTGAACAAATAAAAAAGTATTCAAAAAAGTTTGTGTTTGTTGAGTTTATGCCCCTTGGTTTGTGGGACGGAACAACAGCGCCAGATTTACCCCCATGGTATTTAAAAGAGTGGTTCACCACGCATTTTAAAAATCATTTTAAGCTTTTAAAAGTCAAACAAATGGAAGCGAATCGTATTTTGTTTGTAGGTCGTGTGAAAGGGGAAAATAGGAGATGAATTTGTATCAATTAAATGAAAAAGGGATGCGTCCTTGGGGATCTTGGCAAGTGATAGGTGTTGGAAAAGGATATATTGTTAAAAAGTTACAGATTTTGCCTCAGGCTTCTTTGTCTTTACAAATGCATCATCATCGTGCAGAACATTGGGTTGTGGTGAGGGGAAAAGCGCACGTTCAAGTGGGTGAAAAAGAGTTTGATTTAACCAAAGGAATGGTGGTAGATATCCCTAAAAAAACAAAACATCAGCTTGAAAATTTAAGCAATCAACCTTTAGAAGTTATTGAAGTTCAAATGGGTAAAATTTTAAATGAAGAAGACATTGTTCGTTTTAAGGATCGATATAATAGAGTAGAAAAGGGATATTGAGAAAATTTATGTCCATTTTTTATCTTTACATAAAATTTGTTGTCATGATAAAATGATTACATAATAATGGTTTTATGGGAAAGGATAATGTTAATGTGGCATAAGCTTCTTCCAAATACATTGGATGTAATTAAGGTAAAATATGGGCAAAAAAATGGGAGAGCAAAAACAATTACTTATCAAGAATTTTTGAATTTGCCAGCTCATGAGTTGTCTTCAAAAGAACAAGAATTACAAAAAGCAATGGAAAAACTCTATCATGTGAATGACAGGTACCCTCCTTTGTTTAAAGAATTCCCAAATTGGCGACCTAATCAACCCTTGACGATTGATGCAACAACTTTGTCATATAGTAAAACGGTTAGAGCTTCTTTTATACCGGCTAAAAATGTGGTTGAATTTACGACAGCTGCATTTGATGAGGAGTTGTTTTCAACTTTGGTGCATGAATTGAAACATGCTGAAGATTGCACAGAAGACTATGTTAGTTCATTTCTAACAACACGTTGTCAAGATGGGCTTGCTTATCATCAAATAGGGGTTCTTTTAGAGGCGAGAGCTAGAGCATGTGAATTAACAGCGGTTATGGCTGATTGTTTGGATAGAGACTTAAGTGTTGAAGAGTTTCGTGCTGAAATTCAAAAAGATGGAATTTATAGATATGTTTCAATGATTATGCCTGAGGTTGAAAAACAGTATAAAAATTATATGCGTTTTTGGGCGAAAGATACGGGAAAAAATCTTCAAGAGATGCAACATGTTGCAACCATTGCTATTATCCCACATTTTGTGGAAGGACAAGATTATAAAGAAGGTTATTTCCTTGATTACAATAAAAATCATTCAATTAAAGCAAGCGATAAGGGTTTGCAAGAATTACCATCTTCTTGGACAGATTTTTATTCCCATCATTATAATGATGCTTTTATAGAAATGTTAAGGGCCTCTTTTCCAAATGGAAAACCACTTGAAGCAGGTGCTGATAAGATTACAGCAGATATTTTTGAAAAACTAAATGTAAATGTAAATGTGGATCTTTCCCCTCTTTTGTGGAAAGCTATTGAAAAACAAGATGTTGCAGCTGTTAAAGATTTAATCAAAGAAGGTGTAAATATAAATGGTTTGAATAATGAGGGATGGACTTCTTTGCATGTTGCAGCTAATTGTGGAAATGTTGAGATTGTTAATATGTTGATCAAAGAAGGGGTAAATGTTGACCAAGTAGATCAACATGGACGAACGCCTTTAATGCTGGCAGCTAAGAACGCCCATTTTTTGGTTGTTGAGGCCTTAATAAAACAAGGGGCAGATGTGAATCAATCAGACAAATTTGGTGAGGCACCCTTGGTTTCATTAGCTGATGGGTTGCATCTTGCTTTAAGTTTTCCGAATAATTCAAAAAAAGTTACCGATTATATCAAAACTGCTAAAATTCTTAGGAAACATGGTGGGAAATTTAACGGTTCTATACCTAAAGTTGTTTATGAATTATTCGTTAAAGAAGGGATTATTATTCCAAAAGAGGGTGTCGAAAATGGTTTAACTACTTCTTCTTATATCCCAACACGCTCAACTTCTGTGACTGGTGGGCAAGTAGTAGTGTCTACAAAGAAAACTAGGAATGTTAACAAAGGGAATAAGAATGGTGAAACGCTTTTGATTGATGCTGCGAGAAATGGAGATGTTGATGTTGTAGATGCATTGTTAAAACAAGGGGGAAATGTAAACCAAGGAAATAAAAAAGGTGAGACTCCTTTGATTTTGGCTGCAGCGTATGGACATGTTGAAGTTGTTGATGTTTTAATAAAACAAGGAGCAAATGTTAATCAAGGAAATAAAAACGGAGATACGCCTTTGCATTTAGCTGCCATAAATGGACGTACTGAAGTTGTTGATACTTTGATAAGGCAAGGAGCAAATGTTAATCAAGGAAATAAATTTGGAGAGCCACCGTTGATTCGAACTGCTATGATGGGACATGTTAAAGTTGCTGAATCCTTAATAAGACATGGTGCAGACGTTAATCAAGGAAATGAAACGGGAGTGACTCCTTTGCATGGGGCCCTGGCGCATAATCATGTTGAATTAGTTGATATTTTAATAAGATATGGTGCAGATGTTAACCAAGGGAATAAATACGGTGTGACACCTTTGATTGTTGCTGCAGCGAATGAGTGTGTTGAATCAATTGATATTTTAATAAGACATGGTGCAAATATAAATCAAGGAAATAAAGATGGACAAACGCCCTTAATAATAGCAGCTGAGAATGGACATATTTCTATTGTTGAGGCTTTAATAAAACACGGGGTAGATGTGAATCAAACAGACAAATTTGGTGTGACACCGTTGTCTTATGTGATAAATGTTTTGAATGAAAAATTAAAAGCAGGGGATTCTGATGTTTCAAATTGGTTGAAAATTGCTGAAATGCTCAAACAAAAAGGGGCAGAAGAGTTGCAAACAGGGCATTTGAGTTCTAACGCTTACCCAAGTGAAAATGATTTAAATGTATCAACTCGTTTGGTGGAATGTGCTACATGTGTAAATGAAAGTCCAGAAGAAGATTTATCTATGCCAAAACAAGGCCGAGGAAATATTTCTTAAAATAACTTTAATAATGTTTTGAAATAATTGAAAAAATATGCTATCTTTCTAATCGGTGTTTTAGGAGGATAAAATGAGTGATATACCAACAAAATTAGAAGGAGCCAAAATTTACATTCAAAAGCTCCCTGTAACATTTGAATTTGCGCATCAATTATTTGGTATTGTTGAGGTAAATAGAAACCATATTTTACCTTGGCTGGATTGGGCTTTGCCTGAAATGACAGCAAAGGCTGAGGATGAATATAACTTTGCCTTATTTGCTGATGAAGATTGGGCCGCAGGGAAACGGTTTGAATTTGCAATTTTTAAGCAAGGTACAAAAGAGTTGTTAGGCGGCATTTGTTTGATACGATATGGTAATAAGCGTGATAAAAAAGGAGAAATTGGCTATTGGCTTAAAAAAGAAGCAACAGGAAAGGGGTATATGCTTGAGGCTATTTCTTTAATCGAAAAGTTTGCTTATGATCTGGGATATGAACGCCTTGTGATTAGAAATGATGTGGACAATATTCCTTCTAAAAGAGTGGCTGAAAGAGCAGGGTATACTTTTGAAGGAATTGAGCGCCACGGTCATTATGATCGAAAAAATGACAAGTTCGTTGACATCAATGTTTTTTCAAAATTACGTTCTGAAATTTAATAATAACACGAGCGTTAAAAAAAGTTTTAATTACGTTGTTTTTAAATTTTAAAAGAGACGTATCAGATAAATTTTATTTCCAGTATAGTTCAAGTAATGAAACAGCTCCTAAACGGTTGGCATACTCTTTGGGGTTTGATATGATATTGTTTTTCAAAGATGCTAAATCAGTCCACATAACTTCAGAAACTTCACCATCTTTAAATATAAATGATTGATTGTTGTTTACGTGTATTAAAAAAACACCTAACATTTCTTTGTTTTTATTTTCCTGTGAAGTATAACGGAATTCTCCTAATTTAATAATGTCATTTTTTTTAATTTGTAAGCCTAATTCCTCATCACCTTCTTTAATAACATTATCTATTAGAATGTTTTTTTGATCGTTTGTTTCAGTACAGTGGCCTCCAAATGACACATCCCATTTGCCGGCGCTTTTTTCTTTTGTAGCTGAGCGTCTTTGAATGAGGATTTTTCCATCTTCATTCATAACCCAACATTGAATAGCGTAGTGTAAAAATCCATTGTTATGTACAAGTTGTCGATCTTCTAAATTTGAAATATCGCCATTTTCATTAAGCGTGTATATTTTTTCAACCATGTATTACCTTTTAAAATAGATAGAAATTTTAATGCTGAAACAGTTTTTTCTTTGGGTTTAATAAACAACCTTATGGGATATATTAGATACATCCTTTATATTAAAAAAGACTTGTTGGAACTTATCTATTTTTGAATAAGTCCAATCTCAATCCCAACAACACCAAATTTTTGTTGATCAGTTGGGGTATAAAATTCTTCCAAAGCGTTGGTTAAATCATCCCTTGTTCTAAAACCTGCTTGGTAAGGTTGAATTTTATTGCAAAGGGCGTCAAAGTTCTTTTCCCAATGCAGATTAATCACTTTGGCATGGAAAGAGTCTTTTTTATCTTCGCTGTTGGTAAATAAAATGTAATCACCCATTTTGATTTTTTGACGTTTTTCATCAAAAAGGCGAAGTTCAATAATTTTTTTGCCTTCTTTTAACTGATTAAAATAAGGCTGTTTCACACTCATGTAATGCATAATGCCCTCCTTTCGTGTTTGACAGGTGTAGTTTAACATAAAAAAATACTTCTTGCAACTGATATTTTTATAATGTTTTGAATAAGTTTTAAAAATATAAAAAAATGTTGACGGATATTTTGAAATATGATAAAATACTTGTCGTTTTTTTATGGAGAAATTAATGAGTGAAACTGGGTTATACCAAAAACAATTACGTGAAATGTATGATTTGCGAGGGAATGGTGAAGGAGCTGTTCTTTCATATATTAAGCGAAATTTTATTACTTTTGAAAAGGGTAACACATTAAACAACGAATCAATTATTGCGTTTTTTGCAGATTATGGCTTTGATAAGGTGTTGCGCGAGATGGCATCTCGAGAGATGGATTTTTATGCTGCAAAGGAAGTTGGTTCTTTAGAAAAGATGGGTAAAACAGTTTTAGATCAATATTTAATGGCAGCCAAATGGTATGATAAAGATTGTTTGGATTTGATTTTAAATGTTGGTTCTTATAAGTCCTGTGATATGGCACGTTCTTTTATGAATATTTGCGAAATACAGCAACAAATTGTTCGCACAAATGCTTCTAAAATTGTTGGATTGAATATGCATGCTGTGGTAGATTCATTTTTAGAAAATGGTTTGGATTTGGATGAAGAAGTTGATGGTGGATTGCCATTTCATTCTTTGTGTGCGCTTTATTCTGATGCAAAAAAACAAAATGTATCTCCAGTTTATCAAAAAATGTTGGCTGCTTGTGTGCAAAGATGTTTGGACGCTGATGTTGATTTAAATGCAGTTGATTCAAATAATAGAACAGCTTTTTCAATAAATGATATGGAAATGAAATCAAAATTTGTGCGTTTTCAAAAGATGAAAGAAGAAAAACGTTTGTTAGATTTGTTTATGGTGGTGGATCAATTGATTCAAGGGGGTGTTACCGTGGAGTCGGCAGATCTTCTAAAAACACATATTGTGTCACTCAAAAAAGATATTGCTCATTATGCAAAAAGAGCCAGATTTGATGACGAAATTCAAAGATAGCTTAAAATCAACAAGATTCGTTTCGTGGCTACTTTTTTTATTATATCAAAAAAACCTGGTCTAAATCAAGAAAAAACAACAAAAGAGGTGAAAATAAAGTATTTGTTTTTACTTCTTTTTTTTGATATAATGAGCCAAAAGCGAAAGGAGGGTTGCTTTGAAAGAATTTCTTTTTAATCAAATTAAAGAGATGGGGTTTAATTATCTCAGAATCAGTTTAACCAAGGATTGTAATGGAGCGTGTGCTTTTTGCCACAATGAAGGGCAGAAAAAAGGCATGAGGGGCTCTCGAGCTGTGCCTCTTGTTACAGAGTTATCGCTCAATGATTATGAATATATTGCCGATTTTTTCAGACCTTGTTTAAGGTCTGTTTCTTTTACGGGGGGAGAGCCAACTTTGGTACGTAATTTGCCAGAAGTTGTACATATATTTAAATCGCGTGGTTATCAAACTAAAATGACAACAAATGGCTTTTTGCTGACAAATGAGTTGCAACATCGCTTAAAAGTGGCAGGACTTGATGCCATAAATGTGAGCCTTTCAACATTAAATCCTGTCCAGCATGGGGCATTGTTTAATGTTTCAAATCAGTTTTCAGCCGTGATGAAAAATCTTGAAAATTTGTCTCATAATTTTAAAGGGCAAGCCAAAATTAACTTTATGGCGCTTGAAAATGTGACGGTTCCAGGGCAGTTAATACCCATGTCGGAGTTGAGTGCAAAACTTGGAATTACCATTAGCTTTTTAACCATTCTTGAAAATGGGGCTGAGTTGTCAGATTTTGTTTTAAATTATCTGCAAGACCATATTGGTCAAGTATGGGAAGAAGAAGTTCCTTCAAAATTTGGAACAAAACGAATCTGTTATTTTGAAAATGGAGCTGTTTGGGAATTTGATGATTTTCGAAAAGAAGAATATAAACAAGTTGCCTTTAAAAATAAAATATGTCAATCTTGTCCATTGAAAGAAAAGTGTGTTGAAGGTCCTTATGCCTTGCGTGTAGCTGCAAATGGCGATTTACGTCCTTGTTTAGTTCGGTCAGATAACATTATTTTATTTCAAGAAAATGGATATGCAAATGATAGAGGAGATCTTTTAAATGCTGTTGTATGAGCGTGGAATTGAGGTAATTGTTGGTGCTTATATCATTAATGAAAAAAATGAGGTGCTTTTATTTCAGTCTCCAAAATGGGATGACGAATGGACTATTTGTGGTGGGCATATTAATGTGGGCGAAACAATTGAAAATGCAACACAAAGAGAGTTGAAGGAAGAAACAGGATTAGACATTCAGTTAATTGATACATTAGCCGTTGGAAACTTTTTTGCCCATCCTCCTAAATTTAAACGGCATGCTCATTTTATTTTTATAGACTCAGTTGCAAAGATTATAGGGGGGCAAATGATGCTTGACCAACGCGAAATTACAAATGCGCATTGGTTTACAATTGATGAAGCACTAATGCTTGAAAAAATATCTCCTTCATGCAAAAAAGGACTTCAAAAATTAAAAAGTTGGGTTGAAAAGCAAAACAGATAAAACTTATCTTGTGTTTTGCACTTGTTGAAAGGATGTAAGATTTGCCTTTTGAACAGTTTGAGGTTTATGGTTTGATTTGCTTTTGTGATGACACTTGACTAACCCAAATACACAAAGTGTGGCTAAAATGAACACTGGTGTTGCCATGAGGATATTGGTATGAATGGGATTTGCAAGTTTGTTAAATTCTTTTTTTGTGTATTTTTTTAACAAGGAAAAATATTCCATCCGTTTTGTGTTGGAAATGTTTTTTGTGTCTACATGAACGTGTTTGGGAGTGTTTTTAAACTGTACGCCATATGTTTCAATTTCATTCCCATATTCAAATGGGATGTTACATTTCTTTGCAGCCAATTCTTTTGCGCGTGAAGTGGCAATAATCTCAATAGTTGTAGAATAATATCTGTCTTTTGAATAAGTCATGTGCATCCTTTAAAAAAATTGTAGGAGGCGCATTATATCATAAATTTTCACTAATTAAAAGTTTTTTTCAAAATGTATATAATTAAAAAAGAATAAGAAATTCAATTTTATTACATGTTTGAATTAGATTTTTTTAATTCCACGAGGAATTTCTCCAAATTTGTTTGCCGTTTTGTTGCTTGGGAGAAAAACCAAAATACATGGGACAATTGGTATTAAAATCCACCAAGCCGAAAATCCAACATCATGCATACGTCTAATTGTGAGGCAAATAGCAGGGGGAATAAAAATGAGGTTAATTATTTTTATTGCTATAAAAAGAAAAAACAATAGAGGTATGAAGCAAGAAAGTAAGAATAATCCAAGTAAAAAGGTAATGTAACCCAATATGAACCCAAAGAATTCTTTTCTTCTTGCTCGACCTTCAATTTTAAAATATTTTTCAGTCATACAATATAAAAAATAACTTAAAAGAGGGAGGTTTCTTGTGTCGTCGTTTAAGGGTTTTTCAACAGTGAAGTGTTTGGGGCCAACAGATAGTGCTTGGTATTCTTTTTCAGAAATGATACCCTTTTGTTTTAATTCATATAATTGTTGTAGGTTCAGCTGATTATCCATTTTTTAACTTTCATTCATCAAATTTTTATTTGCTTTTAAAATGCCTTGAGGTACATCTCCATAGGTGTTTGCTGTTTTATTGCTTTTGATGCAAAACAAAATGAGAGGAAAGATAGGCATTAATACCCATAATCCTGAAAAGTTAATGTCATGCAATCTTCTAATCGAAACACAAATAGAGGGGAGGAAAAGGTATAAATAAAGTAGATAATTAATAATTTGATAGATTATAACAGAGTCTAGCAAAATGAAAAGAACAGCGTATAATGTTAACTTTAACAAGATATAAGTTGTAAAAAAACCAAAAAACTCTTTTCGTCTAGCCCGTCCTTCAAAAACCGAATATTTATCCGTAATGCAGTGTAAAAAATACACAAAAAAAGGTAATTCCTCTGTTTGAATGGGTTTAATATCAGATAATCCAGAATTTGTTATTAATGCTTGGTATTCTTTTTCAGAGATAATCCCTTTTTGTTTTAATTCATATAATTGTTGTATATCTGTATTTTTTTTCATTCTTGTATCCTTTTGTGTTAACATATTAAATTTTATTTAAAATAGCAATAAAAATAATTCTATGTTTTTTATAAAAAAGTTTTAATATATTGATTTTTCGATAAATTAAAGAGTATGTTTGCTATAATTTTGTTTTTATGATATAATATTTTTTAGATTATTTTTATCTTTAGGAGGAAATATGGGATATTTGGTTGATCTAGCAAAAAAGTATGGTATAAAGCCAAACCCATCTATGACGCCTAAAGAAGCGCGTGCTGTGATAGAGCAGTTGAAAGAAATTTTAAAACAAGGGCAAACAGCTTATACAAAAAAGAAAATGGATGATCAAAATCAATTTTCTGAAATTTTGTATGCAAGGCAAAAGTGTGTGGAACGATTTTTTGATAGAGAGCTTTATGAAAAACATATTTCATTGTTTAATGAGGAAAGAAAAGGGATTATTACATCAACACAGTTTTCAGAGCTAAAAGAAAAAGGTTTTGATAGAAGTGGGTCCTTTGTTTTTCAAATTGCTGAAAATGCTCCTCCTGCATGTGAGAGATTTGTTTGTGATATTGATATTACGTCAAGTGAGTTTCCAAATGTTCTTGAAAATTTGAGACGCTTTATTTTAAAACATAATGCCTCTTTTAAAGTTCCATATTTAAGATCAGCTAATCGTTCAGATGCATTAAATTGTTATATGCCAAAAGAAATTACAAAAGAATTGGCACAAGAATTTTATCAAATTGTTAAACCTTGTTTAAAAGATATTTTTGATGATAAATTAGATGGTATTCCCCTTTATTTTAAGGGTGAAAAAATTAAAGGTATTCGAATTGGACCAGAACACTATATTAAAGATAAAGCAAAACGCGCTCAAATTGAAAAAGAATTATTTGAAAAATTAGATTTAGCAAGGCGCCAACTTCCAGCAACATTTACGGGTGCTCTCGTTTTTTTAATGGGGGCTGGAGCAAATGCAAAATCAACAAGTTCTTTGGGTGAAAAATGTTCACAAATTGAAGTGTATGATTTTGTTTATTATATGGCTGGTATGGAAGGAAAATCTCCCATTAAATTATTAGATTCAAATTTTTTAACCACATATCAAAAACATATTGATATAGCCCCTCAAACTGAAAGGGAAAAAGAAGGTGTTCCCCCATTAACAGTGCAAAAACCTGTTTTGCCTCAAGACAAAATGGCAGTTTTATCACTTGCAAAAAAAGCTGCAGCATATTTTGTTGTTAAAAACGGTGTTTTGCAATTTAAAGATGATTTATCGCAAAGTGAACTTGCGAACAGACCCCGTATGAATGTGTATGAAACGCTTGGTATTAAGGCGAGACCTTTAAAGCGCCCTTCGGGAGAAACATATGCATATGTGCCAACAGGTGAACAAGATCGCTCTAAGTGGAATGATTTTTTAAATTTAGTTCGAAAAGAAAATTATAATAACGCTGAACCTAAAAAATTAGAAACAATAGATGTAAATAAGGTTATTTTGTCTGCCTCAGCTGATTTTAAAGCTGTTGGAGAAAATTTATATTTTCGAAATATGCAAAACAAACAACATAATGCTGGGGTAAATGCTTATTTGATTGAGGGAGAACAATATAATTCGTTGCCAGATTTTTTAAGAAAAAGATATCATATTTTTACAGCTCCTATTGTTGAAAAAGGAAAAGTTGTTGGGTTTAAAGCTGTTGGGCAAAAGGCTAAACAAGCGTTGTCTTTGTTGCTTCAACAATTAAAACAACCTGAAAAATATGATAAAATACGTTTGACAAACGCCTCTTTTAAAGAAACAAGATAAGAAACATGTTTTTTGTTGTACCAAGTAAAGGTAGAGTTAAAATAACCCCTCTTTTGTGAACAGAGGGGCATTTTTTTTTTGAAGGGTGAATTTTAATTGTTAATCCATTTTTCAATATATGTTTTAGATATGTTTAAATTGCCTTGACCAACGGCTATGTTTATATCTGTTTTTTTTATACCATGGTAATCAGAACCACCACTGATGAATAGGTTATGTTCATTGGCGTAACATTCTAAAATTTTCATTTCAGTTTCGTTGACAGAAGGGTGAAAACATTCAATCCCGTCAAGTTCTTTTTCACTGCGAAGCAAGTCAATGAATTGGATGGTATTTTCAAAGCGATATTCAAATGGATGTGCTAAAAAAGCAAGGCCACCAGCTTGATGAATGGTATCAATCACATCTTTATATTGAGGTTGCGGCATATCATTCAAAATGACGCAATAATCACTTTCAGGGTTTAGAAGGCCCTTTCGAATAAATGTGCCTAAAGAATGAGCAAGTTCTCCTAAAATAGGGAGATTTTCTTTATAGTTGATGAGTTCTTGATAGATATAAATGGAGATATAATCTGTTAAAGGAATGTCTTTTTTGATGTTGTTTTCATCAAAAATAAGACCTTTTTTTCTGCAAGCATCAAACAGTTTTTCTTTTACCATTGTTTGCTGTTTTTGTAATTTTTCTTTACAAAAGAATTTGTTATTCCAATTTTCAATAACTTGTGAATCCTTAATGTTATAGGCTAAAATTTCAATTTTTTTATTTTGCCAAATGGCATCCATTTCAAGCCCTTTGATGATTTTTCCACTGAAAAAACCTCCCAATAAGGCAGGGTCATCATATTGTTTAATATTATTATGATCTGTAATTGAAATATATTCTAATTTGTTTTTTTCGCAAATTTTCAAAAGTTCTTCAATCGTTTTATCCCCATCGGAATAAAGCGTGTGCATGTGCATATCGATCATGGTGTTTGTCTCCTTAAACTTTTTTTGACCATAACATTTTTTACGAATAAATGCAAGAAGGATAGAATCTTTTTAGAATGAAGGGATTGAAATTTTTTATAAATTATGATAAGTTTAAAAAAATCAGTTGGTTGTGATAAAGATGATACGCAGAAATTTATTGTTATTTAAGTTGGATAATTTTTTGGGAGGGTTGTGGCCATTGTCAGCCTTATCCATTGTTTATTTTGAACAAATAACAGCGTCTTATGCATTGGCAATGGCTGTGTTTTCCCTCTCATCTCTTGTGACAACGTTTATGGAAATTCCAGTTGGTATTTTTTCTGATAAAGTAGGGCGCAGAAAAACACTTATATGCTCTCCGATTTTGGTTTTTTTGACTTTTTTGTTTTGGGCACTTGCTGGTCAATTTTCTTGCATAGAGTTTTTGTTTTTAGGTTCTTTTTTTTGGGGAACAAGTGCTGCTATTGCTTCTGGAACAGCTGACGCACTTGTTTATGAAACGATGGAAGAACTTAAAAAACAAGGTGATTTTAATGTTCAATATGCCAAAAATGGGGGGTGGAATCAAGTTGGGTTGGCTTTAAGCGCTATCTCAGCTGGGGTGGTTACGTATTTTTTCTCTTTACAAGTATTGGCATGGGTTTCAATTTTACCCTCTTTGATACACATTATCGTTATTTATTTTTTTGTTGAGCCTAAACGAAACAGAGTTGATCAACGTGTAACTTCTTTTAAACATTTTTTAATTTCATTTAGGCGATTGAAAAGAAATAAACGGTTGCGTTTTTTTGCTATCATTAATTTGATTGATAATGCATTTGGAATGGCTTCATTTCGCTTTGAAAGTGCTTATTATCAACTCTTTATTTCTGACTGGTTAATAAATATGGCCAGATTTTTAAAACAACTTTCTGGTATTATTGGTTTTTTTGTGGTGCCATATATTCGCAAAATTGGGATGATAAAGTTGTTTTTTTCTTCTATGTTTGGAAACGTGTTTGTGCGTGTATTAGGGGTTTCTTTAAGCAATGTTTTAACGCCGTTTATTATGTCAATGGTTAATCTTTTTTATGGGATGGGTAGAACAGCTAACGCTGATATTATGCAAAAAGAATTTTCACCACACCAACGGGCAACAATGCAGTCGATTATCTCATTTTTATCGGGAATTTTGCTTGCAATTGTGATGGTTGTTTTTGGTTTTATTGGGGATATGTATGGCCCTACAATTGCCATTATATTAGCAATTGCTGTTAAAGGGTTAACAATGATTATTTCGCTTTGCCTTATCAAAAAAGTTTATAAATAAACTTAAAAAAGAGCCGTTTTTATGCTTTCTTTTTAAATAAATGAACTTGTGTTTTAAAGTAAGCAATGGTTTTATCAAGCCCTTCATCTAGCATGATTTTCGGTTCCCAATTCAACTTTGTTTTGGCAAGAGTGATATCTGGTCTTCTTTGTGCTGGATCATCTGAGGGTAAATCTTTATAAACAACTTTTGCCTGTCCATTGATTTTGGATACAACTTTTTCAGCTAATTCTTTTATGGTAAATTCGACAGGATTTCCAATGTTGATAGGACCTGTAAAATCTTTTTCAGAATTCATCATTTTTATAAGAACATCAATTAAATCATCAACATAACAAAATGAACGTGTTTGTTCTCCGGTACCATAAATGGTAATATCTTGTCCACTTAAGGCTTGACAGATAAAGTTTGAAACAACACGGCCATCATTTGGGTCCATATTGGGACCATATGTGTTAAAAATACGAACAACTTTGATATCAACTCCTTCATGGCGATGGTAATCAAAAAAAAGGCTTTCAGCACAGCGTTTTCCTTCATCATAACAGGCTCTAATTCCAATAGGGTTAACATTGCCACGATAAGATTCTGTTTGGGGATGAACAAGTGGATCGCCATAGACTTCAGATGTGGATGTTTGCAAAATTCTAGCATTATGTTCTTTTGCCAATTCTAACATGTTGATGGCACCTAAAACGCATGTTTTTGTTGTTTTGATAGAATAAGATCCTTGATAGGCAGGGGGAGAAGCAGGACAAGCCATGTTATAAATTTGATCAATTTTTTCACGAATTGTTAAAGAATTGCAAATATCATGTTCAATAAAATGAAAATGAGGATGGTTGATAATACTTTGAACGTTGCTTAATCTACCTGTGTAATTGTTATCAACAGCAATTACTTTATTGCCTTCTTGGATAAGGCGAATACATAGGTTTGATCCTAAAAAGCCAGTTCCACCAGTAACCAAAATTGTTTTCATGTACTACCTCTTATAAAAGACTGATTGTTTATTTTTAAGTAAACAGTATCACATACTCTAAGCATATGCAAGGAAAGAGAGTTGTTGTTTTAAAGAAATAAGAATACTTCCTTATGATAGGGATGATGAAAGGCTTTTGCTTGACAGAAAGATTTTTTTTCTTTAATACAATTATATGTATTCTTTTAGGAGGTATTATGTTTCAAAAGGGGTTAGGGGTCTTTTTTATTTGTTTAGGTTTAAGTTTTTCAGTCTATGCAAGATCTGGTGCTTATTTTGCTGTTCGAGGGGGATTAAGTGATTTGCGTGAAACAGAAGTCCTTGATGTAAATGAAGCAAGCGCTGTGCCATCAGGGGCAATTGGTGTTCACTCTGGCCCTTTTCGTGCTGAAGTGGAATACACATATCAACCATCAACTGAATTGGTTCAAGATGCGCTCGAAAATGATATTTTAACCACAGAATTTCATCGTGTGATGGCCAATGGATATTTAGATTTAAGAGTGACAAGAAATGTTCTTCCTTATTTGACGGCTGGAGCAGGGATTGCACGCCACAATATTGAAGTGTTGGAAGAAAAGATTTCTGGCTCTAATTTTGCTTGGAGCGTTGGCGCAGGTGTTGGCCTTCGTTTAACCAGAAATGTTACAGCTGATGCTGGTATAAGATATATTGATTTGGGGAAAGTTGAAATCAATGATGGTCAAAAGGAACTTGCTTTTGACACGGTTGAAACATACGCTGGTTTGCGCTTTATGTTTTAATAAGTAAGCTGGGTTTAAAATGCTATTTCCTTATGTTCGTAAAGTTAGATTTGTGAGAAAATCAGCCTTTACTTAATATTTTTTTAAGATATTTCCCTGTATAGCTGGCTTCCACTTTTGCAACTTCTTCCGGTGTGCCTGTGGCAACAACTTGACCGCCACCATCGCCACCTTCTGGCCCCATGTCAATGATATAATCAGCTGTTTTGATCACATCTAAGTTGTGTTCAATTACAACAACGCTGTTGCCTTGATCAACAAGGGCGTGTAAAACTTCTAATAATTTTTGAACATCAGCAAAATGAAGCCCTGTTGTTGGTTCATCTAAAATATAAAGTGTTTTGCCAGTGCTTTTTTTAGAGAGTTCTTTTGCAAGCTTGATGCGTTGAGCTTCCCCACCAGAAAGTGTTACAGCTGATTGCCCCAAAGAAATATATCCAAGACCTACTTTTTTAAGTAGTTTGCATTTATCTCGAATAGATGGGATATGGTCAAAAAATTCTGCTGCTTCATCCACCGTCATATCCAAAACATCAGCAATAGATTTGTCTTTGTAGGTAACTTCTAATGTTTCTCTATTATAACGTTTGCCTTTACATGCATCACATTCAACATACACATCTGGCAAAAAATGCATTTCAATTTTTAATACACCATCACCTCCACAAGATTCACAACGACCACCTTTAACGTTGAATGAAAAACGACCAGCTTTGTATCCTCTGACCTTTGATTCTGGAAGACCAGCAAACCAATCACGAATGGTGGAGAACATCCCTACATATGTAGCAGGGTTGGATCTAGGTGTTCTGCCAATAGGGCTTTGGTCAATATCAATGATTTTATCAATGTAACCCATACCACGGATGCGTTCATATTCACCAGGGGTGTCACTGGACTGATTAATCAGTTTGTTAAGCCCTTTATAAAGGGTTTCAATCACAAGGGATGATTTTCCTCCACCTGACACGCCTGTAACACAGGTAAAAGTTCCCAAGGGAATTTGAACATTCACATTTTTAAGATTGTTGGCTTTGGCTCCTTGAATTTCAATAAATTTACCATTTCCTGTGCGTCTTTGAGCTGGAATGATAATTTTGCGCATGCCAGATAAAAATTGCCCTGTTGTTGAAATGGGGTTATCCATAATGTCTTTGGGTGTACCTTGAGCAACAACATGACCACCATGACGGCCGGCTTCTGGTCCAATATCAAGCACATAGTCAGCGGCTTTGATGGCATCTTCATCATGCTCAACAACAATGACTGTGTTGCCAAGATTTCTTAAATGAATGAGTGTTTCTAAAAGTTTATCATTATCTCTTTGATGCAGACCAATAGAGGGTTCATCTAATACATAGAGAACACCAGTAAGACCTGATCCAATTTGACTTGCTAAACGAATGCGTTGAGATTCCCCACCAGAGAGTGTGCCACTCATTCTGTCTAAGGAGAGATATCCAAGACCAACATTGTTTAAAAAAAGAAGTCTGTCATTGATTTCTTTTAAAATGCGTTTGGCAATTTCTTGTTTTTGGTTACTTAAACTATTTGGAACGGCTAAAAACCAGTCTTTTGCTTGTTGAATAGATGTGTGTGTGGCTTCACTAATGGTTTTGCCCACAATTTTAACTGCGAGAGCTTCAGGACGTAAACGTTGCCCATGACAAGCTTCACAGGTGGAATTGGATTGGTATTTAGACAATTCTTCACGCATCCAATCAGAGCTTGTTTCCATAAAGCGGCGTTCCATATTGGTAATCACCCCTTCAAATGATTTGCCTTTTCCGTGGGTACCATATAAAATAGCATGTTGCACTTCTTTAGAAAGATTCACCCATGGTGTATCAATATCAACGGAGATGGTTTGAAGCATTGTTTTTAAAATGCCATCATACCATTGAAACATGTCACCATTTAGGTTGCTCCATGGTTTGATTGCCCCTTGTCTGATGGATTTAAGAGGATCAGGAATGACTTTTTCTGGATCAATATAAAGTTTAAATCCAAGGCCTGCACAAACAGGACACGCCCCTTGTGGGTTGTTAAATGAAAATAAAGAAGGTTCTAAATCTTTGATGGTAAATCCACTGACAGGGCAAGAAAATTTTTCAGAAAAGAGTTTTTCATCTCCTGTATCATGGTTTTTAACAACAACAAGGCCATCTGCCAACGAAAGTGATTTTTCAACAGCTTGAGAAAGTCTTGTTTCAATCCCTTCTTTGATCACAAGGCGATCAACTACAACGCTGATAGAATGTTTTTTGTTTTTATCTAGCTCAGGTGTTTGTTCAATATCATACATTTCACCATCAATTTGAAGCCGGGCAAATCCTTTTTTTTGCCAATCAGCAATTTCTTTTTTATATTCTCCTTTTCTGTCACGTACAGCAGGTGCAAGAATTAAAAGACGTGTACCTTCTTTTTCTTTTAAAACCAAATCAACAATTTGAGGGATGGTTTGCGCTTCAATGGGAAGACCTGTTGCAGGGGAATAAGGTGTTCCAACACGAGCCCACAAAAGACGCATGTAATCATAAATTTCTGTGATTGTACCAACAGTGGATCTGGGGTTTTTTGAGGTTGTTTTTTGTTCAATAGAAATGGCTGGAGATAATCCTTCAATTAAGTCAACATCAGGTTTTTTCATCAATTCTAAAAATTGACGAGCATAAGCTGACAAACTTTCAACATATCTGCGTTGGCCTTCGGCATAAATGGTGTCAAAAGCAAGAGATGATTTTCCAGAACCTGAAAGACCTGTAATGACAACCAGTTGGTTTTTAGGAATGTCAACATCAATGTTTTTAAGATTATGTTCCCTTGCGCCACGAATAGAGATAAATTTTTTCATATATGCCTCACAGATAATCTGGTTTAAGTGGGCTACATTATAGTATAATTTAAGCAAAAAATCAATTAAATTTTAATAAGATATACGAGAGTTAATCTTCTTTGCTTCTCTGGAAAGATTGGGGGGATTGTTTTAAGGCATTTGGTTTAGATGTGCTTATTTTTTGAGGTGTATTTGCCTCGAGGTTTTCTAATTTTTCGATTCTTTCTTTTGAAATACCCATTTCAATAAATTCTTTTTTGAAGTGTTGAATAATTGCTTTTGTTGCATCTAAGTATACGCCAATGTAGTTGTTGCCAGCTTGATTTTTGAAAAATCCAAATGGAACAATTGTTTTTTTATTCCCATTATCAATTGTTGAAAGAACACACGCCATGTTGGGTTTAAGAATTTTTAAATTAAATGCTGGGGCATTTTTTTTGGATAACCCAATGTTTTTTAAAAAATAAGTTACTGGAATGGCTGTTTTTTGAGGGGAATTGATTAAAATTTTAGTTCTTGTTATATTTTCATTTGTGATATGTAAATCTTCTTTATGATGATTGAGAATTTGAATGAGAGCATTTGTGTTGATAAAATAGGGGTCTTTGAGAGTTGTTTGAACATAAATAACCCCTTCTTTTGTTGTTTGTTCCCCTTTTTCATTTGTTTGGGTGAGGGTGGAATAGGCAGATAGTTTTAAAATATTTTTAAAAGTGTTAAAATCAACATTTGGGATACATAACAAATAAGCATCATAAAAAGAGATGATTTTTCCCTCTAAAGAGCTTTTGAGATTGTTTTTTTTAAGAATATCGCGTATAACGGCTTGTTTTACGCCAAGAGAAAGAAGCTCTTGTTCATATTTTTGAACAAAATAAGGAATACTTTGAGTGTAAATGTAGCAGCTTGGTTTGTCTTTTTTAAATGTATTATAGTATAAAAAAACAGGCATTTTTTGAGTTTTGTCGTTGTTTAATTTTAACTCAAAGGTGTCATTTAGACAGTTTTGAAGAATAAATTTTTTAAGATGTGGAATAAAAAGAGTTGTTTTTTTTAGATAAGTTGAGAGTTCATCTAATCTAAGTTTAGGTAAGTTGATATCTGTTTCTTTGGTGTAGGATTCACCAAGATTATTTTCAAGATAATCTAACACTTTGTTTTGATGGGCTTTTTCAATAATTATCTCAGGTAATCTATGAAATCTTAAAATCTCTTGATTTTGCAAAATAAAATTATTTAAATTTTCTTTTAATAAGACAATTGTTTGAAACATAAAAACATCTTTTGCAAGTAAGAAAAAAGGATTTGATTTGTCTTTGTTTTCTAAAAGTAAAAAGGCGTTTTCATTCATCCAAAAAGCAAGAGATTTTGGGGCTTTTATTTTTTTGCAAAAGTCAAAGGTTGAAATCATTTTATCTGTGATATCAGGTAGATGATATGTTTTTTTTGTATTTGAGATAACATGATTGGGAACTTGAAAGGTTGTACCCCATTTTTTTAAAAATTCGGGTATAGCTTCTCGGTGTATGGATAAATAAGGTCTTGTTGTAGCACCGGCAGGTGTTGGAAATATGAACATTTTTGTTTCAACGCCTTGTGCATTAATGAATGTTTCTTTTAAAAGCTCAGCTTTAATTTTGGGTGAAATTTTGCTTGAATTAAAGCGATTGCACCTTGTGAGGTGCATGAGTAGTTGATAAAGTGAATAATATTCTTTTGTTTCCAACTTTGGTGAGGTCATTTTAGTTCCTTTGCCTTGAGGCATAATATTGGATTAACCTTATTTTATTCCTTTCTTTTTCTTTTAAAAGGTGAGGAACATGAAAAAGAGGATCTTGCCTTGAAATATGGATTAAATTATCAATATTTTCTTCCTTAAATCCTAATTTAATGAGGTTGTTTTTGTGTTTGTTCAAAAATGAAGGGAGTGCTTTTGTGTCAACATAAATAGTAATAGCACCTGTTTTTGTAAAGGCTTTTGCAAAAACGGGAATGGTTTTTTCTTCTCCATTTATTTGAATGGTTGCTGTTTCATTTAAGTAATGTGCCTTTATTTTTTGGCGAAATGGACTTGTAAAACGAGTTGATTTGTTTAAAAATTTTGTTAATTGTGTAATGGTTAAGAATGTTTCTTCTTTTTTTACAAGTGGTTGATTTTCTTTAAGGGCATTGATAACTTCATCTTTAATATTTAATAGTTTTTGATGTCGTTTTGCAAAATGGATCAGGGCATCTTTATGGATGGCATAATTACCAATGCCGATGGCTTTAGCACTCATGAAAATAAACATAGGCTGTTGTGTTATGTTCCCATTCTCATCCAAAACAGGATAGGTTTCGTTTATATGATTTTTTTTGATGTAATTTGTAAAATCAGGTTGATGAATGTGCAATTTGTTCAACAATTTTGTGATAAAAATATAATCAGGATTGAAAGGTTGAATATCTTGTTTTCCAAGGATGGAATCGATGATTTCTTTTTTAATCCCAAATGTTTTTGTGAGCATATTTTTTTGTTGTTCAAAAAAGGAAAACATGGCTTTTTTACTTGTAAAGTAATAAGAAAAACCCTTGCTGTTTTGGGCATAGATAAAAATGGGTTTTTGTACTTTGTTCCCATTTGTATCAATTTCTTCATAAGTGTCATTTAAATGATTGGATTTGACTTCATTTAAAATTTCTTGTGCACTCGAATTGTTGCGTCTGATTAAACGCATAAAATCCCTAAATGTTACCATTTTATCATTTTTTACAGGAATAACATTTTTTTGTAATAGGTGATTGATGATTTTTTCATCAGTGCCCAGTTGTAATAATACGCTTTTATATTGATTGATAAATAAAGCAAGATCTGTTTCTTTGATAAAATAAATCATCTTTTTTTGATATCTTGAAAAGAATAAATTCCTGCTTGTTTGTTGCTTTGTTTTTGGATGAATTTCAATGACTTGATCCTGCGCAAAATTTTGATGAATAATCGCTGTTAATTCTTTTGAAAAAGTATCATTCTTATGTAATTTGTTTGAGATTTCACGAATGCTTAAATATCCCTTTTGAAATCCTTTTTTTTCAAAATTATGCAAAAGAGCATGAACGCCTTTAAATCCCATTTTAATAAGTTCGTCTTGATATTTCAAAATAAAGTGAAGAGCACCTTCTTTGTTAATGTTTAAAACAGGAACGCCATTTATTTGTTTTTGATAAGAAAAAATGGGTTGTGATTTTAAACGACCATTTTTGTCTTTTGTTTCAAATGTTTCATTAATGTGTTGTTGAATAAATAAATTTAACTCAGGTTCATATTTTGATGTTCCTAAATATCTTGAAAATGAACGTAAAGAAAGATGTTCATTTGAGCTTTCTAAAAGGTTGGTAAAGTTTTTAAGCGCTTCTTTGTGCCTTTTTAAAAAAACAGGAAGTGCTTCTTTGAGCATAAAAACACCACTTTGACCCATTTTGTTTTTAACAAAAACAAACATGGGTTTTTCAATTTGAGCGCCTGTTTTTTTATCTGTTTGTGTGAATGTCTCAGAAAGATAAAGGCGTTTTATCTCTTGGGTAACAGATTTTAAAATCTTTGTATTATAGGAGCATTTTGTTGCCACATCCCAAAGATTCATGATGTCTTTGTTTGAGATTTCACTTCGCTGTACAACAGGAATTATTCCAATTGAGGCAATGAGATTTTCAAGTGGGACGCCAAGCTTTTCAATTTCTTTGATGTGTCTTTTTAAAAAAGGAACAATGGTTTTATCTAAAATATACCAAGAGCCACGATTAGCTTTTTTTTGGCCATAATAAAAAACGGGGATAGTTTCTTTGTTCCCTAATTCATTTTCAATTTCAACGGTTTCATTTTGCATGTTTGCTTGAACAAATTCACGTAATACCTTGCTAAAAACTGGTTGTTTATGTAATAAGCGTGCAAAATCAGACATGCTTAAAAAAGAGTCGTCTAATTGTATTTTTCTTTGAAACATATTATGCCTTTTTTTCCATTTCGCGTTTTTTTCTGATTAATTGTGTTGTGCGTCTTTTTTCAACCAAATCTTCAATAAAGTTTGGATTTTGGTGTATTTTTTTGAGGGTGTTATGAATGTGTTTAGATGTAATGCCCAATTTTTCAAGATTTTTAGTATGTCTTGTTAAGAATGGAGTAATACCTTCAGCATCAATAAAAAGGGTGATTTGTCCATTTGGAGTGTAAGCAAAAGAGAACATTTCTTTTTCAGTACCATCAGAACTTAAAAATGTATCATGAACAGATGTTTGTTTGATCATTTCTTTCATTTCTTTTAAAATGTATTCCCCACGTCCCATAAGTTGAAGCAATTCACCAATAGAAAGCATTTTATCTGTTTTTTTCAAAATGTCTTTGTTAAGTGTAAGTGCGTCGATAGCTCCTTGTTGAACATTTAAATCATCTTTGTATGTTGTTAATAATTCTTGAAGTCCTTCTTTTAAAACAAAACATTTTACATGGCCTGTTCTTTTATCTCGTGCTGTATAAACATATGGTTTTTTTGTAATGTTCCCATTTTTTGAAAAAGTTGAAAAGGTTTTGTCTGTAAAATGATGTAATTTTGAAATATATTCTACACTAATAATTTTTTTATCAACCAATTCTTGCGCAGAAAAGACTTCTCCTTGAGGAATAGGTTTTGCGTTTTCTTCTTTTAACAAGTTTTCATATTGATAAGGGGTAATGCCTTTTTCTAAAAGAAGAGCTTTATTCCTTTTTGCAAAAGCATACATAGCCTCTTTTGATGCGAAAACATAGTTGCCATGTTCATTTGATGAGTTGGCAACTTTGCAAAATACATGTTTTTCTTCAATTTTACCATTTTCATGATGGACCAAATAAGTGTCTTGTAAATGATTTTTGATAATTTCTTTTGAAATGTGAGGTCCTTTAATTGTGTGTAAATGCTCTCTTAAAAATTGATTGATTGTAATCATTTCAGGTGTTTTTTCTTGTAACGCTTCTTTATATAAAAAGTGATTCAAAACGTTTTGTGAAACACCTAGTTTTTTAAGTTGTTTTTGGGCTTTAAAAACAAAAGCTGAGATATCTTCTTTTTTAAGACAAAGAATTTGTTTGCGATACCATCTTTTATGAAATAAAGGCTGAACTTCACCTGTTTTATAATCTTTTTTGTTAATAAGAGAAAAGTTGTTTTCAATTAAGTGATAGAATTTGTTTTGTGCAGCAGGCCCTAATGCTCTGATTTGTAAAGCCTCCATCAATTCGCGAGGTGTGAACATTGTATCATCTGGGCGTGACATAATTTCAGTTGTGTATTCATCTAATGGAACGCCAATTGTTTGTAAACCTTTTTGATGGATTTTAATAAGTGTTGGAATACCATCTTTTCTGATGGAGATATATGATTTGTTCATTTTGTTAACAGGGCACTCAAAAATCTTGAGTGTTTGATGTTTGCCATTTGCATCTTCAGTTTCAAATGTGTCGTCAATGGCATGTTCTAAAATGAACTTATAAAGTAGTTCATCTGAATTGGCAGGCATTTTAAGTGTGCGTACAAGAGCTCTTAAAGAAATAAATTCACATTTTTCTTCAAACTCAGCAGCTCTTAAAGCTAATTCTTCTTTGTGTCTTAAAGTAAATTCTTCTGTTGCACGAGGATCAAAATAAACTGTTTGACCACCTTTTCTTGGTTTGCCTGTAACAAACATGGGTAGTGTTTTTATGGTGCCATCTTCTTTTGTTAATGTAAAAGTTTCATCAAGATAATGTTTCTTGATGAATTGTTCCATTTCAGTTGTGATTTTTGAATTGTGATTGCTAAATTTGTGTGCTAATGACCAAAGTTTGCGATATGTTTTTTTGATAACAGCAACTTTTTCATCTTTTGGACTCATTTTTTACCCCTCTTTAATGTTGAAATTTGCCTCGTTAAAGGTAAGTATACCAAAAGATTTTGATTTTGTCAAATGTTTTTAAAAAGTGTTTTTTATTTCTTTTTGTGTATAAGTGAAATATAAAATTCAACGGAGGATAAAAAGAGTAAGAAATAAGCTAAAACTTCTCCAGATTCTTCAAAAAATCGGCGCATTAAAATTACATCATGAGCGTCAGGCAAAACAGTTGAAATAAACCCCTTGTTCCCAATGGCTTGGGCAAGTGGAATGAATACAAGCATGGCTGAACACATAATGTAAAAAGCAGGCGAGGTACAAAAAAGCAAAAGAATTTTTTTTAATTTTTTCTTCATATAAAAAAGATAAACACCTGCAGTGAGAGGGAAAAGATAGCAAAATTTCCAACTTATAAAAGGTACTTGCGTGTCAAAAAAAGAGTCAAGTTCCCTGCAAAAGGCAAAAAGACAAAGACTTGAAAAAAGAATTAATAAGGGTCTAAATTTTTGAGATAGAACAGATAAATAGCCAAAAGAAGTGGCACTTAAAAAAAGGATGAAAAGTTGGATGTTTTCAATAATGCCAAATTCTTTAAAAGTTTCGGCTTTAAAATAATTGGCAAGAATGCGTAAAGAAAGAGCAAATAAAATGCATAAGACAAAATAAAGACCTTGTCTTAAGCAGTTGAATAAAATGGCTTTTTGAATAGGTGTTAGCTTCATCATTTCTCCACAGTCCTCTGTTTTAATTAACATATAATTTTATGATTTTTTTTGCAAGTAAAAAGTAGTTAAAAGTGTGTCTTACTATTTTTTGAAAAATGTTGACATTTTTTTAATTTTATGTTAAAATCTTCAAACTTTAAAATTTTGAAATAAGGAACTTAAATGTCTCAAAAAATGTATAGCATCATAAAAAAATTAAAAGGCGAAGCTTTTGCCAAAGCCATTCGTGATTATGATGCTAGGATTTTTGATGTACCAAACATTCAAGAATGGGTTCGATATGCTAGGCGTGATGTTGAACCTTTACTGCCTTTTTTAAGAACCTTGATTTCAAAAGAAAAAACGAAAGGAACATCTAACGATTCCCCTTTTGAACTTTTAAAAAAAGCTGGATATACGGCCTTTTATGCTGATACGCTTAAGAAACAAAATTCTATTAAAAAATATTTTTCTAAAAAAGAAGAACTTTGTACTTTTTCTGACCCAAATCGATTTAAACGATATCACATTATTCATTGTGTTAAAGAAGGGGCAGAAAAACTTAGTCGGAGAGATTTTAAGAATCCTGAGCGTGATGATGAATATGCCACCTCTGTGATTTCTATTCAAATTTTAAAAGAAGGTGGTTTTATTAAAATTTGTAATAGATACAATCATACGGTTGATAACCCAGATAATACTTTTAATTCTAATCCTGATAATATTATTTTAGGGTTGTCTGATTCTTTAAAAAAACATTTTAATCTTGATTTTTCAACACCTTGTTTATCTAAATATGTTTTGCCAGAACATTATATTATTGCGCAAAATCATTTGATTTATTATACGCTTGAAAAAGAGG
>JAZSGT010000013.1:0-11386 GCA_045532865.1 Alphaproteobacteria bacterium
ACACCCAAGCGTGTGTCTGGGGAAATGTGTCCATCTAACCCAACAGCAAGACCTTTGGTATCCATATCAAAGCCTTTTTTAGAATCAAATTCTGATTGGCCATACATTCCTTGCACCCAAAGATGTGATTGTCTGCGTGGGTTGAGATAGAAACTTTTTCCTCTTTTATAATAGCCTGTTCTTTCTATTGAAGAATGGAGCTGTTTTGAAATAATAGAGGATAACCTGTTCATAATTTCTGTTGAATAGGCTTGTGTGAGTGGGGATGTATTGGGGGCTAATCCTTCAAGGGCCTCGATAACTTCTTTTGAATTTGGGCCAAACGTTTGAGCTGAATCATTGAGGATATTTTGAATATCCTTTGGCTTGCCGTCTTCAGTGATAGCAGGACCTAAGATCCAAGCCTTTAGAACACATTGAATCCCTTTACATTTTTCATTTTTTTTCACAGTTAGCCGATATTCACCATCCCCAAGGTAATAAATATCATAAACTGGATTTTCTAAAATAGTTTCAAATCCATTTTGAGCTGTCGCATTTAAATTTTGTGCATTTAAAATTTTAAAATCCTTATATCCGACAGAAAAATGTTCCCCAGGATTGACAATAATTCCAATTTCAGTACCTTTGTCTGAAACGTTAATTGTGTGAGCAGATATTTTTCCAAAGTCTGTATTAGACTTTGTGTTAATATGGGTAATCAATTTTGAATTATCATTAAATAAAACACTGTCTGCAGAAAGGGTTGATTTCCCAATGTCTAAAAAGCTATTTTCTTGAACAGCAACCTCTTTAAAAGAAAGGTCTTTTACATTTGAACTAAATGATAGGTTGTTGGCTTCTAACTTGTTGTTGCTTGAAAAACTGTTTGCTACATGAAGGACAGAATTGTTCATAGATAAAGTCCCATGCCCATTTAAGGCGCCAATGTTTAAATCTTTATTGACCTGTAAAGAACCTTTATTTTCAATGGTATTGATTATTGCTGTTGCAAGGTTTAAATTAAGAGTTGTGTTTTCTTTTATTTCTAATGTCTCTAAATCCAATTTTTTCAAATTATCAGATAATTTCATTCCATTAGAAATAATGGTATTAGCTGTAGCAATTGAGGTTGCGTCAAGCTCGGCATTATTCATACTTAGTGTTCCACTACCAGAAATTTCGTTTACTTTAAGTGTACCCCCATTAACAGTTGTTAAGTTATTGTTGGTTAGTTTTTCAGCTTCTACATTTGTAAGTGTGAGTTCACCAGTATTTTTGATGCCTTTATCCACCTGAACATCTGAAAGAAGCATTGAACTTGCGTTTTGTATAGAGGTATCATTGTTTGTGCCAGAAATAACAACATTTTCCAATTTAACAACGCCATTTTGGTTGTTAACAACAGTATTTGCGGCACTGATAGATATATTTTGTACATCAAGTTCTGTCTGCGCCTTATTAAGAGTGAACAAATCTTTTCCATTTGCATAAATAGTGCTATCAGAGGCGTTGTTTGTTGCTCCTAGGATTTGTTTTTTGCCACTTCCAAGAGGTGTTAAATCTTCGGTAACTATGTAATCAGCTGTTGTGTCAAGTGTGTCTGTTTCGGTAACCATTTGAAAGGAAGAGTCACCTGTCATTTTTGTAATTGTGCCGAGAGCGCTTCCGTCTTTTAATTCTTTTGCTGTTAATGTGATATCTTGTACGAGTCCAGTGGTATCGTTTTTCGCTGTATTTATATTAAATAAATATGTTGATGTACTGGTCGCAAGAGTTTTACTCAATCCTTCTTTAAATTGAGCATTTTCTTTTAAAACGTTTGTTTGGTGAGCTGTTTGAATACCATTATCAAGAGCTGTATTATTTAAGCTGTTAATAACAATATTGTTAATAAGATAATTAGATGTTGATGAAAATTTATCTGTTTCAATGTTAGATAAATTTCCAGAGCTATCTGTTATTATATTTAAATCAAAAGCTAATGTGGCTCCTATTCCTATTTCACCTGCACTGAGGTTATCAAAGTGAACGCTTGTGCCAACTGTTTTGTCCTGTCGTAAATCTATGGTATTAGAAGCGTCAATTTGATAAGCGCCTCTATAACTTGCTTGTTGTAGATTAAGGTTTGAATTTTTAAAAGTGATAGTTCCTGCCCCAGCTACATCATCAGCAAGTGTATAATACGCTTGACTGCCTAAAGCTGAATCAAAAAGAGCTGTTGCATTTGTTGAGATCTTTATAGAAGAAGAGTTAAGCTCTGTTCTATCATTTATACCAGCTGTTGAATGATGGATGAGTTGAGCATTATTTGTTCCATCCCCAATTTGAGCTGAATAATTAATGTTTGTGCCATGTGTTTCTAATGTGCCACCAAATATATTGTTTATCCCTGTTAAAAAATGCTCTGAATGGGCAATGGTTATTCCAGCTGTTTGGTTGAATGTGCCATTACCACTATTGATTGTTTCATCTTTAAAAAGTAATATACCTTCTCCCGTTTTATTGATGGTTCCCGTGTTGATTATTCCTCCATCAAGAGAGCCAACAAGACGATCACTTCCATTTTGATCATACCCGTGGGAAAAATTAATTGTACTTAAATTGTGGATGTCGTTTGAAGTTTCAATTCCACTAGATACCGTTTTATTCCCTGTAAATGCGAAAGAGGAGTTAAAGGTTAGGACTGCAGATTCACCTTCATTATAAATAGCCCCACCATATGTTATTCTTTCATTAGAGATGGATTTATTCCCTTCAAATGTGGTATTGCCGTTAAATATCATACTCCCATTATTCGAGATAGCGCCACCAAAAGCATATCCACCCCCTAATCTGCCGTCTCCATCATACAGTGCTTTTGCTTCGTTGATGTTATTTTTAAATATAGCATCTTTATTGAAAATAATGTGTGTGTCTGAGGCTTCATTATAAATAGCGCCTCCATGTGTTGAGCTTCCATCTTCAGATGCCCCTCCTTCTGAATAGGCTCTATTGCTTTCAAAAGTTGTTTTGTCGTTAAATGTAATGGTCCCTAAATAGTTGTTTAAAGCCCCAGCGTGAACTGTTCCACCTATGAATTTTCCATTTGTCTGTAAGAGTGCTTTTGATGTGGCAGAGTTGTTTTTAAATATGGTTTCTTTATCAAATGTTATATTCCCTTTTGAATTGCTCAGAGCACCACCATGATTGTGTGTCCCTTCAGATTGCATGCTGTTACTTTCAAAAGTGGCTTTGTCTTTAAATATAATTGTGCCGTCGTTATTTAAAATTGCACTTCCATTAGTGCTTCCACCTGTTGCTGTTGTTCCATCTGAAATAGCTTTTGATGTGGTAGTATTATTTTTAAATGTAGCTTCTTTGTTGAAAGTGATTTTCCCTGCAGTTCCAGAGTTATAAATCCCCGCACCAGAAGCGCTATATCCTTCCCCAGAAACAGTGTTTCCTTCAAAAGTTGCAAGACCAGAAAAAGTAACAGTTCCTGAATTGGAAAGGGCTCCTCCTAACACACCACCACCGACAACAGTTCCATCTGTTTTTATAATCGGTTTAGCCGTAGCTGTATTGTTTTTAAAAATTACATCTCCATTGAAAGATAAAACAGAGGATGAAGCCTCGTTATAAACGGCACTAGCATAGATGTTTCCACCTTCTACAGAAGCTGTATTTCCTTCAAATGTTACTTTATCCAAAAATGAAGTACGACCAAGGTAATTATTGATTGCTCCACCATGAATTTGAACAGGTGTGATTGACTCATTTGGATTTTGAACAGCTTTAGCTGATACGGTTGTGTTTTTAAATATAGCTTCTTTTGTAAATGTCGTTGTGGCTGACGCACCAGTGTTGTGCAAAACACCACCGTGGACATGATATCCTTCTGAAGAAGCTTTGTTTCCTTCAAATGTGGATTTTTCTTTAAATGTTACAGTGCCTAGATAGTTATTGATTACTCCACCTTCTGCACTTCCGACTGCATATGTGTCATCTGTATTTTTGTAAGCCTTTGTTGAAATTGTTGTATTTCTAAATACAGCATCCTTATTAAATGTTGTTATGGCTGATTCGCCATAGTTTGAAATAGCCCCTCCTCGGGTATGATTCCCTGTGGATGAAGCAGTGTTACCTGTAAATGTTGAAATTTCTTCAAAAGTTAGGGTTCCTGTGTTGCTAATAGCACCTCCTAATGCTGGGACTTTTATCCCTGAGGCTTTATTTTGCTCAAATGTAACTTGATTTTTAAAATTAAGAGAAGCTGTATTATTAACAGCGCTACCATAAACGGTAGATTCTGTACGTTCCAGTGTAATGTTTTTAAAAATAAGAGGGTTTAAATAAGAAAGTGTAGATGAATTTGATACTCTTTGTGTTATTGTTTCCGTTGCTGCAAGGGTTGGTGTTGAAAACAAAATCATTCCCATATTTAAAAGAAAGCATTTTTTCAAAACGGTTAAATACCGTTTCCTAAGCTCTTTAATCGCCGTACGTGAATAATGCTTCATTAAAAATCCCCCTTGATATCCTTAACAAACACTTTGGATAGATATTTCCTTTATTTTTAAATACACTATACCATAGAATAGGTAAAGAAACCAAATCTTTTTTTAAAAAAATGGTTTTTTGTTCATCTTTGTTTAATTTATTGAAAAAACGATTTATTTTTTCTCTTTTTTTGCACCTAGGTTGAATGGTTTTTTAGGGGGAATAGGAGGGTTTTTCCCAAATCTATGTTCTTGATAATCTGGATGAATGCTTTCTGCCATAGCTTTAAATTGGTCCATTTCAAAGCCTGTAAGTTGTTCTCCTTTTATCTTGTGTGTTTGAAGAGGATTTTGCGTTTTTCCATTTTTCCATACTTCATAGTGAAGATGTGGACCGGTGGCTCTTCCTGTTGCTCCAACATAAGCGATAACTTCTCCTCTTTTTACACGAGAACCACGTTTTAATCCTTTTTTAAAGCCAGACATGTGGCCATAAGCTGTTTCAAAACCACCAGCATGTTTGATTCTGATATATTTTCCATATGCACCTTTGCGACCAATTTGTGTAATAACACCGTCAGCGCCAGCATAAATAGGGGTTCCTTTGGGGCAAGCTAAGTCTGCACCACTATGAAATAAGCGGTACATCAAAACTGGGTGTCTGCGCCATCCGTATTTTGATGAGAGTCTGGGAATGGCTTTGACTGGTTTTTGAGCGATAGTTTGTTCACCTTTTTCTCCACGAGGATTGTAATAAGCAGAAATTCCTTTAGCATTTTTATAAAGATAACGATAAACTGTTTTTTTGCCATTTTGAAGGCCTACAAAAACCAGCTCTTTATCAATATCAAGCTCGATGCCATTTGGAGTAACTTTTTTTGTATATACAACGTCAAAAATATCCCCACGACGCATATTGGCTCTAAAGTCAAATTCTCCATCAAGAGCATTTGTAATTTGTGTAATAATTGTTTGAGGAACACCAGCTTTTAAAGCTGAACCTTGAAAAGTACGCTCAATTTTGCTGCGAATACGTTCTTGTTTAACTTCAACTTGTCCAACTTGTGTAAATGGTGTAAGTGACCCGTCTTCTTCTTTAATAATTGCAATCACTTCTTCTCCTTGTGAGGGGATTGCAAGACCTAAAAAAGCATTATTATTATCCATAAATGTTAAAAGCAAAGTGCCTTGTTCAAGAGTGTTGATATTTATGAGTGAAGAAAGTGTTTCTGTAATTTGAGTATGTAAATCCGGAGCAATTTCAGATTTTTTTAAAAAAGATGAAAATGTTTCGCCATTTTTAAGCACAGATGTTTTTAAAACAGCTTCTTTTAAAATAACTTTATTTTCTAAATCTGTTAAAGAGGGGGTTGGTGCTTCTTCAATAACAGGTTCATCACCCAAATCTTCATGAACAATTTCTTGTTCGTTTGATGGTGTTGATCTTTGTTCTACCAGTTCACTTGAAGATAGTTTTTTTTCTTCACCAGAGAAAAAAAGCGCCAAAGCACCTAATGTTAACAATGAAAACATGGTTGCAAAAAAGATGCGATCAGTCAACTCCCTGTGTCCAACACCTGAAATTTTTTTATAGGTTCGATATCTGAACACTTTAGATTGATGTATTGCTCTTTTTACAGTTTTAAAAATTTTCATGAGATTAGTGTGGAATATTTTTTTATATAAGTCAAGATAAAAGATTTTTATGAATTATTATATTGAAAAATAAAGGATTTTTACAATTTTGTTTTTTGTAATAATTTGAAACAATCATTGATTTGCATAATTTTATATAAAACGATATTCTTAAGACACAAGTTGAAAAAACAAAGGAGATTTGTTATGATCGCAGAGATTAAAACATTGAGTTCTTATACGAATTGTGAAAAAACATTGCAAAATGCAATTCCTTGCGTTGGAATTGGATTGCACAGTGGCGTTAAAGTTCACATGACAATGCGCCCTGCCCCAGTTGGATTTGGGATTGTTTTCAAAAGAACTGATGTTGAAGGAAAAGACAATATTGTTCCAGTTTCGTATGAAACAGTTGTGGATACACGTATGTGCTCTTGTGTTGGTAACCAAGATGGTGTAACGGTCGGTACAATTGAACACTTGATGGCTGCTCTTGCAGGTTTTGGAATTACAAATGTTTTAATTGAGTTAGATAACTATGAAGTTCCAGTTATGGATGGTTCTGCTAGCGATTTTGTTACATTGATTGAATGTGCTGGTGTTGTTTCTCAAGATGCTCCTTTAAAAGCTATTAAAGTTTTAAAAGAGGTTTCATTTGATGATGGTAAAGGTGCAAGTGTTTGTTTGTATCCTGCAGAAAAAGATTTATCTATTGACTTTATGATTGATTTTTCAAAATCAAAATTAATTGGTCGACAAGAATATTCAATTGTATTATCAGAACGCTCATTTAAAGATTCTGTTGCTTATGCAAGGACTTTCGGTTTTGCACAAGAGGTTGAAATGCTTCGTTCTGTTGGGTTGGCAAAAGGTGGTTCTTTGGAAAACGCTGTTGTTGTAGATGGTGATACAGTGATGAACAAAGAAGGTTTGCGTAGTGAAAACGAATTTGTTGTTCATAAAACATTGGATGCAGTTGGTGATTTGTATCAAGTTGGAATGCCTATTATTGCTCACTTCTCAGGTGTTAAATCTGGACATTTTCACACAAACACATTGCTTAGAAAATTAATGGCTGATAAATCAAATTATGAAATTGTGAATTTAGATGATTATGAAAATGCGCAATTAAAAAATTTTCGTAAATCTGCATAATTTATAAAATAAACAAAAAAAAGCTCTCAAATTTTTTTGAGGGCTTTTTTTGAACTTGTTTTTCTTCTTTTTCGTTCATAAATATACAAATATGAAAAAACGCTTGTTTTTTAAGAGAAAGTTTAGTATAACTGTTCTATCTTTATAAATGAAAGGATATAAAAATGGATTTTAAATCACAACCTATTTTGTCTGTTGAAAGAGGAGAAAATTCACTTCAATCTTATTTTTCTAAAGTATATGGGTATATGGCAAATGCACTTGCTGTTTCAAGTGTGTGCGCTTATTTAGCTACAAAAGAACCATTGATTAATTTGTTTTATACAACAACAGCGAATGGTGTTTCTTATTCCTTGCTTGGGTGGTTGTCTATTTTTGCGCCGTTAATTTTGATTTATTTTATCCATTCTGCAGCCGGTCAGTTAAATGTAACAAAAACAAAAATATTCTTTTTTGCATTTTCAGCATTGATGGGTGTTTCGTTATCTAATGTATTTTTACTTTATACCTCTGGTTCTGCTTTTCAAGCCTTTTTGGTAACAGCAGGCTCTTTTTTGGGTTTAAGTATCTATGCAAGAACAACAAAGCGAGATTTGACACCTTGGGGTTCTTTTTTGTCAATGGGTGTCATTGGGCTTCTTTTAACAATGGTTGTGAATATCTTTTTAAAATCTAGTTTTTTAACAATGGCTATGAGTTTAATCGGTGTTGTTATTTTTGCGGGACTTGCAATTTATGATACGCAAAAATTAAAACAAATGCATTATATGTGTTCTTCTGAGGAGGAAAAAGAGGTTTCTTCTTTAAGGGGTGCTTTAGCTTTGTATTTGGATTTTATCAATCTGTTTTGGTTTATTTTAAATTTTATGGGAGAAAGAAAATAATGTTAAAAAAAGGATTGCTTTTTGCTTGCTCTTTGTTTTTAGCAACATCAGTAATGGCTGCTAAGTTGCCAGCTGATATTAAGCCGACAGATTTGCGTGTTTATGGGGATAAGCAAAATCCAGCAATTATTTATGTGTTTTCTTCCCTCACCTGCCCTCATTGTTCGGTTTTTCACAAAGATATTATGCCAAAATTAAAAGAACAGTATGTTGATACAAATAAGGCAAAACTTGTCTATGTTGATATGCCTTATGATTCAATGGCGATGACGGGTTTTACAATTTCACGTTGTATGGCGCCAGATAAATATGAAGCATTTATGGATGTTATGTTTGAGAATCAAATGCTTTGGGCAAATGCTGAAAAACCTCGTGAAATTATGACAAGATTTGCAACAATGTTGGGTGGTATGACCAAAAAAGATGTGGATGTTTGTTTGGCAAATGAAGAGTTGAAAAAAACAATTATTCGTCAACGAACAAATTTAGCTGAGTTGTATGATGTAACAGGTATGCCAACAGTTGTGATTGTTAAAGATAATCAAACAAAAAAAATATCTGGGGCAGATGAAAAGGCGATTTTAAGTGCAGCAAATGAAAGGTTGGCAAATTAATGACAAAAGAAACAAAAGCATTATCTGCAAAAATTAATACACTAAAAAATAAACAAGCAAAAAAAGAAGAAGTGTCAACAAAAAGACCCTCTGGTTATCAGATTGTAACAGAGGTTATTATTGATTTACTTGGATGTGTTTTGATTGGCGCTTCTTTAGGGATTATCTTTCAAAATATGTTTGATACATCAGCAAAATTAACTGTTGCATTAACATTGTTGGGGGGTATTGCTGGAATTTGGTCTGTTATTAAATATGCTATCAGCTTAGAAAAGAAAGAGGATTCTATATAATGAACCATTTGATGCACCAATTTGAAGTGAGACGTTTTGTTCCATTGAATCTTTTTGGATTTGATGTGAGTTTTACAAATGCAGCACTTTTTATGGTGTTAGCTTTGGTTTGTGGTATTTCTTTTTTGTGGTTTTTAGCAAGAAAACAGGATGTTGTTCCTTCAACTTCGCAAGCAGTTGTGGAAGGATTGTTTAACTTTATTAAAAAAACAGCTCAAGATGCTATTGGCCATGGGTATGAAAAATATTTACCATTTATTTTTAGTATTTTTATTTTTATTTTAATGGGTAATTTATTGGGATTATTTCCCTACTCTTTCACATTTACAAGTCAATTAGCTGTTGTTGGTGGATTTGCATTGTTTTGTATGTTTATTTCAATGCTTGTTGGGTTGAAGCATCAAGGTTTGGGATGGTTTAGAACTTTTTTTCCAAAAGGAGTTCCTGTTGCATTAGCGCCAATTATTATTCCTGTTGAATTTATTTCATTTCTTGCCAAACCATTTAGTTTAACACTGCGTTTGGTTATGAATATGTTTGTTGGACATGTATTGTTAAAGGTTGCTGCTGGCTACGTATACGAAATGGGTGCGTTAGGAGCATTGCCTTTTGCTGTTATATGTCTTTTGGTTGTGTTTGAATTGTTTGTTGCGTTTTTGCAGGCGTATATCTTTACAATTCTAACAAGTGTTTATTTAGGTCAGGCGATCCATTCGCATTAGAATAAAGGAGAAGAAAATGGAAGCAGATACAAATTTAATGTTACAAATTGCTGAAGGTATGAAATATCTTGGCGTTGGTTTAATCAGTTTTGCAATGATTGCAGCAGCAAAAGGAATTGCATCTATCTTTACAACGATTATTTCTTGCATTAGTCGTAACCCAAATGTAAAAAATGATGTTTCATTATTTGCATGGGTTGGTGCAGGTTTTGTTGAAGGTATTGCTCTTTTTGCATTTGGTTTGGCATATTTAGTTCTTACAAATTAATAAACGATGGTTCCACAATTTGATACATCTTGGTATGTTGGTGAAGTTTTTTGGCTTTTGCTAACATTTGGTTTACTTTTTATGGGAATAAAGTATTTTATTTTCCCGATGATTCAAGATGTCTTCGTTGAGCGTAAACAATTGGTTGAAAATGATTTGAGTATTGCTTCTGTGGTGAACGAACGTGCAGAAGCTTTGATGAAAGAATATAAATCTCATATTTTGTCTGCTGAAGAAACAAAAGAAGAGATTATTAATGAAACTTATCAAGATATTCAAAAGTTTTCGGCTCACGTTGACGCTGAACATGATGAAATTTTTCGTCAGCAGATTGATGAGACTGAAAAAGAAATGCAACAGATTCGACTTGAGTTTATTAAAAAGTCTGATGATTTAGCAGTTCAATTGGCAGAAAAATTGGCTTTTAAATTAGAAGAAGGTACTCTATCTAAATCGGAGGGTGCAAGATGAGTGAATTATCGAATCCTGAATTTTGGGTAGGTGTTGGTTTTTGTTTTGTTGTCACATTATTGATATTTGTAGCACGTAATAAAGTTAAGTCATGGGCAATTGGTCAATCAGAGAAAGTGAAGACTGAATTGCAGGATGCTCGTAATTTGAGATTGGAGGCAGAAGCTTTATATCAAAAATATGAACAGCACACAAAAAACTTAGATATAGAAAAAGCCGAAATTATGCAACAGGCAGAAAAAGAAGTTGTTGCATTGCAAAAAGAGGCTGATGAAAGGCTTTCAAAAAAAATAGAACGCAAAAAGCAAGATGTTCAGGATCGAATTAATTTGATTCAAGATAATACGCGAAAAGATTTAACCAATGTGATGCTGGAGCAAGTTATGGATAAAACAAAACACTTGCTAGGCCAAAAGCAAATAAAACAGTCATCGGTTGATATGGATAAATCTATAGAAGATGTATTAAAACAATTGGAAAAAGCTTTAGCAAAGTCTTAAAACGAATCGTAAAAAAGGAATCGAAACCCGATTCCTTTTTTGTTTTGATTATTTTTCTTATATATAAAGAGAAATTTTAAATCTTTTTTATAAAAAATAAACAAAAAGAGGCTCTATTTTGATGTTTTTAATATAAAAAACAAGAAAAAAACCTTATAAATCAATGCAATCTAAAAAAGAGTAAAAAAAGAGTAAAAAAGTTTAAAAAATGTGTTGACATTTGTTTTTTATTCTGTTATATTCCCACTCACGCTCCTGATGGAGCAAAGATGTTGAAGAAGTTAGTAAATAGGAAGAAGAACAGATGCACGGACGGTTGTTCTGAAAAGATAGACGAGCGTCGTAGTGCATGACTATAAAGACGAGATAGTGTATAGGAATATA
>JAZSGT010000069.1:0-18847 GCA_045532865.1 Alphaproteobacteria bacterium
CTAATTTGATGTATTTAAAGTTTTACATAAATATTTTTCTGTGCTTAAAATAATTAAAAGTCCCCTTCTCCCCCTTGCCCAATATTCAATTTTATTTTTAAAGGAAAAAATTTCTTTTCAAAAAAACTCTATCTTCTTATCAAAATAAATACATACACCTCAAATTTAAGCTCCACGTTTCAATTTAGCTTATTCACCCCTTTTCAAAATTTTCAAAAAACAAAACTTAACTCTATGATTTTAAAAATGTTTTTATAATTTTCATCACAGACAAAGGCCATTTTACACAAAAATTAAATCAATCATTCAACCAACTTATCAAAATCATCCCTTATATTTTTCCTTTAAAACTTTTATAAACGACCTTTAAGTCGTAAAAAATTTTTTTATTGAAAAAATAACCATTTAGATATAAAATAGTTTTAATTATTTTGTATCAATGAATCCAATATGAATATCAAAGGAGAAAACAAATGATTGAAATTTCAATGGCTGTTGTTGTTCATGATAACAAAATCCTTATTGCTCAACGTAAAAAGGGTAAATTCCCCGAACTTATGTGGGAATTTCCTGGAGGAAAACTTGAACAAGGCGAAACATTAGAAGAATGTGTTACGCGCGAATTTAAAGAAGAACTTGAAAAAGAAATTATGGTAAAAGATCTTTTTATGTCACACATTCATACTTATGAAAATAAAGGTGATTTTAAGTTAAACGCCTTTTGGGCAACCTGCCAAACAGATGCCCTCCCTGCTCTTCATGAACACAATGATGCAAAATGGGTCTTGCTTACAGAGTTAAACAATTTTGAATTTTGCCCAGCAGACATTCCTTTTATAACAGCGCTGAAAGAATTGAAAAGTTTACCAGTTTTAGACTAAAAGTTACAAAACTTTTAAATTCATTTTTTATGAAGATTCCCTTGTTTTTTTGCAAGGGTATCTTTTTTTTGTTGGTCCAAAGAATTATTTAAAAAATCCATTTTTTCATCCCCATCTGAAGGATAGACATTTGGTTGACATTCTCCTTGACCCGAACAATCCAGATTCCACTTTCTTTGATCATCTTCTTGCAACACATCTTTTTTCATTGTTAAGAGCTGCAATTTACTTCTCGTAATTTGCAAAAACGGTTTAAATGTAAGTAAAATAAATCTTCTTTTGGTTTCTATTTTATTTTTTTTCATTTTTATCTCCTCTAATAGAGGTAAGATTTATCCCCCAAAAAACAAGCTATACTTTCTTCTTTTTTCAAAAAAAAATAGTATTAATTTCTTTTTTTTCCTAAAAAAATATTTACGTGTTTAAAAATTACTGTTATAATAAAATATAGGGATTATGTTTTTTAGGGGGTCAAACAAATGGTATTTTGGGCAACCATGCTTAGTTTTATCGTTAGTATTCTTCTAGCACTTGTTTATCCTAGAAATGATAAACATATGGTTGAAAATGTCCCAATTGCAGAAGCATATGTAGCATCCTTTGCAACACAACATCAATCAGCCATTGATTATGCAAATGCTATTTCACTTGCCATTCCATATCTTGACACTTCTATCGGTGATGATTTAATTACAAAAAAAGCAAAATCAACTGGAGATTCATCATTATCCCCTTCAGAAGACAAAGACAACTTTATTCACGTTTTTAAAAATGATTTCTATCAAGACTTTATCCCTACAATAGCACCAACTGAAGGCCATATGTCTACCTCGTATAAGTTATTTCCTTTGCCTGGTGATGGCTATGTATCAGCACTTGTCTGTCTAAACAAAGTTGATGATAAAAAAGACGTTGATAAATTTGGGAACAGCATTTGGGGAACCAATTCTACATATGGAGACATCATTTCTTGCAAAACAACAGATGAAAACACATTTAAATATGTTTTGACCTATGGCACCCTTTATCCTAATGAGGATGAATCTCGTATTATTTTTAAAAACAAACGTCTTTTGTGGGAAAAAGCCCTTGTAAAACGGACTAAAAACACCTTTGACTGTGGTTTTATTGAAACAGGAAGTATGACATCAGATGGAAAAGCCCACGTTATGTCATTGAATGCCCAAGGTCGCAAAATACCTGATAATATATTCTCTTTTTACAAAACTTACATCGAAACATACAATCCAGAAAATGGTGTTCTTTTTTGTATCACACCAATAAATACACCTTACATTACCAGTGGTCTATTATACCATTTTGATTCATTTATCAACAAGATAGATGAAAATACTTCCATTTCTCATAATGAGAACATGACAGATTGGACAAATATTGTTTCACCAAACGATGTTATTAGCATCGAAGGTGAAACAAACACAAAATGGCATCCTATGAATTCCTATCCGCTTGGGCTAAGGGGAAAACATCATCTCACACTGGATACATGGGATGAAAGCTTGGATGCAAGTTCATTAGGGTCCTCATTCACTCTTTCATTCGTCATTAATTTTATTAAACAGGAAGGGGAAAATATTGCAACTGAAATGCCTGTATTTGGATCAACCCAAAGCAATATATATCCAAGACTAAACGCAACATATGATAGAGGCACATTCAAAATAACATTAATGAAAGATGAGTGGTTTACATTAGGTCAATTCAAAATCAATATTCCACAAACCGAAACGACAGCTATTACCTATGTTGTTACGCCTTCAGCTCATCAATTATACATTAATGGAAATCTAATCAAAACAGAACCTTATTACAATAATTTTTGGTTCACATCATTAAAAACAACAAATTTAACAATTGGAGCTGATGCTTTCTTTTCAACAACAAAGTTATCAGCTGATATTTACAATATCAAAGTTTATAATCGAGCTTTAACAGAAAAAGAAATACAGTACAATCTCAAAACCGATAAAAGTCGCTTTAAATTTTAAAGCAAGGAGGAGAACATGAAAAAACAAACAAAAAAACAAGAACAAGGTGCCATAATTATCGAAATAATCGCTGTTATTGCACTGTTAGGTGTTATGGGCCCTTTGCTTTTTAAACAAATTTCAGCTCGAAATGAAGAAGTTGAAAACATTAATATTGCAACAGAAGTTCGCATTATAAAAGAAGCATTATCCTCTTTTCTTTTATCACACCATGCCGAAATTGTTGCCGAATGCACTCAAAATGAGGAGACATTAAGTACAACAATTGCTCATACAAGAATTGAAGATTTCTTGCCATTTGGATACGAAAATATTGCAAGTGGATACAGGATGACTGTTCTTCTTGACCAAAATGGAATTGGTGGAAATCGTTTACAAGGATATATTATTCCAGATTTAGACGCTCTTGGCTTACCTCAAATGAATATCCGAAGAGTTGCACGCATTTCAAATCTTATTGGTGCTGATGGGGGTATTTATATCAATGGGAATGCCACAATCAATGGAACAGGTGGTGCTTGGCAACTAGCTTCTAACGAATTGAGTGATCTACCAAATGAACACACTTTTATTGCAACAACAGGTATGGACACATACGTACCAGCTGTTAATTTTGAAGATTTTGATCCAAACAACATCATTCTTCCTGATGACTTAGCTCTCGGAAGATTACATGCATGGAACTATTTTTCTGTTGGTACAATAAGAGACGGAGCTGGGAGTTGTTTTGAACTCAAGCACAAAACAACAACTGGAACAACAGCAATGCCTGATGAAATTTATGAAGCAGGAACTAACAATTGTTCCCCACTCTTTTGGGTTGGAAGCAGCAAAAATGAAGCCATATCTGGTGATGCATTCGTTAAACAAAAATTACATTTAAGAAGTTCACCAGATGCAAATTCTTCTATTGTATTATCAAGTGGCCATGAAAAAAATGACGCTACAACTGAAGAAAAAAACAAAGCTAGAAACATAGCAGTCTATGACGTTGATGGAAGAAACATCATAACAATGGACGCAACAGGAAACATTTCCATTGTTGGTAAAGCCTCACTTAGAACATCTGATAGGCTAACAGGAAGTGGCGATTTTGAAAAACTCACAATTAAAAATGGCCGAATTGATTCCAATGTTCTTGCTCATAATGCTATTTCTGATATTAGATCAAATGAAAATCCAACAATTGAAAATAATGTTACCTACTCTTTGGATCCAAGATATACATCGGTTATGAATGATATCAGACTTGAATCTCGTGGTGGAGCAAGATTGAGCGATTTACTCCCCACATATTCATTAAAAGAAATTAAAAAAATTGTTTCTTCAGGTAAAAGTACAAATACCCCTGAAGCAATTAATGTCCCATCTTGTCCAAAATTTCACTATCCTGCCATTATGGTAACACCTGTTAACTGGCATCAATATAGCGAACAAGAAGTCATTGATACTATTGTTTCAAATGTCAAATCATCTGCAGATGGCACCCTCAAACAATCAACAACCCCCAATGTTCATGCAAATAGACCTATTCAACCTCGAGTTACAATTACATATAGTTCCGTTAATGACAACGATTATGTAAGCGAAGTCGAATCTGGATATGGGGGCGCTTGGCATGTTTCATTAACATATGTTAGAAATGAACTTGCAGTTGATGAAATGGATATTCCAACTCCAATTACAGCCATTGTTCATACATACTGCGTCTTTGATACTACAACAAGAATAGATTCCAACAGACCAGACTCTGAAAAATAAAACTATCCCCCTATTTTGTTTAAAAATAGGGGGATTAGTATATCCATTCACAATCACATACTTCAAAAAATTCTCGCATATGATAATGATTTTTTAGATGTAAAAAATTACACCCTTCCCTGTGGGGTTTTTAAATTCGGTATACTCAAAATTAACGTGAGTAGAACTCGATAACCAAGTTTGGTTCCATTTGAGTTGCATAAGGAATATCAGCTAATTGTGGAACACGAATGAATTTTCCTGTACCTGCTTTTGCATCAACTTCCATATATTCTGGAACTTCACGGTCTGTTGCAGCCAAAGCATCAATGACAAGAGCCATTTCTTTTGCTTTAGAGCGAATTGCAATTTCATCACCTGGACGAACAAGGTATGATGGAATGTTAACTTTTTTACCATTTACAAGAACGTGACCATGGTTAACAAACTGACGAGCAGCGAAAACTGATGGCACAAATTTCATACGGTAAACAACTGAATCCAAGCGAGTTTCTAAAATACCAACAAGGTTTTCAGAGCTGTCACCTTTACGGCGAATAGCTTCTGCATAGTACTTACGTAATTGTTTTTCAGATACATTGCCATACACGCCTTTTAATTTTTGTTTAGCGTGTAATTGAACACCGTAGTCTGTCAATTTTTTACGGTTAGCACCGTGTTGACCTGGACCATAATTTCTTTTTTCAACTGGAGATTTTGCTTTACCCCATAAATTAACGCCTAAGCGACGATCAATTTTAAATTTAGAACTTAATCTTTTTGACATAGTATACCTTTCTTAAATAGCCGGAGTATCTGTAAAAGAAGAAAACAAACACTCCTTGTTGTCCCCGATAGTCTTTGACCGAATTGCCAAAGCGTGGCCTTAACCTATTGTTAACACCCTCATTCTCAGGGAATGACTGGTATTGTATAGAAAAAATGATTAAAAGTCAAGCAGTTTTTAACAATTTGGTTAAAAGAAAACACCTCTAAAAAAAAGAGGTGTTTTTATCTTTTTAGAACACTAAATTAATATCCTTCTAACTTTTCATCGATTGTTACACCTGGAAGATAATCAACCAATGGTCTTTCAATAAAGGTATATGTGCCATAATCTTCATCTACATAAGCTTTCATACAAGCTCTGACACATGAAACCATGATATTTGCTGTAAACTCTGGATTAACGCCCTCAGCCTCATATTTTTGATTTACTTGCATACCCGTTCTTTCTAAACACACAGAATGATTGAGCGTATTGTATTTATTAATACTCTTTACTTCAATTACTTCTGTTGGGTCATTTTTAAAATATGGATCTGTTACAATAGCATTTTCAACAGTTGCAAAATCAGCATCTTTTTGAAGTTCAACATAAACCTTACGCTTGTGTTTCCCTCGTCCGTTTGCAAGTGTCAATGCAACAGCATCTTTAACCCCTGGGACTTGTTTGACTTGAACTGTATGCCCCATACTTCTACCACCATTTTCACCACCAAAGGTTGTAGATGTAAACCCTGTAATTGAAACAATTTTCATCAATGCACGAATAGCAGAATCGGTACCTGGATCCCAACCAGCACCTGTTATTGAAACAACTTTTTTTGTTTTTGCTGAGATATCTAATTCTCTTCTGATTGAAACAATGCGACTATGCTCATCATAACTATCAATAGTATTGATACCCATTTCATGATATTGCTTAACACGTTCTGGCACTTCACGAGATGGAATACAAAGAAGTGCAACATCTACATTACCTAATTCTTTAATATCTGAGACAACAACCGTGTTTTCCAAATCAGGATCATCATATTTTAAGGATGATGCACGACGAACAACCCCAGCTAAAACCAAATCAGAACACTCCAATATTGCACGCTTACAACCACGGCCAACATTACCCCAACCAACAATTGCAACTGATATTTTTTGCATTAATAAACTCCCGACATCGTTTGATATAAATTTTTATAATCACCAGAGGATCTAGCCCATGAATAATTTTGTTTCATTGCCATTTTACGCATTGAATCAATATGTTCAGGTCGATCATAGTATGTTGCATTCGCCCAACCAATTGTATTGTACAAGGCTCGAGACGAAATATCATTAAACTTAAATCCCGTTCCAAGACCATATGATTCATTATAGTTTAAAATCGTATCTTCAAGCCCCCCTGTTGAACGCCCAACTGGCAATGCCCCATAAGTTTGAGACACCATTTGTTTAAGCCCACAAGGTTCATAAATAGATGGAACTAATGAAAAATCAGACCCAGCATCCATTAAGTGCTCTGTTTCTTGGTCAAAACCAATTTTCACAGCAACTTGCCCTGGATATTTATGAGGTAATGAAGCAAAATAATCTTGTATCCGTGGATCACCATTTCCCATAATTGCAAATTGACAATGCATTGTTTGAAGCACTGGTTCAATACATTCAGAAAGCATATTCACCCCTTTTTGCTCCGTCAAACGCACAGCCATTGAAAAGATTGGTTTGTAATCATCTTGAGCCAATCCAAATTCTTTGCGCAATTCTCTTTTATTTAAAAACTTACCATGTTTAAAATCTTCAAAAGAATATTGTTTTGGAATAATCAAATCTTTTGATGGATCCCACAACTTTGTATCAATTCCATTTAAAATACCAACCAAATCTCCTTGACGTTCTCTTAAAAGAAAGTCAAGCCCTGCCCCATATTCTGGCGTCAAAATTTCACGAGCATAGTTTGGTGAAACAGTATTTAACTTATCAGCGAATCGAATACCCCCTTTTAAAAGGTTGATTCTACCATAATCTTCAAAGGCACCAGCATGAAAATCTCTCCATTCAATTTTTGCATATGGAACAACATCTGAACCAAAACGACCTTGATAAGGCAAATTATGCAACGTTAATAAACTTTTTGTTTTTTGGAAGAAAGGATCATTATCGTGTTTCAAATAATATGGAATTAAAGATGTTTGCCAATCATGAACATGAACAACATCAGGCCTAAAATTCATATCCTTTGCAACTTGTAATGCTGCCCGACACAAAAAAGCATAGCGATAAGCATTATCCTGATATTCTTGATGTGTAGAGCAATCATCATAAATACCATGTTGGCGCCAAACAGGACGACCAAAATATTTATTAAATTCAATAAAATAAGTTTCAACTCCTTTTATAAAATCAGAACGGTGCACACTGAAAAACTCTTGACAGTTTCCCATTGCAACACAGTTTCCTTGCATAAATGGATACAAACCAAACTTATGATAATCAATCCCCGAATAAAGTGGAATAACAACTTTTACATTCACATGATGTGCCTCAGCTAATGTTCTTGGCAAAGCTCCAACAACATCCCCTAAACCACCTGTTTTTACAAACGGTGTCATCTCACTTGCTACAAATAAAACATTTTGTGTCATGTTGCTCCCCTCTACAATAAGTTTTCTTTCACATTATAATTTAAAAAAAAACTCTTTGCAAGTACATTTATTTTTATTTCTCTTGATTTTTAATAAAAAAGAAGATAGAGTTATAAAAAAGACGAAGTGAAGGTTTAAGTATGAGTGTTTTGGGTGTATCAAGATCGGTTAATGGATTAAAGTGGACATATAAAAATACAGATAATAGATTAGCGCTAGCAATTAGCCAGCGATTTGATTTGCCAGATATTGTTTCAAGAATTTTATCAAGTAGAATTCAGTCTATTGACGAAGCAGAATCATTTTTGTATCCAACTCTTAAAAATAATTTACCAAATCCATTTTCCCTTAAAGACATGGAAAAAGCAGCCAGAAGAATGGCAAAAGCCATTATTTCTGGAGAACCCATTGGTTTAATGGGAGATTATGATGTAGATGGAGCTACATCAACTGCATTATTAAAAATGTTTTTAGAAAGCTTAGGCATTAATGTTTTTGCCTATATTCCAGATAGAGAAGATGGATATGGACCAAGTGCAAAAAAAATGCATGAGTATCATGAAAAAGGATGTTCCGTCGTTGCAACACTTGACTGTGGCATGACAGCATTTGAACCCATTCAAGAAGGTACTGATTTAGGACTTGATGTCATCGTACTAGATCACCATGATGCTGATGAAAAACGTTATCCAAGCGCATATGCCATTGTAAACCCCAAACGCTTGGATGAAGACCTAAATCATCCTTGCCATTTCATGGCTGCTGTTGGCGTTGTTTTCTTGTTTGCTGTTGCACTAAACACAGTCCTAAGAGAACTCGGATTTTACAAAGATAAATCTGAACCAAATCTCATTAAATATCTTGACCTTGTTGCATTTGGAACAGTTTGCGATGTTGTTAAATTAAAAGGTGTTAATCGACTTTTTGTTAAAACAGGTCTTAAACAAATGCAAACCCAAAACAACCTCGGCATAAAAGCACTTTCAACACTTGTAAAATTATCAGAACCTGCAAGTGCCTATCATTTGGGATATGTTTTTGGCCCCAGAATTAATGCTTGTGGTCGTGTTGGAAAATCTGATATCGGCATGAAGCTATTATCTTCTTCAGATTTAGTCTCAGCAACAATTTTAGCAGAAGAGTTAGAAGCACTCAACTTAACAAGAAGAGAAATTGAAACAGCTGTTTTACTTGAAGCTATTGAGCAAGTTGAATCCACCCCTATTGCAACGCCATTCCTTGTTGTTGAAGGGGAAAAATGGCACCAAGGCGTTGTTGGAATTGTTGCAGGCAGATTAAAAGACAAATACAATTTACCTGTTTTTGCCCTCAGCATTGAAGATGATGAAATTAAAGGATCTTCAAGATCCGTTCAAGGCGTTGATTTAGGAACAATTGTCATGAATGCAATTCAACTTGGCATTTTATCCCGTGGAGGTGGACACCCAATGGCTGCTGGTTTTTCTTTAAAAAAAGAAAACTTATCAGCATTTAAGTCATATCTAAAAGACGTTATTAAAGAAGATATGATTTCAAATGATGGCACCACACTTGAAATTGATGCTGTTATTGATGCCAAGAGTGCGACCGTTGAATTGATGGATAATCTTTCTTTACTTGCACCTTTTGGAGAAGCAAATCCAGAACCTGTTTTTGTATTAAAAGAAATGCTTGTTACGAGAACAACAATTCTTAAAAATGGTCATATTGCCTGTTCTCTTTCATCTAAATCAGGTAAATATATCAATGCAATTGCTTTTCGTTCTGTTGATACTGAATTAGGATCAAAGTTATTAAGTAAAGACAAATTATATCTTCATGTTGCAGGCACATTAAAAAAAGACTCTTGGAAAGGAAATACAAAAGTTCAAATGCAAATTTTAGATATTGCAGTTATCGAGTAATTTATTTTTCACTTGCGTTTTTATTGAAAATTGTATAAAAGGAAATAATATATTTTTTAGGAGGCAATAATGTTAACTGGCATTTTTTCTTTTTTAACAGGTTATCTTGTTGGGTCTATTCCTTTTGGTCTTGTCTTAACAAAAGCAGCCGGTTTAGGTGATATTCGAAAAATTGGTTCAGGCAATATTGGAGCCACAAATGTTCTTCGTACTGGGCGAAAAGATCTTGCATTATTAACTCTTATTTTAGATGCTGGCAAAGCCGCTTTTATTGCTCTTTTATTTAAATATTTAACGCACTCAGAAATCACAGGCATCTTAGCTGGTGTCTCAGCTATTTTAGGACACAATTATCCTATTTTTTTAAAATTTAAAGGTGGAAAAGGTGTTGCCTCAACTCTTGGTTTAATGCTCGCAATGACACCTCTTGTTGGTTTGCTAACAGCTTTAACATGGTTATTCATGGCGTTTACGTTCAAATATTCTTCTCTTGCAGCTCTCACAGCTCTTGCTTTGGCTCCAATTTATGCATTTATCATTGAAACTCCTGTTATTGCTCTTATCTATATGCTTTTAACCATACTTTCATTCTATCGCCACAAAGACAATATTAAACGTATTTTAAATGGGGATGAAAGCAAAATTAAAATTAAAGGAGCATCAAAAAAATAATGACAGAAAAAGAAAAATTTGCTGCTCTTAAGCTTGCTTTAAGCGAAAATATTGGCCCTATGACTTATAAAGGGCTAATTGCTTATTTTAAAAGCCCTATTACTGCAGTTGAAAATCTCCCTAATTTTCTTAAAAACAACAAACGAAGAATAATCAAGATTGCCCCAGATTCAGTTGTTTACAATCAATTTGAAATCTCTGAAAAATTAGGTGCTAAAATTTTAGTTATAAATACACCAGAATACCCCACTCCATTAAGAGCGATTGAAGATGCACCTCCTATTTTATTTGCGATAGGAAACAAAACTCTTTTTGAAAAAAAAAGCATTGCAATTGTTGGAAGTCGAAGTGCTTCATTAAATGGAATGAATCTAACACGCAAAATTTCTTTTGATCTCGCAAAAGAAGATATATGTATCGTTTCAGGAATGGCAAAAGGCATTGACCGAGCAGCCCATGAAGGTGCTCTTAAATCAACGGGTGGAACCATTGCTGTTCTTGGAACAAGTATTGATTTAGTTTATCCAAAAGAAAATGCAGACATTTATGAGCAAATAAAAGAAAAAGGATTAATTGTAAGCGAATTGCCTTTTTCAACAAAACCCGTTCCTTCAGCTTTTCCAAGAAGAAATAGAATTATATCTGGATTAAGCTTAGGAACAATTGTTATCGAAGCAAGCAAAATATCAGGCTCATTAATCACAGCAAAAGAGGCGCTCAATCAAGGTAGAGAAGTTTTTGCAATTCCTGGTTCTCCTTTAGACCCAAGAGCAGCTGGACCAAATCAATTAATTAAAGATGGAGCTCATCTTGTCACATCAGTTCAAGACATTATACTTGAAATAAACAACAATACAAATTTCCGTTTTTCAGATTCTCACCCTGAGCCTTGTTTCGATTTTTCAATTTTTCAAAATAATAAAAATTCCGTTGTGGAAGAAGCTAGAAAAAAAATCTTATCTCATCTTTCACCCGAAGCAACCTCAATTGATGAATTAATTAGACAAACTGGTCTCAAAACTGAATTGGTTAATGCAATTTTATTAGAGATGGAATTGACTGGCACTGTTGAACGATTTGTTGGTCAACGCGTTTCTCTTGTTTACAATAATGAATGGACAAAGTAATGAAACTTGTTATCGTTGAATCTCCTGCAAAGGCAAAAACAATCAATAAATATTTAGGAAAAGATTATCTTGTTATGGCTAGCTTTGGACATATTAGAGATGTCCCTGCAAAAACCGGATCCGTCAGGCCAAATGAAGATTTTGCTATGGATTGGGAAGTTCAATCTCGGGGCGAAAAGACCATTCGTGAAATGATTAAAGCGCTTGCAAAAGCTGATGCACTATATCTTGCTTCCGACCCTGATCGTGAAGGAGAAGCTATTGCATGGCATGTTATTCAAGAACTCAAACGGAGAAAAAAATTACCAGACACTCTACCCATTCATCGTGTTGTTTTTCATGAAATTACAAAATCCGCTATTTTAGAGGCTGTTCAAAATCCAAGAGATATCGACATGCAACTTGTTAACGCTTATTTAGCAAGAAGAGCTTTGGACTATTTAGTCGGTTTTTCAATTTCACCTCTTCTATGGCGTTCACTTCCCGGTGCAAAATCAGCTGGTCGTGTTCAATCTGTTGCCTTACGCCTTGTATGTGAAAGAGAAGATGAAATTACAGCTTTTATCCCTCAAGAATATTGGACTGTTGGAGCTAATTTCATCACACCAAATGAAGAAAAATTTAGTGCTAAACTCACCCATCTTAAAGGAAACAAACTCACAAAATTTGATTTAAACAATGAATCAACAGCTAAAGAAGCTGAAGATCTTGTTCGAAAAGCTTCATTTAAAGTTTCTAGTATTGAACGCAAACAAACAAAACGAAATCCAGCTCCTGCTTTTACAACATCAACAATTCAACAAGAAGCATCTAGAAAACTTGGTTTTTCAGCAAAAAAAACTATGCAATTAGCCCAAAATTTATATGAAGGCGTTGATATTGGTGGTGAAACAGTTGGTTTAATCACATATATGAGAACTGATAGCGTTGCCTTATCCACAGAAGCAACAACAGCTATTCGTTCTTTAATTGAAAAAGAATATGGAAAAGACTTTTTGCCTGAGAAACCTCGTGTTTATAAAAACAATTCAAAAAATGCTCAAGAAGCTCATGAAGCTATTCGTCCAACAAATGTTATGCGTACTCCGGAGTCAATTGCAGCACATCTAACACCAGATCAACGAAAACTCTATGAACTCATCTGGAAACGAACTGTTGCATCCCAAATGCAAAGCGCCGTTCTTGACAAAGTTGGAATTGATATCGTAGCAGAAGATTCCTCTGTTCAGCTCAGAGCAACGGGTCAAACAATTGCTTTTGCTGGATTCATCAAAGTATATAAAGAAGATGTTGATGATAAAAATCAAGATGATGATGATAAAATGCTCCCTCCAATGAATGAAGGTGATCCTCTAAAAACAGACAGCATCTTAACAGAACAACATTTTACTGAACCCCCTGCTCGTTTTTCAGAAGCAAGTCTTGTCAAAAAACTTGAAGAGTTAGGAATAGGTCGCCCTTCAACTTATGCAACTATTCTTTCTGTTTTGCAAGAACGTGCCTATGTAAAATTGATTGCAAAGAAATTTATTCCTGAAGATAGAGGTAAAATTGTTACAGCCTTTTTGGAAAATTATTTTACAAAATACGTGCAATATGATTACACAGCGCAAATGGAAAATAAACTTGATGATATTACACAAGGTTCTTTGCAGTGGAAAGATGTTTTAAACGATTTTTGGAATCAATTTGATTCAACCGTTAATGCTGTTCCACAAAAAATGACTGATATTTTAGAAACTGTTTCGAAATCACTTGAAAAACAACTTTTTCCAACAGAAGAGTCTCGCAAGTGTCCTGATTGTGAAACAGGCAAATTATCTTTACACATTGGTCGGTTTGGCGCATTTATTGGCTGTTCCAATTATCCAACTTGCAAACACACCCAACAATTTGCTTCAATCACACCTCCTGAAGTAGATGAAAATGGAAAAGTTATTGAAGTAACACCAGAAGAAAAACAAACCCAGATTCTCGGCAAAAATGCTGCTGGCCTCGATGTTATTCTAAAAAAAGGACCTTATGGTTGGTACGTTCAATTAGGAGATGGTAAAGACGCAAAAAGAACAGGTCTACCAAAATCACAAAATCCAGAAGAAATCACCATTGAAAAAGCATTACAATTGCTATCATTACCTCGTTTTTTAGGCAATGATCCGGAAACCAAAGAACCTATTGAAGCAGGATTGGGAAAATTTGGACCTTATGTCAAACGAGGAACAACATATCAATCTTTAACACCAGAAGATGACATTTTAACTATTGATTTTGATCGTGCAATGTCCCTTTTATCCCAAAGCAAAGAAAAGCAAAAATCAAAAGAACTTGGTTCTTGGCAAGACGATAAAATTACTTATCAAATTGGTAGATACGGTCCTTATGTAAAGTGGAAAAAAATCATGGCATCTACCAAGAAAAAAGACGTCATTCCAACTTTAGAAGAGGCTATTGCTCTTATTCAAGATAAAATGCATCAAAAATAGCTTTTTAAATAAGATAAAGCCCTTGCAAAAGTAAAAAAACTGAGTTATAAATCAAAAACTAGAAGTCAGTTATCCGTTAAGGATATTAGGTTTTGTTTAACATCAAATAGGAATAAAACGATGATTACATTTTTTAATAAATTAGCCAATTCTTGGGTGGCTAAAGTTATTTTAGGCATTTTAGCTTTAAGTATGATGGCTTTTTGGGGGTTGGGAGGATTAACAAATCTGAACTCTTATAATAATGAAGCTATTTCGATTGGAAAGATTTCTGTCTCAACAGCAGAATTAAATCGCGCTTTTGATGAAGAAAGAAAAAATCTTTCTCGTCAATTAGGTGGCCGTTATATTTCTCCAGCAGATGCCATCAACTTTGGTCTGCTTCAAAAAGTTATTCAAGATGAAATTGTCCGTCATGTTAAATATCAAATTAAAGAAGATTTAGGTCTTACAGCATCAAACGAAGCTGTTCAAAAATATGTTGAAACAAACCCTTTATTTAAAGATGCAACAGGAAACTTTGATAAAAATCTTTTTTATGCATTTCTTACTCAAAAAGGAATGAGCGAAACATCATTGGCTTATCAATTAAAAGATGAATTAGCCTATAATCACTTAAAAGATACATTACAAACTTTGACCTATTCATCTAAAGAATTAACAAAGTTAGCCCATATTTTTTCAAATGAAAAAAGAGATATCAAAGCTCTTTTTATCAAGCCAAGTGATATTAAAATAACAAAAACCCCATCTCAAGAAGACCTACTTAATTATTATGAAGCGTACAATGAAAATTTTGCAAAACCAGAATACAGAAAAATCAAGTTGTTAAGCTTAACACCTGAGATGATGGGAGATTTTATCAAAATTGAAGAAAGCGAAATTAATGCTCTTTTTGAAGAACAAAAAGATAAATACAACAAACCTGAAGAAAGAGAATTATTGCAAATTTTCTTTAAAACAAAAGAAGAAGCAGATAAAGCCTCTGGAAAATTAACAGCTCAAAATTTTGAAGAAAGAGCTCTCTTACTCGGTCAAACAAAAGAAGCTACATATTTTGGTTATACTCAAAAAAAACAATTGATGGAAGCTTTACAAGAAAGTGTTTTTAATGCGCAAAAAGGTGATATTACAAAACCTATTGAATCTGAAACAGGCTATCATATTTTTTACATCAAAGATATTAAACCCGCTGAAACAGCAGATGTAAACTTTGTAAAAAGTGAAATCAAAAAATCACTCATTGCAAATAGTGCGTATGATAAATTGACGGAAATTTCACGCCAAATTGAAGATTCATTAGGAGCTGGTACCTCATTAACAGATACAGCAAAAGCACTTAACTTAAAAGTGGTTGATGTTGAACCTCTTGATATGGGGGGACTTAATAAAAAAGGTGAAAAAAACACACTTGTTTCACCTGACTTATTGCAAGAAATTTTTATTTTAAAACAAGGAGAAACAACAGCTCTTATTCAACACAATAATGGATACCTTATTGCTGAATTAACATCAATTGATCCAGTTGGCACAAAACCTTTTGAAGAAGTAAAAGATGAGGTTATTGGTCTTTTCAAATCAGAAAAACAAAAAGAAAAATTTGAAGAATTTGTAAATAATATACATCAAAAAGCTCAAAAAGGAACCCCCTTTGAACAATTAGCACAAGAGTCTAATATGAAACTTGTTGTCGAAAAGAATCTTTCTCGTTCAACAGAAAATCTTCTTTTAAAACCTCATATTCAAACTATTTTTGGATTAGATATAGGTTCAAGAAATACAAACCTAACTATTTCACCAAACAATGAAGGTGCTGTTGTTTTGATGGTTGAAGAAACACATCGTCCTAATATAGATGAAAAAGATGTTTCTCTTTTTGCTACACAAGTTAAAGAAGAACAAGCCACAGCTGAATTGCTTAACAATGCCGTATTTAATGATTATATGCAAAAACTTGATGTCAAAGTTAATCAAAAAGCTATTGGACAGATTATGTCCCTTTATCAAGGGCAGGAATAAGTCCTTTCACAAAAAAAATCTCCCCCTACTTAATGTATGGGGGATTTTTTTAAGAAAAGAGTTAGATTTGTTGTCCCCCTTGATTTCTGGTCATTCTTTGCATCATGTGATGATTTTTATCTTGTTTTGTTTTGTCTTTCTTTTCTTTTTCTTCAACATATCCTTGATAAACCATATTTAAAGCTGAAAAACTCATCAATAACGCTTCTGTAGATGTATTTGTAGTTGAACAATCAGCCTCTTTATTCTCTTTTGTTGGCACTGTTTGACCACTTTTAACTGTATAACGATACATTGCATCTTCTTTTAAAACTGAATTTTGAATTCTTTCTTGTACCTGTTCAATAAAAGGGTGAGAAGCTTCCATCAATGCTAAAGGTGAACCTTTTCCTGTAATACGGCCTTCTTCTAAAATGGTTAAATCATCTGCATTTGCAATTTCAAAAGCGTCATGAGAAACAATAATAATTGTTTTTTCATCTTTTAAACTTTCAATTGTATCCCAAACAGCTTTCTTTGAAGAAGCGTCTAAACTAGAGGTTGGCTCATCCATCAATAAAACAGGGCTCTCTCTTAATAAAGCTCTTGCAATTGCAAGCCGTTGGAGCTGACCACCTGAAAGTGTTCTAGAGCCTTCTTCAAACACATTCCTATCCAATGATAGGTCCCCTAATCCAACTTTTTCAAGTACAGATTGCATCTTTTCATCTGTTGCATCTTTGTTAAATAACTTCAATTCTTCCCGAATACTTTCTTTTAAAAAAACCGGTTCTTGCGAAATAACAGAAATTTGATCTAAAACTGTTTTTGCTGTTAATTCAGTTAAAGGAATACCATCTAAAGAAATTTCACCAGACTGAGGATCCATTTTGTGTTGCAATAAATCCATGATGGTGGATTTTCCAGAACCACTTTCTCCTGCAATAACGTGAATATTCCCTTTTTCAAAATTAAGAGAAATATTTTCCACTCCCTTTCCACTAGGATAATGGTAATCCATGTCTAAAACTTGCAAGTGTCCATTTGAAGTATCAAGTGTTTTCTCTCCTGTTCTGATATTTTGCTTTTCGTATTCCAATCCTCTCATATTTTCCTTATACGTTCTATACAAATCTATTTTCTCTGATTGATGTTGCAAAAGAGAGAATGCAGACATTAAAACTCTTTCAGATGCCATCATAGCGGCAGCAAACACAGCTGCTGCTTCAAATCCAGAGCCAGCTGATGCTCCAGCGATTAAAGAGGCCGACCACATGGTTGCTGAAACCAATGCATTGAAAGGGACATTCTTCATATTTAGTTTTAAATTATTTTGAGAAAAATCTTTTGCTTTTTCAAGCGCTTTTGCTTGTGATTCAGCTATTTTTTTATCAGCATAAGATGTATTATGTGTTTCTCTTAAAACAGGAGAAGCATCAATCATTCTATCTACTGTCATACCATATTGATTGTGCGCAGCAATTGTATCTGCTTGAGGCTTTTTTCGTTTTCTTAAATTGTACAAATTGCTAGCCCAATTGTATAAAGAAATTCCTCCCACTAATAAACCTGAAATTGGATTAAGAGCTGTCAAAAAAGCTGCATTAACCCAGAGTGATGTATTTGCTCGTTTCATATCCACATTTTTATCAACACTTGTCGAAACGGCAGCAGCAACCTTAGATGATTGCTCTTTAACTTTATTTGCATTAGTACTTTGCGATTGTATATAAGCTTTTGTGAGGTTGCTTTTCACCTCAAAATCAACAGTACTTTTAATATCCTGCCTTTGTTTGGATGCGATTGTTTGATACGATCTTGTTAAAAATTGTGCCCCATAAATCAATGCACCAGCTGCTAAAATTGGTAATTGAGGGACCACAGACATAATCACTGGTAACGAAACATCACTCAGACCTAAGGTCCTTCCTATCCATGAGGCGTCTTTAATTGATTTGTCATGGTCTTTTTTGAGTTTTTCATCCAACTGTTTAAGATGTCTTGATTCAGCTCTATGCCGTTTATAATTTGAACGTGCTGTTCTAATAACATCAAAGGAGTGTTTGGCTGTTTCAACTATTTCTTTTTTGCTAGGTCGATTCGTAACAACCGTGTTGTACAAATAACGGCATAAATCCACACCACTTGAAAAATATCTATTTGCTGCAGATAAACACGCATTGTATGTATCTTTAAATAAAGCCATATACTTACCTCCTAACATTATATATTATTATAGCATAAAAATCTATTTTAATATATTTTTAGAGATAACCATTTGAAAAGACATAAAAAAAAGACATTGAAAACAATGCCTCTTCTTTATAAAAACCTTTAACTAAAATAGTTATAAGATTATGATGCCTTAAAACCAGCAAATTTCTTGTTAAATTTAGCCAATTGACCACCAGAATCAATCAAACGATAGACACCAGTCCACGCTGGATGTGATAACGGATCAATGTCTAAACGAACGACAGCGCCTTCTTTGCCCATTGTTGAGCGTGTTTTAAACTCTGTACCGTCCGTCATAACAACAGTAATTTCATGGTAATCTGGATGAATATCTTTTTTCATTTTTAACTCCATAGATTCATTGAGGTCTATT
>JAZSGT010000033.1:0-10025 GCA_045532865.1 Alphaproteobacteria bacterium
TTCTCATTATATCTTATTTATCTCCTTTTATTGCTAAATTATTTAAAAACAAAGTTATTCCAGCCGATATTCAGATAGATAAAGATCTTTCGGTGCTTGGAAAAATAAAAGAAAAACCAATATCAAAAGAGGCATGCAATACCATTCTTTTAACTCCTAATTTTAAAACAGCAACCTTTATTCATGAATATCTACATTTAAAACAAGGTTACGATGGTGTATTTAATTTCAACAACCTCTTTCCAATCATGCATAAAATGGCAGAAGCCTATGCAAAAGGTGTTGATTTTATTATCGCAGCTCGTCTTAATTATTTTATGGCAAAAACATATTCTTTTTATGAAGCCGATAAAAATCTTTCTTTTATTGATAAAATCATTTCAAAAAGATATAATTTAAACAAACATTTGTTTCAATCTCAACGAGAAGCTATTTGCTATGCAGAGGAAGAAACAATTGGTATTTTAATGAAGTGTCTTTTAACACATAGAAAAAAACATCGCAGACAAATTTTAAATCATTTTGTTCCAAATACATTAAAAGAGTTTGATATTTCTGCTATCAATAATTATGCAAAGAACTGGCGGTTTGATTATGCTGTTGATGCGTCCTATCAAAATTTAAATTTTAATAACTCTTTTCTCCAACAAGAGTTAGAAAAAATCTCTTTCATTAACGCTTATTACACAACGCTTACACACATTCCCATTTCTTGCCTTAATCTTAAAATAAAAGGTCAAAGAACCCCTATTGATAACTATTTTAAAAAACAGGATTATCAAAAAACAAAATAAAAAACCTTTTTACTTGATTTTTGTATCAAAAAGGAATAAAAGGGGCATACTTATTTATTTTTTAGGAGAAAAAAATGTCATATTATCAACCAGCAGAAATTGCAAAATTATTTGCAGATGCATCTAAATCAAAGGCTGATATGCCTTTCTTAAAGTTTATGCTTTTTGCCATTTTAGGTGGCGCTTTTATTGCTCTTGGAGGACTACTAACCATTGTTGTCGCCGGAGGAATGCCTGTTACGCAAGAGTTAAATCCAGGGCTTGTTAAATTTATCGCAGGGGCTCTTTTCCCTGTTGGATTAATTATGGTTTGTATTGCTGGTGCCGATTTATTCACCAGTGATTGTGCTGGCATGACACTCTCAACCATGCAAAAAAAGACATCTATCTTAACCTTATTAAAAGTTTGGATTTTTGCATACGCATTCAACTTTATTGGAACTCAACTTATTGCATATTTTATGGCATATAAAACAGGCATTATCAGTGGAACCCCTTATGTTGATTATTTAAACACACTTGCTTATGGGAAACTTAAATATCCATGGGATACTGTTATTATAAAAGCCATTGGAGCTAATGCACTTGTTTGTCTTGGAACATGGATGGGATATGCCGGAAAAGATGTTATCGGAAAAGCACTTGGCATATGGGTTCCAGTTATGATTTTTGTTACACTTGGTTATGAGCACTCTATTGCTAATATGTTCTTTATCCCCACAGCCATTTACTTAGGTGCTGATATTACATGGGGTCAATTTATTGTTAACAATCTCATCCCAGCAACAATCGGCAACATTATTGGAGGAGCTTTGTTTGTTGGCGTAATTTACGGTTATATTTATAATAAAAAAGAAGACTAATCCTTACATGTAAAAAACACCCTTATTTTTTAAGGGTGTTTTTTTTATAAAAAAATTAACGTTCATATCCAAACATATTTTTAAGACGCTGAAAAAGGGATAAACCAATTTTTTTTGATTTAATTAACAATGGCTTAATACCCATTTTTGCATAATAATCATTTTTTGTCTTACACCAAATGGTACTACGATCTGTTGTTTTTTCTTCTTTATAGTTTGATGCTGTCAAAAAAGATCTGACATTACTTTTATGAGGGTTTAAATTAAAACATTCATATTTAACCTTATCAATATTTAAACCTTCAAACAGTTCTTTATCAAAAACTTTTGCAATTTCCCTAGCATACCCCTTCCCTTGACTATTTTGAGAAATCCAAGCCAAAACATATGCTTCATTATTTTTAATAATCGCACAAAAAATACCAATACACTTTTGCGTGTTTTTTTCATAAACATAATATTGTAACTGTTCCTTATGTCTCCACGCTCTAGAATCTTCATGAATATGTATTCCTGCTGAATAAGGAGAAGCAACATCCAACCACCAACCAAAAATACCTTTAAGTACATTTTGATTATTTTTTAATAAATCAGATAAAGCTTGCGATGATGAATGAGGTTGTTTTTTTTCCAACTGTGCAAAAAGCGTGCCATTTTCAAAAATATGGCGATGCAAAATCAATCGATCTGTTTCTAACAATTCATTCATTATCTTTGTAAAATTATATTATAAAAAAAATAAAGAGCCGTCATAATAGCTCTTTATTTTTATTTTGTCAATCAATTTATAAATAAATTAATCACGAATAACTTTTGCAAATTTGTCAAGTAATGCATTAACAATTTTTGCCTCCGTACCACTAAAGAATGCACGCGTCATATCAACATATTCATTCACAATGATAGCCGTTGCTAATGATGGGTTTGCATAAAACTCCGTTATACCCATTCTTAAAACACATTTAAGCAAAACTTCCATTCTTTCATAATCAAGTTTTTCGCCTAAATTTGTGCGAATGATATCATTAACCATATCTTCTTTTTCTTGGTACTCTTTAATAAGACTTGTAAAAAGCCCTGCATCCGCTGGTTGCAAATCAACATATTTTTCACGACCAGCAACGCCATCTTCAATAACTTGACCACCAATTTCACCAAGCAAAAATTTTGATGTAATTTTTTCCCATCTTTCTTCAGTCATTTCTTTCGCATAACAAGCTTGAACAGCCATTAATCGTGCGTTTGTAAATTTTTGATTTGAGTTTGTTTCTGTCATTCTTCGCCCTCCATTAATTTTGCTGCAAATTCTTTAAAATCTTCCATAGATGTAAAATTTTTGTATACTGAAGCATATCTCACATACGCCACTTTATCAATCTTCAAAAGCATATTCATCACAAGTTCACCAATTTCACTTGAACGAATTTCAATTGCACCTTTTTCTTCTAATGATTGAATAATTTGTGCAACCAATTGGTCCATTCGTTCTTCATCAATTTCCCTTTTACGCAACGCAAGATGAATTGATCGATATAACTTTTCACGCTCAAAGGGAACTCGAACATCATTTTTTTTCACAACAACAAGATCTTGACTTTGAATGTATTCAAACGTTGTAAAACGTCCTCCACAATCAGGACAACATCTGCGTCTTCTAATTGATGTTCCATCTTCACTGGGACGAGAATCTTTTACTTGACTAGCTGCTTTTCCACAAAATGGACACTTCATTTATTATACCTTTGCTGTATCATAGATTGGAAATTTAAGGCACATTTCTTGTACTTTTTTACGAACATTAAAAATGGCTTTCTTTGTCTCCTCTTCCCCTTGCGTTAAGGCATCTAAAATTTCAACAATCATCAAACCAATTTCTTCAAATTCTTGAGCTCCAAAACCTCTAGTTGTTCCAGCAGGTGTTCCAACGCGCAAACCAGATGTTACTGTTGGCTTTTCAGGATCATTTGGAACACTATTCTTGTTGCAAATAATTCCAGCTTCAGCCAAGGCATCACAAGAAACAGCACCCGTTAATCCTTTAGATCTTAAATCCAACAAAATTAAATGTGTATCTGTTCCCCCTGAAACCAAATCATATCCTTTTGATTTTAATGTCTTAGCCAAAACGCCAGCATTGTTCACAACATTTTTAGCATACTCTTTAAAACCATCTTGCAAATCTTCACCAAATGCAACAGCTTTTGCTGCAATGATATGCATTAAAGGTCCTCCTTGAAGACCGGGGAAAACAGCTGAATTGATTTTCTTTGCAATATCTTTATTATTTGTTAAAATCATACCTCCACGAGGCCCTCTTAACGTTTTATGCGTTGTTGTTGTCACAACATCAGCATATTTAAGTGGATTTTCAAGAACACCACCTGCAACAAGACCTGCAAAGTGGGCCATATCTACCATCAAATAAGCCCCAACTTTATCAGCGATTGAACGGAACTTTTCATAATTAATTTGTCTTGGGTAAGCAGAACCACCAGCAATAATTAACTTTGGTTTATGCGCAAGTGCTAAACTTTCAAGTGTGTTATAATCAATATAACCATTTGAATCAACACCATATGAAACACTTTGATAATATTTGCCTGATGAAGATGCTTTATACCCATGAGTCAAATGACCACCGGCGTCTAATCCCATCCCCAAAATCAAATCATTTGGCTCTAACAAAGCTAAATAAACAGCAGAGTTTGCTTGAGAACCTGAATGAGGTTGAACATTTGCATACCCAGCGTTGAAAAGTTTTTTTGCTCTTTCAATAGCAAGAAGCTCAACTTCATCAACGTATTCACATCCATGATAGTAACGTTTTGCAGCATACCCTTCAGCATATTTATTTGTCAAAACACTTCCTGCCGCTTCTAATACAGCTTTTGAAACAATATTCTCAGAAGCAATCAATTCAATATGATCTTGTTGGCGCCACAATTCTTTTGTAATCATCCGTGACAAAATTGGATCTGTTTGATCTAATGGTTTATGAAAATATAAGTATGAATTATTCAAAGTCATGTGGCATACCTCCTAATTTACGAACACGCTTTACGTGTCTATCCCCTTCAAAATCTGTTGTTAAAAAAGTATTTGTTATTTCAAGAGCTTCTTGTGGTTGTAAAAAACGCCCACCAAGAACCAAAACATTTGCATCATTATGCTGGCGTGCAAGTTTGGCATACTCGATTGAATGAACAAGAGCTGCTCGAATATGATTATATCGATTGACGGCAATACTCATTCCAATTCCAGAACCACACAGCAAAATTCCAACATCAGCTTCTTCTTTTTTCAACGACTTAGCTAAAAGATAAGCCTTGTCTGGATAATCAACAGATTGTGTTGTGCTATCAGTTCCATAATCAATAATTTCATAACCTTGCAAAGTTAAAGCCTCTTTCAAATAAGATTTTAACGCACAAGCTGCATGATCTGATGCCATAACAATTTTTTTTACTTGCATATTTAAGCATTTCCTCATATAAGAATAGTGATGAGTAATACTAGCGAAAAACAAACAAAAAAACAAGTTTTTTTATTCAGTGAAGGTAAAAATATTTTTCCCAAAACAGGCACTATATTGGGAATAGATTATGGTATGAAACGAATCGGCCTTGCCCTATCAGACAAATCAGGTCAAATAGCTGAACCATTTAAAATTATTCATCAATTAAAAGAATTAGATGATATCATTCCAGCAAAAGAGGTGAAAGCGATTGTAATTGGGTTGCCCCTTCAAACAGATAATCAAGAAGGGGAAATAGCACACCATGTTCGCTTATTTTCCGATCGAGTTAGTGAAAAATATAACCTGCCAGTTTTTTTAATTGACGAACGCTACACTTCAAAATTTGCAACTGAATATTTAACCGGTCGGTGTATGCGTGAATCAAAACAAAAAAAAGTTCTAGACGCTTATGCAGCAGCAAGAATTCTTCAAAAAGCTCTTGATGCATTAAAATAACTTTTTCACGACAAAACGGATTTTTTAATAATAAAAAAACCTACACAAAGGTAGGTTTTAAATGGTGGATGTGGCAAGACTCGAACTTGCGACCCTTACGCTGTCAACGTAATACTCTAACCACCTGAGCTACACATCCATCTAAGATAAAGTTATTTATACAGATTTTATTATAAAAAAGCAAGTCTTTTTTTTATTTTTTTAAATATTTTTTATTTCTCTTTATTTTTATTCATTTTTTTATTCATAAACAGTTAAAACAACTCCTACAATAATAAAGAAAAAACAAAATAATTTTTTAATCATTTCATCTTTACTCAAATTTTCTTTAAACTTGCTTCCAAAAATTTTATATAAAACCAAACTATAAAATAAAACAAAAATCGGTGTTGTAGAACTAATCCCTGCCCGAACCATAACTGGCAACATTGAAAGCGCATAGATACCTGTTAAAACAGCTGCTCTATCCACAATTTCCATCAACATTAAAAGTGAAAAATTCTTTTTGAACACTTTAAAATCTTTTTTGATATTCTTTAAAAATTTAGGATGGGCTAATGCTAAAAACAAAAAGACATCTGATAATACAATATAATAAAAACTAAAACTTAACCAATTCATTTCCAACAAGGCTTTTTTTGAAAAAATAGTATTAAGCGTAATCATCAATGAAGCAATTAACATTAAATAAAAAGCAAAATTAATTTGAATAGAAACTCCTTTTTTCAAATTTAAAAACAAAGTTGCTGCTATAATAATAAAAAAGCCAACATATTGCCAAAAAGACAATTGCTCACCCACAATGATATACGCAAAAATTGGGAGCAAAATCTTTCCCAAAGAAAACATTGCACCCACAACAGAAGTATCAATTCTTTTTAACGATTTAAAATAAGGTATTTGATACAAAATTTCAAACAACGCAACCACAAATAAAATAGGCCACACGTGAACTGAAACACTTAAAATTTCAACACCACCCATCATAACCAAAAATGGCAATACAAATAAATTTGTAATACCTAAATAAAAAATAGTTGCCGAATTGCTTTTGAATAAAAAATTCGAAACACGTGCATCCAAAATATTTGAAACAGCATGCAGCATCGGTGCAATAAAAGCTATTAATAACGTAAACATGAATTTTCTCTCTAAATAAGAGCTATAACATATTTGGATATACTTGTCAAATTAAGTACAAAAAGAATTCGCCACCAACAAGTTGATGACGAATCAAAAAAACATTCAATTCCTTTTTTTTATTTAACCAATTGATTAAGAAGGCGAACACCCCAACCAGTAGCACCTTTTGGAGTTGTTGGTCTTGATTTTTCATACTTATCAACACCTGCAATATCTAAATGCGCCCAAACAACTCCTTTCTTAATAAATCTTGCTAAGAAACATGCTGCCGTACTCCCACCAGCCAAACGACCACCAATATTTTTCATATCAGCAATATCTGAATCAATCATTTTGTCATAAGCTTTATTTATAGGTAACCGCCAAACCTCTTCATTTACTTCTTTTCCAGCCGATAAAATTGTTTCAACAAACATGTCGTCATTTGAAAAAAGACCAGCATACTCCTCACCAAGTGCAGCCATGACTGCCCCTGTTAATGTTGCCAAATCAATAATTTTATTTACTTTATATTGCGACTGAATATACCATAAGCAATCACCCAAAACCAAGCGCCCTTCTGCATCTGTGTTCAAAATTTCAACAGTTTGACCAGATAATGAAGTAACAACATCTCCAGGACGTGAAGCCGTTCCAGAGGGCATATTTTCCACCAATCCTACTATACCAATCACGTTTGATTTTACTTTTCTTAAAGCAAAAGAACGCATAGACGAAACAACAACAGCAGCCCCTGTCATATCTTGTTTCATATCACCCATTCCGGCACCTGGCTTCAATGAAATACCACCCGAATCAAATGTAACACCTTTTCCTACAAAACCAATATCAAATGTTTTTTTCTTTGGATTTCCCATCCATTTCATAATTGCAACTTTAGGCTCGTTTTGAGATCCTTGTGCAACAGAAAGAAGCATCCCAAATTTTTTTGCTTTCAGTTCTTTTAAAGATAAAACTTCAATTTCAAGCCCTGTTTTTTGAAGTTCTTGAATTCGTTCAGCAAACAAAACTGGCGTTAAATGATTTGCCGGTTCTGCACTTAAATCTCTCGCCATGTAGACGCTTTCAATAATTGGCAAAACTTTTTTAAACTCTGATTTTGCTTTGCTTGGCTCATTTAAAATAAAAGTAACTTTTTTAACTTGCTGATTTTCTTTTTTATCTTTTGTTTTATATTTATCAAATTGGTAGCCACCTAACATCATTCCTGTTGCAACAAAAACAGCCTCTTCAGTCTCTGAAAAACCAAATACGCCTGTTGTATAATAAACAGCTTCTTTTCCTTTTAGATATGGAACTAATTTTCCACCCACTGTTTCAAAAGCGTTTTTATCTTTTTTTGCCCCTACACCAACAACAATCATTTGTTGTTCAGAACCTAAAACAGAAACAATTTCCCCTTCTTTTGCTTTAAAATCAGCTTGCATCAATGATTGATTGACTACTTTTAACTGGGCAGATGTTATTTTTTTTGTTTTTAATATGCTGTCACTTGTTGCAAAAATCAGAACACTTTCTTTTTCACATTCTTTTTTAAAATCAAATTGCATCATGTAATACCCCTTCTTATTATTAAATATAAGAAAAGTATACCAATCATTCTAAAAAGTTAAAAGCTTTTTTTTATCCAAACAAAAAATTATTCATCTTCATCAAGATATGAAATCTGTTTTGACGCTTCATCATCTTTAGCACCTAACGACAACAATAATTCTTCAGCCTCATATTGATGTGTTTGTCTAGCAACATATAATGGTGTTTTTCCTCGAGCATCTTTAACATTTATATCTGCTCCATTTTCAATCAAAACAGAAATAGCTCTTATATTACCTCTTGCACTTGCATAATGCAAAACAGAATATTTTGTTCCTTCATCATGAGAATTTGCATCAGCCCCTGCTTTAAGCAATAACTTCATATTTGAAATATCATTTTGAACAATTGTTTCAATCAAACTTGAATGTCCCATATTTACTTTTCTTTTTTCTTCTCTAAAACAATTATTACGATACAATAACTCTATAATTTCAAAATTCCCAATTTCAAGAGCCCACTCAAGTGCATTTTTTTCACAAACAACCAAATTATTTAAATGTGCACCATGAATAATTGCTTTTTCTACAAGAGCTTTATTTTCTCTAAAAACACCTAAAAAAAGAGCAATATCAAAAAAGGTATTACTTTCTTCATATTTTTTCAAACAACTTTTTAAGGCTCTATCGGTACTTTCTTGAACAAGCGTTGAAACAGATGATAAATCTTTTGTTTTCATATAAACTTTACAACCCTGTTCAACAAGTTTCTTAAATGGTTTTTTTTGATTATTCAAAACTGCTAAATACAAAGCCGTTTGCCCTTGTTTATCCAAACAATCAATATCAACACCTTTTGACAGCAAAAGCTCTACACACGCCATTGATCCAACTGCTGTTGCAACATGAAGAGGTGTTTGTCCATTTATATCTTTTGAGTTCAAATCAACGCCAGCTTCTATCATTTTTTTAACAACCATCTTCTGCCCACTCAAACAAGCCATATGCAACGGTGTTCTTAAATGAATATCTCGAGCATTTAGGTTAAAATCATTCTCAATAAAAAAAGAAACACAATTAACTAAACCTGAAAGCGCAGCATAATGAAGGCTTGTTTTTAACATTTTATCTCGTTCAAAAATATTTGCTCCATTCTTAATTAAAAACAAAGCTATTTTTTCATTCCCATTTTCAAGCGCTACATGCAAAGGAGTCTTTTTTAAAAAATTTCCTTTATCTACAAGAACATTTTCTTCCACCAAAAAACGAACAGTTTCAAAATTTCCATTTTCAGCTGCAACAAAAAGAGGTGTACACTCATCACTATCAACTCGATTGAAATTTGCATTCATTTTTGATATTTTCTTCAACAACTTAACATTGTTTTTTGCTGCCAAATAATGTGCGCATGTACCACCATTAAAATCAAAAGAATTCACATTTGGTTTATATTTCAATAAAATATCAATCCAATCATATCGTTCTAATTTTGCAAGTAAGATCAATGGTGTTTCACCAAAACCAGTAGCATCATCAACATAAGTGCCTGATTTTAAAATATACTCAAATGCTACTACGTCATTCTGAATAATACTTTGCAACAAAAAAGATTTTCCTTTTTGATTATAAAAATCAACATCTTTATAACACTCAAGTAATGAATGATTATTAGGTATTTTTTTTAATCTATCAATTTCTATTTTATTTAATAAATTCATTT
>JAZSGT010000009.1:0-11793 GCA_045532865.1 Alphaproteobacteria bacterium
GTATAAAACGCCTTCCGTAGTGTAGAAAAAAAATGTAGAGTTAGGACTTGCTTTAGTCTAATGGCATAAAAATCTTCAAAAACGGATAGATAAAAGAAAAAACGCTCCTCGTAGTGTACAACTAGCTACATGAGAGGAGCGTTTTAAATTAAACGCCAAATGTAAAACAAAAATAAAACCTTAGATAGTATAAAACGCCTTCCGTAGTGTACCAAAAAACGTACATGAGGAAGGCGTTTTAGCCCTAGATAATGATTTTATTTTTGTTTTAATCTTCGTATTCAACGCTTGGATATCTACCCTCAATTTTGAAATCTTTGATAGCTTGAGCTAAAGACTTCATTTCTTGATTTTGTGAACCAAGACGGCGAATTGTGACAGATTCTTCTGCTTCCTCTTTTTTACCAACAACGAGAATGACAGGAATTTTCTTCAAAGAATGTTCTCTGATTTTGTACCCAACTTTTTCGCTGCGCAAATCTGTTTCAGCACGAATACCTGCCACATTTAATTTGTGAGCAACTTTCTTTGCATATTCATCTTGATCATTTGTAACAGGCATGACCATAACTTGAACAGGTGCCAACCAGAATGGGAGATGACCACCTGAAATTTCAAGGAATACACCTGCAAAACGTTCTAATGAACCAAAGAGTGCACGGTGCAACATAATTGGCCGGTGTTTTTCCCCATCTTCCCCAATATATGAAACATCAAAACGTTCAGGCAAGTTCAAGTCAGCTTGCAATGTGCCCAATTGCCATTCACGACCTAAAGCATCACGCATTTTAAAGTCCAATTTTGGCCCATAGAAAGCGCCATCACCTGGGTTGATTGTATAAGAATAACCCATATCTGTTAATGCTTCTGCTAATGAGTTTTCAAGCATATCCCAAATTTCATCAGAACCAATGCGTTCAGCTGGTCTTGTTGAAAGTTTAATAGACATATCTGTCAAACCAAAATCACCATAAATGCTGAGCATTAAACGAACAACCTTTTGCAATTCTTCTTTCAATTGTTCTGGTGTACAGAAAATGTGAGCATCATCTTGCGTAAAGGCACGAACACGCATCAAACCATGAATAGCACCTGAAGCTTCATTGCGATGAACACGACCAAATTCACCAATATATTGTGGTAAATCACGATAGCTTGTAATCCCTTGTTTAAAAATCAACATACCACCTGGGCAGTTCATTGGTTTTAATGCAAAGGCTTTGCCTTCAATTTCAGTTGTGTACATATTTTCATGATACCAATCCCAGTGACCTGATGTTTCCCAAAGAACACGGTTCATCAATTGTGGTGTATTCACTTCAACGTAACCAACAGCTTTTTGACGTTTACGCATATAATCAATCAATGTTTGGAAGAATGTCCACCCTCTTGGATGCCAGAAAACATCACCTGGAGCATATTCTTCAAAATGGAAGAAATCCATTTCTTTACCCAATTTACGGTGATCTCTTTTTTCAGCTTCTTCAAGCATTGTGAAATAGTTTTTAAGATCTTTTTCATTAAAGAAAGCTGTTCCATAAATGCGTTGCAAACCTTCACGTGTTGCGTCCCCCCTCCAATAAGAGGCTGAAACTTTTGTTAATTTAAAAGCTTTACCAACTTTACCTGTGCTTGACAAGTGTGGACCACGGCACAATTCAACATAATCATCTTGTGTGTAAAGTGAAACTTCTTGAACATCTTCTGGCATATCATGCAAGATTTCAAGTTTGTATTTTTCACCACGATCTGAAAAAACTTTTTCAGCTTCAGCACGTGAAACAACTGTTTTGACAATTGGATAATCAGCTTCAATAATTTTTGCCATTTCTTTTTCAATTGCTGGCAAATCTGATTCTTTAACAACAATGCCATAAAAGTCATAATAAAAACCATTTTCAATTGCAGGGCCAATTGTGACTTGAACATCTTTATAAAGACGTGTAACAGCATGTGCCAAAACGTGTGCTGTTGTGTGGCGAAGCACTTCTAATGCTTCTTCATTTTTTGTTGTAATAATAGAAATTTCAGAATCGGTAGTGATAGGTGTTGTGGTATCAGTCAATTCTCCATTCAAACGAACGGCAACAGCATTTTTTGCCAAGCCTTCACTGATTTTTTTTGCAACATCTAATCCATTCACACCGGAGTCAACCATCATTTTTGACCCATCTGGTAATTTAATTTCTATCATTTTAAATCCTTTTCATATAGTTAAACAATCTTGCCCTAAAAAAAGCAACACCTCTTTCTCATTAGGGCAAGATTGGATTATACGAATTTTTATTTAAAATGTCAAAGAAATTTCAATAAATTCAACAAAAATTATCTTAAAAATCTATCGCTGATGCTCATCTTTTGAAAAACGAATAGCCACCAAATGAGGATACCATCGTTTTGAGGCAACTTTACGTGCTTTTCTTGCTGAAAGTTCAGCTTTTTCTTTACGGCTCATCGGCTCTCTTGTTTTACCCTCTCTACGTTCATTCCAAAACTTTCGAATCTGAACACCCTTTCTGCGATATTCTGTATTTTTAGCTCGAATTTTACGCTCAATCACACCAATGATTTGCTCATTTTTTTCACGTTCTTCTTCATCATCACAAAAAGGCATATCCCTTTTAAGCTGTTCAGCAAAACGCATGGATGAAACATAATCTGTTGAATATTCATTTGGTCTGCGATAAACAGGCATTTGACCCGTTCTTAAATCTTCTTCCATCCCCTCAATTTCATGTTCAGTAAAAAAAACGTGTGCATCAGAAACCAAAAAAACTTCTTGTCTCATAGGCAATTCAAGATACGATTTTTTGTGCGTTCCATCTAATTTCACATCACGATAAATTGGTTCTAACAAATAAGAATGAAGCCATTTATGAAGTTTGCGTTCAATGATGCACAAATTCGATTCTTCATTCTTTCCACCCAATGCCAATGGCACATAATGGTGCACATTAAATTTTTTAGGCAAGCGCCCTGTTTTGATTGCATAAATAACATCTCTTTTCTTTAAAATATTATTTAAAAGGCCTTTCTTTGCAATCTTTTTCACAAATTCATTGGCAACTTCTTGACGCTCTTTAATTGTAATGAGAGTTGGTGTTCTATGAAGCAAAAAAATGCTTTTTTTTCCATCTAATCCAACTTGATAAACCTTTTTTTCTTCCGTTTCTTGTTTTAAATACATAACACCCTCTTTTATCCACCACGGCAAGAGCGACCAGATTGACAAAACGCATCCCGAAATCCCATATCGGAATTGCAATTCATTTTTTTGTGTCGACACACCGGATGAGTCATTTGCTCTTCATATTTTCTAAGCTCAGAATATAAGAAAAAATCTTCACGATCATCTTTATCAATTACACGTTTAAACTCAGGCAAAACAAGGACAGCTTCTTCCCCTTCTTTTAATCGATCTAACACAGGTTGATAAATCAAACGATGCATAAGCATGTGCGTTTCAGCATCAACAAGGCACAAGTTATCAATATCATTTGATCCCCCTAATTTTAAAGGGACAATATGGTGCACTTGCATACCTTCTGGCAAACACCCCTTCTTTTTTGCCGAACGGACAGCATTATTACTCATCAAACCATCGAAAAAACCAGCTTCTGCCATTTGTTGCACAACCTTGATTGGCTTTCCATTTTCATACCCATGCATTTCATACATATACCGAGCATCAATCAATTCAGGTTTTGGCAATTTTTTAATTTTGTGCGCCGTTGTTTTTCTGTCTTTATACAACACACTTGAAAGCATAAACGTTGGTTTATCAGAACCAATAATTTCTTGTATCATAACCCATCCATAAAAAAATAAAAAGTGCATATATTTTATCACAAAGCACATGCACTTTCAAGATTTTTTTCAAAAATATAGACAAGAATGCAATTATTCTTTAATTTTCAACAGCTCAATATCTGGAAAATCTTCCATCGCTTTATTCAAATGCCACGCATTACGTGCCAAAAAGACGGGCGCATCATCATGGTCTGTTGCCATTGTACTTGCATTTAAAGTTTTAAAACGCTCGACTTTTGATGTTTCACCCCTCACCCATCTGGCAGTATAATAACTGGTTGGCTCAAAAATAACAGGCACATCAAATTCCGTTCTAATTCTATCAGCCAAAACTTCAAATTGCAAAACACCAACAACACCAACAATCCACTCAAACCCATGAACAGGCTTAAAGATGCTTGCACCCCCTTCTTCTGCAATTTGATCCAAAGCTTTAGCCAAATGTTTTGCCTTTAATGGATCTTGTGGGCGCACTTTTTTCAAAAGTTCTGGCGCAAAAGATGGAATCCCTTTAAATTGCAAACTCTCCCCTTCTGAAAAAGAATCCCCAATTCGCATTCCTCCATGATTTGGAATCCCAATAATATCCCCAGCAAAAGCCTCTTCTGCCACCTCTCTATCTTGCGCCAAAAACATCACAGGATTATGCAAAATCATTTGTTTTTGACTTCTTAAATGCAACAATTTCATCCCACGCTTAAAATGGCCAGAACAAACACGCATAAATGCAATTCTATCCCTGTGTTTAGGGTCCATATTTGCTTGAATTTTAAACACAAAACCTGAAACTTTTTCTTCATCAGGCAAAACCTTTCTTGCAATGGTTTCTTGCGCTCTTGGCGAAGGAGCAAATTTCACAAGAGCATCTAACAACTCTTTTACTCCAAAATTATTAACAGCAGAGCCAAAAAAGACCGGCGTCATCGACCCTTCTAAATAAGCCTCTTTGTCAAATTCAGGACAAAGCCCTTTTGCCATTTCAACTTCATCCTTCAATGTTTCAATTAAATCTAACGGCAAAACTTTAGAAAGTTTTTCATCATCAAGACCCTTAATTTCAGCCGCCTCTTGTGGTAAAACAGATTTGTTCACCCCTTTTTCAAACAAACAAAGTCTGTCATTTAACAAATCATAACAGCCTTTAAAATCACGACCCATCCCAATTGGCCAAGAAGCAGGCGACACATCCAACGCCAAAGTCTGCTCAATCTCTTCCAAGAGTTTAAAGGGCTCATGCCCATCACGGTCAAGCTTATTAATAAATGTAATAATTGGGATATCACGCAAACGACACACTTCAAACAATTTTTTTGTTTGAGCCTCAATTCCTTTTGCACTATCAATCACCATCACAGCCGAATCAACAGCCGTTAAAACACGATATGTATCTTCAGAAAAGTCTTCATGCCCAGGCGTATCCAATAAGTTAAATGAACATCCACCATATTCAAAACTCATTACTGAAGAGGCAACCGAAATCCCCCTTTCTTGCTCCACCTTCATCCAGTCAGAATGAGCACGTCTATTTTCACCACGCGCTTTTACAGCCCCAGCTTGATTAATTGCACCACCAAAAAGCAAGAGTTTTTCAGTTAAAGTTGTTTTACCAGCGTCAGGGTGAGAAATAATCGCAAAAGTGCGTCTTTTAGATGTAATTTCAGTCAAATTATTAGGCATAAGCTTCTCTTTCATAAATCTTTACAATGTCAAAACAAGTGGCGCAATTATAGTCAAAAAAAGTTATTTTTTCAAGAAAATTATCTTTTTTATTTTAAAAAACGAGCAAAAAACACTTTCTTTTTTATCAAAGATATGTTATATAGACTATTGCAAATAAAAAAATGCAAAAGTATCACAAGCATTAAAATATAATTTTATCTTATTTTTCAAGATATTATATATGCGGATGTGGTGGAATGGTAGACACGACGGTCTTAGAAGCCGTTGCCGAGAGGCGTGGGAGTTCGAGTCTCTTCATCCGCACCAATTATAGTTAGATATAAAGAGGAATTAAGAAATGACAAAAACAAAGTTAGCTCATTCTTTCACTGTTGTGATTAGCGCACAAGATTTTCAAGACAAAATCACAGCTAAGTTAGAAGAAGTTCGCAAAGAAGCTAAAATTCAAGGCTTCCGTCCAGGTCAAGCCCCTATGAACCTTATTAAAACAAAATATGAAAATGCTGTTAAAGGTGAAGTTCTTGATGATTTGATTCAAGAAAGAGCAACAAAAACTTTAGAAGAAAATAAAATTCGCCCAGCATTGCGTCCAAAAATCGAATTAACAACATTTGAAGATGGCAAAGATATCGAATTTAAAATGGATGTTGAAGCCCTTCCAGAAATTAAACCAGCTGATTTAACAAAATTAGAAGTTAAAAAATTAGTTGCTACTGCAACTGATAAAGAAATCAACGCTGCTTTAGAAAAATTAGCAAATGCTAAAAAAACAACTGTTCCTTGTGATGAAAAACGTGAAACAAAAACAGATGATGTGATTGTTATTGACTTCACAGGTACAATTGATGGTGAAGAATTCAAAGGTGGCAAAGGCAAAGACTACTACCTCGCTCTTGGCTCAAACACATTCATTCCAGGATTTGAAGAACAATTAACAGGCAAAAACATTGGCGAAGAAGTTGATGTAAATGTTACATTCCCAGAAACTTACCATGCAAAAGACTTGGCTGGCAAAAAAGCTCTTTTCAAAGTTGTCATTAAAGAATTGCGCAAAATGTCAACACCTGAAATCAATGATGAATTTGCCAAAATGTTTGGCAGCGAATCACTTGAAAAGTTAAAAGAAATGATTAAAACTGAGTTAGATAAAGAATATGCTAATATTGCACGCATGCACACAAAACGCGCTTTATTAGACGCTCTTTCAGACTCACATTCTTTTGAAGTTCCACAAGGTATGGTTGATTTAGAATTTGATTCAATTTGGAAACAATTTGAAGAAGCTAAAAAGAACAATCAATTAGATGAAGAAGAAAAAGCAAAATCAGAAGATGATTTAAAAACTGAATATCGCAAAATCGCTGAACGCCGTGTTCGTTTAGGTCTTTTGTTAGCTGAAATTGCAAACGAAAACAAAATCACTCTTACACAAGATGATTTAACAAAAGCAGTTATGGCTGAAGCTCGTAGATATCCAGGACAAGAAAAAGTCGTCTTTGAATACTATCAAAAAAATCCACAAGCATTGGATGGTTTAAGAGCCCCATTGTTTGAAGAAAAAGTCGTTGATCATGTTTTAACAGTTGTAAAAGTAAATGAAGAAGCATTATCTGCTGATGAATTATACGCTTACAACCCTGACAAAAAATAACGACAACACAACAAGGAGTTTTTAACATGCGTTATACAGATTTTATGACACCTATGGTAAACACACTCGTGCCAACCGTCATTGAACAAACAGGTCGTGGAGAAAGAGCTTTTGATATCTATTCCAGATTATTAAAAGAAAGAATTATCTTTTTAACAGGACAAGTCAATGATGATGTTGCCAGTTTAATCTGTGCTCAACTTTTATTTTTAGAAGCTGAAAACGCAAAAAAAGAAATTTCTTTTTATATCAACTCACCAGGAGGCGTTGTCACATCCGGCCTTGCTATTTTGGACACAATGAATTACATTAAATGTCCAGTTTCAACAGTCGTGATGGGACAAGCTGCCTCAATGGGGAGTTTGTTATTATGTTGTGGTGCAAAAGGCAGACGCTTTGCCCTTCCAAATTCACGTGTGATGATTCACCAACCTTCTGGTGGATTTCAAGGTCAAGCAACTGACATTGAAATTCACGCCAAAGAAATTTTATCTATCAAAGCTCGTTTAAATCAGATCTATGTTGAACAAACAGGCAAACCCTTATCTGTTATTGAACAAGCCATGGAAAGAGATAATTTTATGACGGCATACGAAGCAAAAGAATTTGGCTTAATTGATGAAGTTATTACAAAACCGGAGAAATAGATGATTAAAAATGATATGCCTAATTCAACTGATTTAAAATGCTCCTTTTGTAACAAAACACAAAATGAAGTCAATCGCCTTATTGCTGGAAAACCACAAAAAATGGAAGATGGAAAAACAAAAACCGTCTTTATTTGTGATGAATGTATTGAATTGTGCAAAAGTGTATTAGATGAAGATAAAGATGCAAAAGAAAAAGCAGAGAACACTGAACTTTCTTTAACATTGAAGTCACCTAAGCAAATTCATCAATTTTTAGATGAATATGTTATTGGTCAACATAAGGCAAAAAAAGCTTTAGCCGTTGCTGTCTACAATCACTATAAAAGATTACTTGCTGGAAAAGACAAAGACAGTGTTGAAATTGAAAAATCAAACGTTCTTTTCTTAGGGCCAACTGGAAGCGGAAAAACACTTTTAGCAAAAACCCTTGCAAAAGTTTTAAATGTACCATTTGCAATTGCAGATGCAACCACATTAACCGAGGCTGGTTATGTTGGTGAAGACGTTGAAAATGTTGTTTTAAAACTCTTACAAAACGCCAATTATGATGTTGAAAAAGCAGAACGAGGCATTATCTACATTGACGAAATTGATAAGATTGCACGTAAATCTGACGGACCATCCATCACCAGAGATGTTTCTGGCGAAGGCGTTCAACAAGCCTTACTTAAAATGATTGAAGGAACTGTTGCCTCTCTTCCACCACAAGGTGGACGCAAACATCCAAATCAAGAATATATCAAAGTAAATACTCAAAATATCCTCTTTATTTGTGGGGGCGCTTTTGCTGGGATTGAAAAAGTTATTGCAAGAAGAGAAGCAGCCTACTCCATTGGATTTGGAGCCGAAACAAAATCAGGGGAAGAACAAAACATTTCAGAATTACTCGAAAAATTACAACCAGATGATTTATTGAAATTTGGTTTAATTCCTGAATTCATTGGACGTTTACCTGTTATTGTAAGCCTAGAAGAACTAGATGAAGAAGCACTCATCTCTATTCTAAAAGAACCCAAAAACGCTCTTGTTAAACAATATCAAACACTTTGTAAAATGGATAATGTCGAATTAACCGTAACTGACGAAGCCTATAAAGCCATTGCCCAAAAAGCAATTGAACGCAAAACAGGCGCCAGAGGATTACGTTCCATTATGGAAAACTTGTTACAAGATGTTATGTACACACTTCCTGATCAAAAAGATGTGAAAGAAGTCATTATTGACAAGGAAAGTGTCTTGGGAGAGAAAAAACCAAAATTTGTCAAAAAAAGCAAACAAGAATTAACAAAAAGTTAACAAATTCAAGGAGTGATAAAAAATCACTCCTTTTTTTGTATAAAAAGAAAAAACAAGACCATTGAGTTGGTGTATTTTATTTATTTAACGCCTATCTAAACAAAGTAAATAAATCTGTTTTTTAGAAAACTGAATAACCAGATGAAGAGAGGAAGCATGAATACTTCAGAAATGATTGATGGATTATATCCCGTTTTACCATTGCGTGACATTATCGTTTTTCCACACGTTGTTGTCCCCCTATTTGTAGGCAGAGATAAATCCATTGCAGCCCTTGAAAATGCAATGACAACAAACAAGCAAATTCTACTTGTTGCACAAACAGACGCCCTTGTTGACAATCCCTATATTGGTGATCTTTACAAAATAGGTACATTAGCCAACATTTTACAACTTCTCAAACTTCCTGACGGAACAGTTAAAATTTTAATTGAAGGCGTTTGTCGGGCAAAAATTGTCGATTTCACACAAAATACAAGCTTTTTTGAAGCACATGCAGAACTTCTTCCAGATATTGTGGACAAAGAAACTGAAATTGAAGCGCTCAACCGTTCAGTTGCCATTCAGTTTGAAAATTATGTTCGTTTAAATAAGCGCATTGGACCTGAAGTTTTAGTTGCAATCTCTCAAATCAAGGAACCTGAAAAATTTGCTGACATTGTAGCAACACACTTATCTCTTAAAGTTGAAGAAAAACAAAAGATTTTAGAAATTGATTCTGTTAGCAAAAGATTAGAAGCACTTTATCAAGCGATGGAAAAAGAAATTGGCGTTTTACAAGTCGAAAGAAAAATTAGAAAACGCGTGAAACGACAAATGGAAAAAAGCCATCGTGAATATTATTTGAACGAACAAATGAAAGCCATTCAAAAAGAATTAGGCGATTCAGAAGATGGTGGCGAAATTAAAACACTTGAAAAGAAAATCAAAAAAGCCGGCATGCCCAAAGAAGCAAGAGAAAAAGCTTTATCAGAACTTAAAAAGCTTCAAATGATGGGGCCGATGAGTGCAGAAACAACCGTTGTGCGCAACTATCTTGACTGGCTGACAGCGATTCCATGGCGCAAAAAATCAACACTTCAAACAGATTTAATTGAAGCACAACGTATTTTAGATGAAGACCACTATGGATTGGAAAAAGTCAAAGAACGGATTTTAGAATTTTTAGCCGTTCAAAAACGCACAAATTGCCTCAAAGGCTCCATTCTTTGTTTTGTTGGCCCTCCGGGTGTGGGTAAAACATCTTTAGGACAATCCATTGCCAGAGCAACAGGGCGTAAATTTGTCCGTGCAGCTTTAGGTGGTATGCATGACGAATCTGAAATTAGAGGTCACAGACGCACCTATATTGGTGCTATGCCTGGGAAAATCATCCAAGGGATGAAAAAAGCAAAAACAGTCAATCCCCTCTTTTTATTAGATGAAATTGATAAACTTGCCAACGATCACAGAGGCGATCCCTCCTCTGCGCTTTTGGAAGTATTAGACCCTGAGCAAAACACAACTTTCAATGACAATTATATTGAAGTTGATTATGACTTATCAAATGTTATGTTCATCACAACAGCGAACTCTTTGAATATGCCTCGCCCTCTGAAAGATAGAATGGAAATTATTCATTTATCTGGTTATACAGAGGATGAAAAACTTCAAATTGCAAAACGCCATCTCATCCAAAAACAATTCGAGTTAACAGGCATCACTCAAAAAGAACTTAAAATTTCTGATGAAGCCATTGTTCAACTCATTCGTTGTTATACAAGAGAATCTGGTGTTCGTAACCTTGAAAGAGAAATCGCCAAAATTGCTCGAAAAGCACTCAAGGAAATTCAACTTGAAAACATCAAATCAATTACGGTTACACCCAAAAATCTCAAAAAATACTCCGGTGTTGAAAAATTCAATTATGGCGTTGTTGAAAAAGATGATCAAATTGGAACAACCACAGGTCTTGCATGGACAGAAGTTGGTGGCGATATTTTATCCATTGAAGCTGTTATCGTTCCAGGGAAAGGTAATATTCGTTTAACAGGTCAATTAGGGGACGTGATGAAAGAATCTGTCGAAGCAGCTCTTTCATTCATTCGAGCTCACGCCCAAGAATTTGGCATTGAAAATGAATTGTTCGAAAAGAATGATATTCACGTTCACGTACCAGAAGGTGCAACACCAAAAGATGGCCCATCAGCAGGTATTACCATGATGACATCTCTTGTTTCAGCATTCACAGGCATTAAGGTTCGAAAAGATATCGCTATGACAGGTGAAATCACTTTACGTGGACGTGTCTTACCTATCGGAGGATTAAAAGAAAAACTTCTTGCAGCTTTGCGTGCAGGGATTAAAACAGTTATCATTCCAAAAGAAAATGTTAAGGATTTGGAAGAAATCCCAGACAATGTTAAAGAAGGATTAAAGATTATTCCTGTTGAAGAAGCGTTAACTGTTTTGCAACATGCATTGGTAAAAAAAACAACACCTATCGCAAAAAAAACAGAAACAAAACCTAAAAAAACGACTTCAAAAACAAAAAAATAAATCTAAAAAACACTAAAAAAGTGGGAAAGAAAGGCTCTTTTCCACTTTTTTTATAAAAAAAACAAAAAAAAATGGACTTTTTTATCTTTTTTGCATTTTTCAAATTTCTTATTATTTTTCAATATGTTAAACAAAAATTAATAAAAAATCATACATTTTTATGAAAAA
>JAZSGT010000008.1:0-4220 GCA_045532865.1 Alphaproteobacteria bacterium
GCTTGAAACTCCCAATGAACTGGATGGGTATAAAAATGAAATTACGCTTCTAAAATCTAACTATTTACCTATTAAATGAAAAACAATATAAGCATTTAAGTAGCAGGCAAACAATATCCAACACAAAAGAGGTATAAGTAAGTAGGCTGCCATTTTTGATGCTTTATAAAATGTTTTGATTGTCAGACAAACAAAAACAATCATAAATAAAATATCAATTAAAGCTGCTGTTGGATTGTGAAGATAAAAAAACAAGAATGGCCACAATCCATTTGTAATGAGTTGCAAAACAAAATATCTAGGTGATGTTTTTCCCCATACCAAAAAGGCTGAAATTGCCATCAAAAAGTATAAAATAGTCCAAACAATTGGAAACACCCAATCAGGTGGAGTTAAGCTTGACAATGGCAATGAGTTATACCAGTTCATTCGATCAAACGTCATAAACCCTCTGGTTGTGTAAGGAATTGCAAAAATAATTGCCAATAAAAAAAATAAGATGCCACCTCGTTTTAGAATACTTTTTTCAATCATTGATGCTCCTTTTTATATTTGAGTCATTAAAAAATCAAGTCCACAAGATAAATTATAACCTTGTAACAAATGGTGTTCATTTTTAATGATTTGAATAGAAACTTTAGATGACGTTAAGGCATGCATAACATTAAATGAATTTTGGTAGGGAATAACATCATCTTTATCCCCATGAACAAGTAAACAAGGGCCATTATAATTGATTTGTCGGTGCAAAAGACAATGCATTTCAGCCTCTTCAAACATTTGATAAGTAAAACAATGCCCTTTTGTTTCAAGAGAAGGACCTAAGATATTGCCAGATTTTAAAAAGCTGCGAGTTTCTTCATTAAACATATATTCCCACACCAATTTTGTAAAATCAGCAGCAACTGCTAAAGTCATAATCCCTTTTACCTGCTCTTTTTTTTGTTCTGCAAGCAAAAGTGATAACCATCCCCCTAATGAACTTCCAACAAGAATAAGAGGTTTGTTTTTTAGCTCCTGCTCTATCACCGAAATAACATCTTTTAAGCATTGCCCTACTCTAAACTCTGTTTGTTCCCCATCCGATTCGCCATGCGATGTATAATCCACTGATAAAAAGCCGAGTTTTTTCTTTTTTGCATAGGCTAAAATTTGTTTTCCTTTCTCACTTGATTTTGAAGAAAGTAATCCATGCAAATAAACAAGAAAAACATCAGCATTTTTATTATTTATTAAATATGAAATCTTTTTTCCATTAGGATATTTGAATATTTTTTTTACCATTTTTGCTTGCCTTTCACTTTATTTTAACGTAGTATAACTCCATGAAAATTACAAGTCAAATCGGATTATTTCTTTCATCAATTACTAAAAATGTGACGGATTTTATTTTTCCATCAACCTGTCCTTGTTGTAATAAAACAATTGAACCAACAAATCTTTTTTGTGGTAAATGTTTTCATCAGATATCTTTTATCAAAAAACCATTTTGCTACAGGTGTGCTCTTCCTTTGCATGTTGATGCCCCTGGTGAAAAATTACTCTGTTCAGACTGCTTAAAAAAAAGGCCCATTTACGACCTTGCAAGAGCTGTTTTTATATATGATAGTGTTTCAAAAAGTTGTATTTTAAAATTAAAATACGCAGATCGCATGGAATATGCTTACCCTCTTGTTGAATTGTTATATCAAGCAGGAGATGAACTTTTTTTAAAAACAGATATAATTATGCCCGTTCCAATGCATTGGCGTCGTAAGTTAAAACGAAAATATAATCAAGCTGACCTGTTAGCGCGTCTACTTGCTAAAAAAACAAATCTTTTATATTCATCTAATAATTTGATAAGATCACGTTTTACTGAAGTGCAAGAAAATAAAACTCTTATTGAAAGAAACAAAAATGTTAAAGGAGCTTTTTGCGTTAAATATCCTCAAAAAATTCAAAATAAAAGTATCCTATTAATTGATGATGTATTCACAACAGGATCAACAGTAAATAATTGTGCCAAAACTCTCAAAGAAGCTGGTGCTAAAGCTGTTTATGTTTTAACAGTTGCAAAAACACTTAAAAGATAATTAAAATTAATAAGATATTTTTCTATAAAAAAAGACCCCATACTCATTGTGGGATCTTTTTTTTATTTAGAATAAATTATCTTTTTAACCTCTTGAGAAACAATCCGTTCAACAATTTCTGGCAAATGCTTATCTAACCAATCAACCAAAAGAGGTTTTACTTCTCTTTCCAAGTCCACATTTGCATGAATTCCTTTAATTTGATTCAACTTTTCAAGTGCAGCTTGTGTTTTAAGCGTTGTTGATGTTGAAAGAAGAGATTCATTTTGAACACGCATTGTTGGGGTTAATTCCAAAACTGGTGTAGGTGTCTCTTCCTTGTTGGATATAAGCTCTTTCCTCAAAGGAGTAACAGGTTTTTCAACTTTGTTACTCAAGGCTTCGGCCTCTTTTGAAAGAACTTGTTTGATGGAAGAGAGAATTTCACTTACAGAGAGTTCTTCTTCTTGCATTTAACCTCCTTATTAATAATCGGTAGAATATCCAATCCATTTGTTCTTAATAGCTTCATAATATGCTGTTGGATCATAAGTTGTAACAGCTAATTTTAAATCCGTTGGGTTCATCTTGCCAGTAGCCATTAACAAGGAATAGGCAGCAACAATTTCATCACGATGTGTTTTAACCAATGTGACTTGATTATCCAAATGCTCTTGTTCAGCATCTAAAACATCCAAAACCGTACGAGAACCAACTTTTGCTTCTCTAATAACGCCATCTAATGCAATTTTTGATGCTTTAATTTGAGACTTAATAGACTTAATTTGAGCTTTTGTTGCTGTATAATTTTCCCAAGCACGAATTGTTTCAGCTTCAACATCTGAACGGATTTTTCTTGCCAAAATACGATATTGATTGGCTGTATGTTTTGCTTGTCTAATGTCAGCATATTCAGCGCCTGATTGATAAAGAGGAACAGTCATATTTGCTGTTACTTGCCACGTGTCATTGCGTCTTGTTAAATTATTTTCTTGCCCTTTTGAAGCTGTAGCTCTAACATCAACACTTGGAGATAAAGCCCCTTTTTTAGCTGATACAGTTTTTTCTGCCGCTTTTTGAGCATAATCAATTGCTTTGATTTGAGGGTTCTTATTTTGAGCAAGACTTAAAGCCTCTTTTAATGTTTTTGGTAAATCAATGGAAGAAGCTGTTACATCTTTAACAACTTTTTTGGGGTCTAAACCTGTTACATCTGTAAAGTTCGCATTTGAAACTTTTAAATTCCCTTCAGCTGCAATTCTAGCAGCCGTAGCCCCAGATAATCTTGCTTCAGATTGCGCAACATCTGTTCTTGTTAATTCCCCTGCTTCAAAACGTTTTTTATATGAATCCAAATGTTCTTTTAACACTTTTTCATTATTAATTTGAAGTTCTAAAACGGCTCTATCTCTTAAAACATCCATATAAACGGCTGCAGCATCTAATAAAATGCTTTGTTCTGTATTGGCTAAATTTTCTCTTTCAGCTTTCACTTGTTGTTTAGTAGCTTCTACTGTGTTGTATGTTGAAAGACCAGAAAAAACAGGTTGAATAAAAGAAACAGATAAAGAGGCTGGATCTTGATATTTTTCTTGTACAGGTGAAGCAGATTGCGAATCGTATTCATTCTTAATATAGCTTCTTCCAACACTTCCACTACCGACTAAAGAAGGACGGTATCCTGCTTTTGCTTTAGAAACATTTTCATCCATTGCTTTTAACCCAGTTCTTTGAGCACTGATTGTGGAGCTATTTTCATATGTGTAAGAAAGAACTTCATTAATATTTGAAGCCAATGCTGCTGTTGAAACCGTAGATAAAACAATCATTAAACCTGTTATTTTTTTGAACATATTTCACCTCTTTTGTTGTGTTATGATATCACAAGATATACGATAGGAAAAAAAATTTCAAGTATTTTATTTTTTTTCTTGACAACAAAAAAAACTTTTGTTAAATAGTTATTATTCTTTGATGGCCGGTTGGCAGAATGGCTTATGCAGAGGATTGCAAATCCTTTTATACTGGTTCAATTCCGGTACCGGCCTCCAAGAAAGATTGTCCCAGCGTAGCTCAGTGGTAGAGCAATCGGCTGTTACCCGATCGGTCGTAGGTTCGAGCCCTAGCGCTGGAGCCATAAAAAAAAGGTCCCTTTTGGGGCCTTTT
>JAZSGT010000023.1:0-17215 GCA_045532865.1 Alphaproteobacteria bacterium
GCTGCGGAAGAGTAGGTCACTGCCGAACCTTTTATACACTCGTCCACTTACACTCCCTCTTCCTCCCTCCTTTACCCTCCTTGCCCCTACTCATCCTAGGGGCCTTTTTTTTATTTAAAAAATATATATTAATTGTTTTTAATCGATTTTAGACGTTTTTTTTGTAAAGATGGATTTATGGGTGTAAACATATATTTTGATGTTCTAAATGAGTTTATTTTGTTTTTAGAGATATTTTATTTTTGAAATATTGACATTATCGTAATGGTATGATATTTTTCAATAAAATTTGTGAGGGAAGCATGTTTGATAAAAAAAAGTTATGGATTGCAATTGAAAATGGACAAGCGCTTGAAGCGCTTTCTTTAATTAAAAACATTTCTGACGTAAATACGCCTTATTTAGGAATTGAAAATGAAAATGCGCAAACATTTTTATTGCAAGCTCTTAATCGTGGACAGATTGATGTTGCAAAAGCTTTGTTGGATTCTGGGGCTGATGCTTCGATTTGTGATTCAAAAGGTAATTCATCACTTTATTATTTTATTAAGCGAGGATTGTATGAGTATTCATATTTGGCAGAATTGTTAATTGAAAGAGGTGCTGATATTAATAAACGAATTGGAGGATATACACTTTTAAGTTTATCTTTCTTAAAAATGCCTCAATTGGTTCCGTTTTTATTGAAACGGAAAGTTGATATTTTTGAGGCTCCTTTTGTTGATGAGCAAACAAGATTAGATTTGTTTTTTCCTGTTGATGTTGTTGCTTATAGAGATTTACCATATCTTTCAATGGCTATCTTAAATAATGATGAAGACAGTTTTAATTATTTGATACGTTTTTCTGAAACAATTAATACAGTTGATTCTTATGGAAGAACGCCTTTAATGATTTCTGCTTTAAAATGTGATGAAAGAAAAGCTCAGCTGTTAATTAATGCTGGTGCTTTTTTAGATGTGAAAGATTTTGCAGGAAGAACTGTTCAAGATTATTTTAGGAATATGGCTGAAAAGAAGTATCAGGAACTTTTAGATGTTCAGCGTGAGCAAAATTCAATTGCTGAATTAATTAGTTTAGCTATTGAAGCGAAAACATTATCTAAAGATTTTGATGATATAGGTGAAAAATCAGATGATGTTAAGAAGGTTTCAATTTGGGTAAAACTGAAACATTTTTTTGGATTTAAATAGGTTAAAATTGTGTATAAAAAAAACAGAGAAGACGCTTTTTCATTAAGTTGTCAAGCCATAGCTTTTTTAAAAGAAACTGTGTCTAAAAAACAAGATTTGTTATCGACCCGCTCACAAATGGAAGATAAACAAATTTATCAAAAAGTGCAAGTATTAGAAAAACGGGTGATGAGAAACCAGGTTTCTTTACCTGTTGATTTATGTATTCGTTGTTTTCAAAAATTAAACAAGGATTATGCTGAGAGAAATATATCTTGTACAGGGATAGGATTATTGGGATGTTTTTTGATTGATTATATATTTACGCATAGAGATTTGAAAATAGCGGCTAGACAACTTTATGACACTAAAGAAGATCGAGGTGTATACCGTCAAAATGAGTGGTATAATCATGCAATTGCAAAACTGTTAGATTTATCGGCTGAAAATAATAAAAAACAAATTTTAAAAAATAATGTTGCATTTACATCAAAAAAGAGTATAACAATAGAGCGATGTTAGAGTTTGTATCAAACAACTCTTTCTATAATAAAATTATTTTAAAAAGTTCTTGACATTTTGCTATTAAAAGAGTATTATAGCTTGTCTTTCTTTACATGTATCGATTCTGTATGTGTAAAGTGTTAAAGGGGTGTAGCTCAACTGGTAGAGCGTCGGTCTCCAAAACCGAAGGTCGCGGGTTCGATCCCTGCCGCCCCTGCCAATTAGAAAAGGATAAGTTAAATGAAAACATCGCCAGCTCTATTTGTTCGTCAAGTTAAACAAGAAATTTCAAAGATTACATGGCCAACAAGATCGGAAACAATGTATGCATCAATGGTTGTTATTCTTATGAGCATTGCGATTTCTGTATTTTTGTTTCTTGTTGATATGGTTTTTGCCAAACTCATAAAGATGGTTTTGGGAGGTTAATTTTTTATGGCTAATCGTTGGTATATTGTTCATACATATTCAGGTTTTGAAAATAAAATCGCTGCATTTATTAAAGAGCAAGCAGAAAAAAAGAATATGACGGATAAGGTTGAAGATGTTTTAGTCCCAACTGAAAATGTTGTAAGTGTTCGTAATGGAAACAAAGTTGAAACTGAAAGAAAGTTTTTCCCAGGTTATGTATTGGTGAAAATGGAAATGACGCCGGAAACATGGCATTTAGTTAGTTCAACACCAAAAGTAACGGGTTTCTTGGGTGGTAAAAAACCTGTTCCAATGACCGAAACGGAAGTTCAACGTATTTTGCATCAAGTTAAAGAGGGTGTTGAAAAACCAAAATCAGCAGTTGTTTATGAAGTTGGTGAACAGGTTTGTGTTTGTGATGGTCCTTTTGCATCATTTACGGGTGTTGTTGAAGAGGTTGATGCAGAAAAAGAACGTTTAAAAGTTTCAGTTTCAATTTTTGGTCGTTTGACACCATTAGAATTGAATTATACACAAGTTAAAAAAGCGTAAGGCTTTTTGTTTGAAATAAAAAAGGAGATAAAAGTCAATCCGTATTTCCTTTTTTGAGTGGTAGATAAGCCATTATCGCACCACAAACTTTAAAAAATAGGATTGAGTTATATTTTTAGAGGTATAAAATGGCAAAAAAAGTTATTGGCTTTATTAAACTTCAAATTGAAGCTGGTAAAGCAAACCCTTCACCACCAGTTGGTCCTGCTTTGGGTCAACGTGGTTTAAATATTATGGAGTTTTGTAAAGCATTTAATGCAAAAACTCAAAAAATGGAACCAGGTACACCTATTCCAGTAATTATTACGGCTTATGCAGATAGAACTTTCTCATTTGAAACAAAGTTGCCTCCTGTTAGCTATCTTATCAAAAAAGCAGCTAATGTTAAGAGTGCATCAAAAGAACCAGGTCGTAAAAGTGTTGCAAAAATTACAAAAGAACAAGTTAAACAAATCGCAACTGAAAAAATGCCAGATATGAACTGTCATACAGTTGAAGCAGCTATGGATATGGTTGCAGGTCAAGCTCGTTCTATGGGTATTGAAGTAGTGGAGTAAGAAGATGAAATACGGTAAAAGATTAAGAAAAACTTACGAAGCTGTTGATACTTCAAAAGTCTACGATATTCAAGAAGCTGTTAAACTCATCAAAGATAATGCAACAGCAAAATTTGATGAAACAGTTGATATCGCAGTTAGTTTAGGTGTTGATCCTCGTCAATCAGATCAAATGATTCGTGGCGCTGTTTCTTTGCCAAATGGAACAGGTAAAACATTATCTGTTGCTGTTTTTGCAAAAGGTCCAAAAGCTGAAGAAGCTAAAAAAGCAGGCGCAGATATCGTTGGTGACGAAGATTTAATGCAAGATATTATGGCAGGCAAAATCAACTTTCAACGTTTGATTGCAACTCCAGATATGATGGGTGTTGTTGGACGTTTAGGTAAGATTTTAGGTCCAAAAGGCTTAATGCCAAATCCAAAACTCGGCACAGTTACTATGGATGTGACAGAAGCTGTTAAAGCAGCAAAAGCTGGTCAAGTTCAATTTAGAGTTGACTCAGCTGGTATTGTCCATGCTGGTATTGGTAAAGTCAGTTTTGATGCTGATAAAATTCAAGAAAACGCAGCAGCTTTTGTTAAAGCTTTGGTTGCTTTAAAGCCAGCTTCATCAAAAGGTGTATACTTGAAACAAGTCGCTTTAAGCACAACACAAGGTGTTGGTGTTAAGGTAACAGTTTCAAGCGTTGCTTAAGAATTTGATGTCGCCCTTTTAAATAAGGGCGACAAACCTGTCCAAGACTGTTGGTTTTTATCACGGGATAAAATTAAAGAAAAGCATTTCACCAGCACAGACAGAAAACAAATCAGTTATTCCATTTAAGGAATGAAAGAGTGAAGTTTCTGGACAGGATAGTGTGGGTTTTTGAGAAATCAAAAACTCTTGTGTAAACAAAGAATAAAAGAATAATTCTTTTATTTTTTATGAACGGAGACAAGAAAGTGAAACGTGAAGAGAAACAACAGTTGATTTCCGAAATGAAAGACGTTTTTAACAAAGCTGCTCTTGTTGTTGTTGCCTTGAACAAAGGTATTTCAATGACTGAAACAACAGAATTGCGTAATAACGTTCGTGCTGACGGAGCCAACTATCGTGTAACAAAAAACCGTTTGACAAAATTGGCTCTGGCAGGAACTCCCTGTGAAGCAATCTCTGATTTAATGGTCGGACCAACAGCTTTAGCATATTCTGAAGATCCAATCTCAGCAGCAAAAGCAGTTGTTAAAATGGCTAAAAATAATGATCGCTTTGAAGTTGTCGGCGGGGTTATGAACGGAGAAAAAATTGATGTTAAAACAATCGAATCTTTAGCATCTCTTCCTTCTTTGGACGAACTTCGTGGCAAGTTGGTTGGCCTCTTGCAGGCTCCTGCTGGTCAATTGGCTCGGGTTACAAAAGCTTATTCAGAAAAAGAACAAGCTGCTGCTTAATTCGTGTCAAACCTGTTAAACAAAAAATCATGTGGAAAACACATTTAGAAAGATATTATGGAGAATAAAATGACTGATTTAAACAAAATCGTAGATGAATTATCAGCTTTAACAATTTTGGAAGCTGCTGAATTATCAAAAATGTTAGAAGAAAAATGGGGCGTCTCAGCTGCTGCTCCTGTTGCTGTTGCTGCTGCTGGTGCTGCAGCTGCTGCAGAAGAAAAAACAGAATTTGATGTAATTTTGGTTGACGGTGGTGCAAACAAAATTAATGCAATTAAAGAAGTTCGTACAATCACAGGTTTAGGCTTAAAAGAAGCTAAAGACCTCGTAGAAGGTGCACCAAAAGAACTCAAAAAAGGTGTTTCTAAAGACGAAGCTGAAAAAATCAAAAAACAATTAGAAGCAGCTGGTGCTAAAGTTGAATTGAAATAATTTTCAATTTAAAACTACTTTGGGTGGGTCACGTCAACTCTAAAATTGGCGTCGACCCTCTTGAAGTCAAAAGACTTATATGAACTTAGGACCTGTCAATTTTATGAAAAAGAACTCAAAAACAATTAGAATTTATCAAGTTAAAGGTGATGGCAAATATAGAAATTGCTTGAACCTTTTTTGCGATTTTAAGGTTTTGGGTTTTGGTTATAAAATGGACAGGTCTTGAGTAGATCGGTTCCGATTCTGTTAATCGGGAAATTATTATTAGCTAATGGGGAAAAGAACATATGATAAAATCCGAAATCAATCGTAGAAGAGTTCGTAAGAATTTTGGTAAGATTGACGCTGTCGTTGAAATGCCAAATCTTATTGATGTTCAAACAAGTTCTTATAAAGAATTTTTACAATGGGGTGTTCCTGTTGATAAAAGAACGGATACAGGCTTGCAAGAAGTTTTCAAATCTGTTTTTCCAATTCATGATTTTGCAGGGCGTGGTGATTTAGAATTTATCAGATATGAATTAGATACACCAAAATTTGATGTAGATGAATGTTTAAAACGTAGTTTAACATATTCAGCACCAGTTCGTGCAACATTAAGATTGGTTGTTTGGGATGTTGATGCTGCAACAGGTGTACGATCAATTCGTGATATTAAAGAACAAGATGTTTATATGGGTGATTTGCCTTTGATGACAGACAAAGGTACATTTATTGTAAACGGTACGGAACGTGTTGTTGTTTCTCAAATGCATCGTTCACCAGGTGTATTTTTTGACCATGATAATGGCGAAACACATTCATCGGGTAAATATCTGTTTGCAGCGCGTATCATTCCATACAGAGGTTCTTGGATTGATTTTGAATTTGATGCTAAAGATTTAGTTTATGTTCGTATTGACCGTCGTCGTAAATTACCTGTTTCATCATTATTATATGCATTAGATAGTGAAGAAACAATTGCTCGTAGAGCTGAATTAGCAGCAGGTGAACAACTTGATGCTGATGAAGTTTTTGGTATGAGTAAAGAAGAAATTTTAAATTACTTCTATGAACAAACATTGTTCAAAAAAGAGAAAAAAGGTTGGAAGACGGCTTTTGTTCCAGCTCAAATGAAAGGTGTTAAATTAACACATGATTTAATTAACGCTAAAACTGGTGAAGTTGTTATGACTGCTGGTGAAAAATTAAATCTTGGAAAAGCCAACAAGCTTAAAAAAGATGGTCTTGAAGAATACATTGTTCCAATGGATGAATTAGTTGGCCGTTTTGTAGCTGTTGATTTCGTTGATGAAAAAACTGGCGAAGTTGTTATGGAAGCTGGTGATGAAATCACGGAAGATGATCTTGCAAAAATCAACGAGTTAAAAATCAAAGAAATTCCAGTATTACACATTGATTATGTCAATGTTGGTCCATATATTCGCAACACACTTGTTGCTGACAAAAACACAACACGTGAAGAAGCATTGATTGATATTTACAAAATTATGCGTCCAGGTGAATTGCCTGTTGTTGAAACAGCTGATGCATTGTTCCGTGGAATGTTCTTTGATTTAGAACGTTATGACTTATCAGCAGTTGGTCGTGTTAAAATGAATTTGAGATTAGGAATTGAATTAGATGAAGTTCCTGATTCTGTTCGTGTTTTAAGAAAAGAAGATATCTTAAAAATCTTAAAAACACTTGTTGAATTAAAAGATGGAAAAGGTCAAATCGATGATATTGATAACCTTGGTAACCGTCGTGTTCGTTCAGTTGGTGAATTGATGGAAAACCAATATCGGTTAGGTTTGCTCCGTATGGAAAGAATGATTCGTGAAAGAATGACGTCAAGCGAAATTGATTCTGTTATGCCATATGATTTAATCAATGCAAAACCATTATCAGCAGCTGTTCGTGAGTTCTTTGCATCTTCACAATTGTCACAATTTATGGATCAAAACAACCCATTGTCAGAAATTACACATAAACGCCGTTTGTCAGCATTGGGTCCTGGTGGTTTGACTCGTGATCGTGCAGGTATGGAAGTTCGTGACGTTCATCCAACACATTATGGTCGTATTTGTCCAATTGAATCACCTGAAGGTCAAAATATTGGTTTGATTAACTCTTTGGCAAGCTATGCAAAAGTAAACAAATATGGATTTATTGAAAGTCCATATCGCAAAGTTGTTGATGGAAAAGTAACGGACGAAGTTGTTTATTTGTCAGCAATGGAAGAAGCAAAATATACAATTGCTCAAGCTAATGCTAAATTAAACGAAAAAGGTGAATTTGCTGAAGAATTAATCACTTCACGACGTGCTGGAGACGTTTTGCAAGCAAAACCTGAAGAAATTGATATGATTGACGTTTCTCCAAAGCAAGTTGTTTCAGTTGCTGCATCACTTATTCCTTTCTTGGAAAATGATGACGCTAACCGTGCTTTGATGGGTTCAAACATGCAAAAACAAGGTGTTCCATTGTTAAAAGTGGAAGCTCCTCTTGTTGGTACAGGTATGGAAGCTGTTGTTGCAAAAGATTCAAAAGCTGCAATTACGGCAAAACGCTCCGGTATTGTTACACAAGTTGACTCTTCACGTATTGTTATTCAAGCAACAGATGAATTGACAACAACAAGTGCAGGTGTTGACATTTACACATTAGCAAAATTCCAACGCTCAAACCAAGGTACATGTATGACACAACAACCACTTGTTAAAACAGGTGAAGTTGTTCAAAAAGGTGATATTATCGCTGATGGTCCATGTACACAGTTGGGTGAATTGGCTTTAGGTCGCAACGTTTTTGTTGCCTTTATGCCTTGGAATGGTTACAACTACGAAGACTCTATTTTGATTTCAGAACGTATTGCTCGTGATGACGTCTTTACCTCTATTCACTTGGAAGAATTTGAAGTGGTTGCTCGTGACACAAAATTAGGTCAAGAAGAAATCACACGTGATATTCCAAACGTTGGTGAAGAAGGCTTAAAGAACTTAGATGAAACAGGTATTGTTTACATTGGTGCTGAAGTTAAAGCTGGCGATATCTTGGTTGGTAAAGTTACACCAAAAGGTGAAACAATCATGACACCTGAAGAAAAATTATTACGGACCATCTTTGGTGAAAAAGCTGCAGATGTTCGTGATTCTTCATTACGTGTTCCTCCAGGGGTTTTTGGTACAGTTATTGATGTTCGTGTCTTTACACGCCGTGGTATTGAAAAAGACGAACGTGCATTAGCTATTGAACAAGCTGAAATTAGCCGTTTAGCAAAAGATAGAGATGACGAAAAAGCTATTTTACAAGGCAGTTTCTACGATCGTATTCGTGCATTAATGATTGGTCAAAAAGTTGCTAAAGCAGAAGGTTTCAAATCTGGCACAGTATTAACTGAAGAAAATTTGAAAGAAGTTGCAAACTACAATTTGCGAAAAATGAGTATCGCTGATGATACAGTTATGACACAAATTGAAGAATTGATTGAAACACTCAATCAAGCAGAAAAAGAACTTCAAGAAAAATTTGAAAACCGTGTTGAAAAATTACAACGTGGTGATGAAATGATGGCTGGTGAATTGAAAAAGGTCAAAGTTTTCATTGCAACAAAACGTAAATTACAACCAGGTGATAAAATGTCTGGTCGTCACGGTAACAAAGGTGTGGTTTCACGTGTTTTACCAATTGAAGACATGCCATACACAGAAGAAGGTCGTCCAATGGATATCGTTTTAAATCCTCTTGGTGTGCCATCTCGTATGAATGTTGGTCAAATTTTAGAAACACACTTGGGTTATGCTTGTCGTGAACTTGGTCGTCAAATTGGTTCAATTGTTGATGAAGTTAAAGCTAACCATGCAAAAGTTGAAGATTTGAAAGCAAAATTAAAAGAAGTATATGGCGAAAGAGAATACAATAACAAAATCGCCAATATGGATGATGCAACATTGCTTTCAATGAGTACAAACTTGAAGAAGGGTGTACCAATTGCAACACCAGTATTTGATGGGGCTCATCAAGATGATATTGGTAATATGTTGACAATGGCAGGATTGAATTCTTCTGGACAAGTTACATTGTACGATGGTTTAACAGGTGAACCTTTTGACAGAAAAGTCACTATCGGTTACATGTATATGTTAAAATTACACCACTTAGTTGACGAGAAAATCCACGCTCGTTCAATTGGACCTTACTCTTTGGTTACACAACAACCTCTCGGGGGTAAGGCTCAATTCGGTGGTCAAAGATTTGGTGAAATGGAAGTGTGGGCATTGGAAGCTTATGGTGCTGCTTACACATTACAGGAAATGCTTACAATCAAATCTGATGACGTTTCAGGTCGTATTAAAGCTTATGAAACAATTATCAGAGGCGATAATAACTTTGAAGCAGGTATTCCTGAATCATTTAACGTTCTTGTTAAAGAAATGCGTTCTTTAGGCTTGGATGTTGAATTAAACCAAAACGATAAATAATTTCATAGGGGAGGAGGTAACTCCTTCCCTCTCAGTGCATAGAAGAGGTAAAAACAATGAATGAATTAATTTCTACTTTTGGACAAGTTGCATCACCACAATCTTTTGATGATATTCGCATTTCTATTGCGTCACCAGAAAAAATTAGAGCATGGTCATTTGGTGAAGTGACACGTCCTGAAACAATTAACTACCGTACATTTAAACCAGAAAAAGATGGTTTATTCTGTGCTAAAATTTTTGGTCCTGTTAAGGATTACGAATGTTTGTGTGGTAAATATAAAAGAATGAAATATCGCGGTATTACTTGTGAAAAGTGCGGTGTTGAAGTTACACTTTCAAAAGTACGTCGTGAAAGAATGGGACATATTGAATTAGCATGTCCAGTAACACATATTTGGTTCTTAAAATCACTTCCTAGCCGTATCGGTACATTGCTTGATATGATGCTTAAAAATTTGGAAGCTGTTTTATATTTTGAAAAATATATTGTTATCGAACCAGGTTTAACATCTCTTAAATTACATGATTTGTTGACAGAAGAACAATATCAAACTGCTTTAGAAGAATATGGTGAAGATGCTTTCCGTGTTGGTATCGGTGCTGAAGCAATCAAAGAAATGCTTTCACAAATCGATTTAGCTGCTGAAGCTGCAAATTTACGTGCAGATTTGATTGGTACAACATCTGATATGAAACGCAAAAAAATTGTTAAAAAATTGAAATTGGTTGAAGCATTTTTAGAATCAGGTTCACGTCCAGAATGGATGGTTTTAGATGTTCTTCCAGTTATTCCACCTGAATTAAGACCATTGGTTCCATTAGATGGTGGCCGTTTTGCAACATCTGATTTGAACGACTTGTATCGCCGTGTTATTAACAGAAACAATCGTTTGAAAAGATTGTTAGAATTGCGTGCTCCTGAAATCATTATTCGCAACGAAAAACGTATGTTGCAAGAGGCTGTTGATGCTTTGTTTGATAATGGTCGTAGAGGTCGTGCTGTTGCAGGTATTAATAAACGTCCATTAAAATCTTTGGCAGATATGTTAAAAGGTAAACAAGGTCGTTTCCGTCAAAACTTGCTTGGTAAACGTGTTGACTATTCTGGTCGTTCTGTTATTACAGTTGGTCCTGAATTGTTGTTACACCAATGTGGGTTGCCAAAGAGAATGGCTTTGGAACTCTTTAAACCATTTATCTATTCAAAATTAGAACAGCGTGGTTTAGCATCAACAATCAAAGCTGCTAAAAAGATGGTTGAAAAAGAAAAAGCAGAAGTTTGGGATATTTTGTCAGAAGTTATCCGTGAACATCCTGTATTGTTAAACCGTGCTCCTACATTACACCGTTTAGGTATTCAAGCATTTGAACCTGTTTTGATTGAAGGTAAAGCAATTCAATTACACCCACTTGTCTGTACAGCATTTAACGCTGACTTTGACGGTGACCAAATGGCTGTTCACGTTCCATTATCAACAGAAGCTCAATTAGAAGCCCGTGTTTTGATGATGAGTACAAATAATATTTTATCACCTGCAAGTGGTAAACCAATTATTGTGCCAACACAAGATATTATTTTAGGTTTATATTATCTTTCAATGCAACGTGATGGTGAAAAAGGGGAAGGCATGGTCTTCTCTGGTCCTCAAGAAATTGAACATGCTTTGTTTGAAAAAGAAGTTTCTTTACATGCAAAAATCAAAGTTCGTTTAACAATTATGGAAGATGATGGTCAAAAACGCACACGGATTGTTGAAACAACACCAGGTCGTGTAAAATTGGCTTCTATTTTGCCAGATAACAGTAAAATTCCATTTAGCTTAATGAACCGTTTGATTCGTAAAAAAGAAGTTTCAGATATTATTGATGCTGTTTATCGTTTCTGTGGTCAAAAAGAGACATGTATCTTTGCAGACCGTGTTATGGGCTTAGGTTATCGTCAAGCTGCTTTATCAGGTGTTTCAATTGGTAAAGATGATTTGATTGTTCCAGAAGCAAAGAAAACATTGTTAGAAGAAACAAAGAAGAAAACAGCCGAATATGAACGTCAATATCAAGATGGTTTGATTACTCGTCTTGAAAAATACAATAAGGTTGTTGACTCTTGGGCTTCTTGTACAGATGCAATTGCAGATGCCATGATGAAAGAAATTTCAAAAACTGAAGTTGGCAAACCAGTTAACTCTGTTTATATGATGGCTCACTCAGGTGCACGTGGTAGTGCTGCTCAGATGCGTCAGCTTGCTGGTATGCGTGGTTTGATGGCTAAACCATCAGGAGAAATTATTGAAACTCCAATTACTTCAAACTTTAAAGAAGGTTTGACAGTTATGGAATACTTTAACTCCACTCACGGTGCTCGTAAAGGTTTAGCCGATACTGCTTTGAAAACTGCTAACTCAGGTTACTTGACGCGTCGTTTGGTTGACGTTGCACAAGATGCTATTATTACAATGGATGACTGTGGCACAGATAAAGGCATTACAATTCAACCAATCATCGAGGGTGGTGATGTCATTGCAACAACAGGTGAACGCATTTTAGGTCGTACATCAGCTGAAGATATTATCAACCCAGAAACAGGCGAAATTATTGTTCCTAAGAACAAATTAATGGACGAAGTTGATGTTGAAAAAATTGACTCTGTTGGTGTTGAATCTGTTCGCATTCGTTCTGTTTTAACATGTGAAGCAGAAAATGGTATTTGTGGTTGCTGTTATGGACGCGACTTATCACGAGGAACACCTGTGAACCTTGGTGAAGTTGTTGGTATTATTGCGGCACAATCTATTGGTGAACCAGGTACACAGCTCACCATGCGTACATTCCACATCGGTGGTGCTGCTCAACGTGGTGCAGAACAATCAAGTATTGATGTTGGTTTTGATGCAAAGGTTCGCATTTCAAACTGCAATATTATTACAGACTCAAAAGGTGATAAGATTGTATTAGCAAGAAACTGTGAAGTTTCATTATTAGATGCAAACAACCGTGAAAAAGCTCGTCATAAATTACCATACGGTGCGAGATTGTTGGTTGAAAATGGTGATAAGGTTACAAAAGGTTCTCGTATTGCTGATTGGGATCCTTATACAATGCCTATCATTGTTGATAAAACAGGTACAGTTCGCTATGAAGATTTAGTTGAAGGTGAAACAGTCCGTGAAGTTGTTGATGATGCAACAGGTTTAACATCTAAAGTTGTTATGCGTCCAGCAACATCTAAAACAGAACGTAAACCACACTTAGTCTTATTAGATGAAAATGGTGAAGTCTTTAAATTTAGCAATGGTATGGAAGCTCGTTACTATTTGCCAGTTGATGCTGTTGTGAGCGTGTCAAATGGTCAAAAAGTTCAAATGGGTGACGTTATGGCAAGATTGCCACGTGAAAGTACAAAAACACGCGATATTACAGGTGGTTTGCCTCGTGTTGCTGAATTGTTTGAAGCTCGTTGTCCAAAAGATGCTGCCATCATTGCAGAAATGGATGGACGCATTGAATATGGGGTCGACTTTAAGACAAAACGCCGTATTATGATTGTTGGTGATGATGGTGAAACAAGACGTGAATACCTTATTCCAAAAGGACGTTCAATTGCTGTTCATGAAGGTGATATTGTCCGTAAAGGCGACATGCTTGTTGAAGGTTCATTGGATCCACATGACATTTTACGTGTTATGGGTGTTGAAGCTTTGGCTCACTATCTTATTAAAGAAGTTCAAGCTGTTTACCGTTTGCAAGGGGTTAAAATCAATGACAAACATATTGAAGTTATTGTTCGTCAAATGATGCAACGTCTTGAAGTAACAGATGCTGGTGATACAACATTATTAACAGGTGAACAAGTTGATAAAGAAGTGTTGCAAATTGAAAATGAAAAAGCAATGAAGTTAAATGGACGTCCAGCAACAGCTGTTCCAGTATTGCTTGGTATTACAAAAGCAAGCTTGCAAACAAGTTCATTTATTTCAGCAGCTTCCTTCCAAGAAACAACACGTGTCTTAACAGAAGCAGCAACAGCAGGTCGTAGAGACAAGTTGTTAGGGTTAAAAGAAAACGTTATTGTTGGTCGATTAATCCCAGCAGGGACGGGTGCTCAAATGCAACGCTTGCGTCAAATTGCTTCACAGCGTGATAAAGAAATCTTAGAAGCGCAAAAAGAAACAGTGGTTTCATAAAAAAAAGAAAAGGAGCAGAATTTCTGCTCCTTTTTAAATAAATATTGCATTTTTGCTAAGATGTGTTATCTTAGAATCAGACATTATTTACGGTCAGGAGGTTTTTATGAAAAAAATCATTATTGGATTATTAACAATTATTATTTTATCAATTGTTGGTTATTATACTCTTTTAGAAACAAAAGATATGGGGCTTTTAAAAAGAGAAACTGTTGTAAAAGATATGACAAAGAATGAGTTTTCTAAAGTTATTTCTGAATGGAAAATTGATCCTAATAACAATTTGTTTGTTAAGGAAATTAAAATTGATAACATGAATAAATTTTTTGGAATGCTAAAAGAATCACATGGGGTTTGCAAAATTGAAAAAGAACCATCATGTGTTTCGTATGAACGCATTGCAAATTTAAAAGATAACCATGCAACAAAGTTTGGTTCTTCTATCGTTTGCACATATGAAGCAACATGTGAGAAAAAAACAGCTAAAGGCACACTTATCTTTAAACCTGTCGGTAAATATAAATATAAAATTGGTAGATTTAGTATGGATCTAGAGTAGTTTTATTTAATAAAAAAGGCTGGTGCAGTTTTTGGTATCAGTCTTTTTTTGTACCCTTTTTTTAAGGGTTTTAAATTTTATTTTTTCTTGACTTTCCAAAACCTTAGTGTCAATATGATATAAAAATACAATTTTTACTGTCATTACGATTAAAAGGATGAAAAATGATCCCTAAATTGCATATAGTTAGAACAGCAGATGGGCATGGAATGCCTTTACCTACTTATGAGAGTCAACATCATATTGGATTACGTTTACAAGCAGCCATTCCAAATGGATTGAAGTTGGAAGCAGGTGAGCGAGTTTATATTCCTGTTGGTTTTGCGATAGGTGTTCCAAAAGGTTTTTGTGGACAAATTGTATCATTACCAGAACTTGTAAGAGATAAAGGCTTGTTGGTTATGTCTGCGCCTCATATTTTGAACCCTGCAGATAGAGGCCCTTTATTTATTCTAATACAAAATGAAAGTAGGGCAACTCAAATTATTAAAAGGGGCGATTTTATAGCAGAACTTTTGCTTGTTCCTGTACAACAAATTTGTTGGAATGAAATTGATGGTCCAGAAGAAACAGGTGAAACACCAGAAGAAGTTTTTTGGATTGATGGAAAATCGGAAAAAGATACAATTTCTGAAATGCTAAAGCCAGTTGATAGCAAACGTCGTGTAACAAAATCTATTCGTTCAAGGGTAAAATCAGCTGATGGAAAATAGATTCTCTCTTTTAATATTTGTTGGAGCATTTCTTTTGACAAGTCCTGTTCTTTCGCAAGAGCAAATGGCTATACCAAGATTTGTTTCTTTAAAAATGGGAGAGGTTAATTTAAGAACAGGCCCTGGGGGTCGTTATCCAATTAAATATGTTTATAAGAAAAAGCACTATCCTGTTGAAGTGATTGATGAACACGAGCTTTGGCGACAAATTAGAGAAATTGATGGAACAAGTGGTTGGGTACATCGAAGAATGCTCACGGGTGTTCGTTATGTTTTATTGAAAAATGATGCAGATGTGTTTAAAAAAGCTGATATTTCATCTAAAATCAAAGCTTATGCGACAAAAGATGTTTTAGCAAAAATAGAAAAGTGTCCTGCAAAAAGTGAGTTTTGTGAATTGGAGTTTGAATTTGCAGAAAAAAAGATTAAAGGTTGGGTTAAAAGGGATGTGTTATACGGTATATATCCAAATGAAGTTATAAAATAAAAACCAGTCATTTTATGGCTGGTTTTTATTTTTAATCAAATGTTGTTATTTTTTCTTCTTGTATTTTAAATGTCCTTCGTAAAGCATTAAGACGATTCCAGATAAAATTAAAGGGAAAACATAATAGATGATGCGATATGCAATTAAAGCACCAAATAAATAAGCTGCATTTGCCTCGGATGGTAAGATGGCAAGGAAGAGTCCTTCAAAGACGCCAAGACCACCAGGTACCTGACTAAATACACCTAAAACCTGTGCTACAAGAAAAACCCCAATAAATATATCGAAAGGAATTTCAATAAAAGGAATTAAACAAAAATACAGCACAAAAGAAGCCAAAACAATGTCAAAACTTCCCAAAAGGGTTTGAGCTGTTGCCATTTTGATTGATGGCATTGTTAGATCAATTTTTCCAATTTTGATTGGCTTTTTATAAAATGCACAAAGTAAAAAGTAGCCTACAAGACCAACAAAAGAACCTAAAGCAACAATAGCTGTTGTAATATGTGATGCCTGTGCTGAGCCAAAAGCATGCTCTGGGGTTAAAAGGTAGCCAATAACAGTTAAAAAGAAACATGCGATTAAATAGGTGAAACCAGAAAATGTAACCATTCTGACAATTTCAGTTCCTTTAAAACGCCATCTGGTATAAAATCGATAGCGAACAGCACCACCAGAAACAATTGCATGACCAGCATTATTGCTGACAGCATATCCAATAAATCCAACTAGAATCCATTTCCATGATTCTAATTTTCTTTTAATATATTTAAGGGCTAAAAAATCATAAGTTGAAAGAGCAATATATCCTAAAAATGAGGCGATACAAGCGTATATCAAATTTTTTAAGGGAATATTAAATAATGCATTTTTTATATCTTCTAAAGGATATTTTGACAATTGAAAATAAAGCATAACAGCAGCAATAACAAAAAAGAAGAGTCCTGCCCATGAAATTGCTTTTTTTAAAAAACGTTTTAAATTTGTATTTTTCATATTTCCTCTTTTTGTGAATTTTTTATTTGCAAATATGGTAGTTTATTTTGAAAAAATAAGCAATAGTATAAAAATAGATTTTTTTATAAAATATATTGCATTTGAGTTTATTTTGTATTAATATAAACCTACTTAAGCGAGTGTAGCTCAATGGTAGAGCGGAAGCTTCCCAAGCTTAAGACGAGGGTTCGATTCCCTTCACTCGCTCCAAAAAAGCCACCGAAAGGTGGTTTTTTTTATGAGCGTAGAAAGGGGGCGAATCCGAGAAGAGGGTTTGGAGAGCGAAGCGAAAGACGCCGAAGGTGGTCCGAAGGACGAAGGATTTATTTTTGAAAGTAAAACATTCTTAATGTCAAGAATGCCAACACCTTAACAAATTGAATAAATACAAAAGATTGCAGAAGTTAACAGGAATGTAAATGTCAAGTGCGAATATGCAGCATATGAGAATGATGTATTCTTGCAACGAGCTTTGGAGGATTCTCGTGCGAATTGGGAAAATGAGAAACCATTTTTAAGTTTATTGGAATTGGAGAGAAAGCTCAAGTTCATGGTTGGGGTTTATATTATGTTTTGAGTAGAGATATTGCCAAGTGGAATTGGTAGGAAAATAAATCTTTTTTAATAGGGAAAAATTCATTTTTTTGGCGATAATTTTGCCTAAGAAAAAATTTTGTTTTATTTTTAAACTGTTGTTGTTAAATTGACTAAATTTTTGACAAAAAAACAAATGTTACTAATATATTAC
>JAZSGT010000004.1:0-7609 GCA_045532865.1 Alphaproteobacteria bacterium
GTTTGAAGAAGAAAAAAAACAAAATTTCAAACAAGCTGAAAAATGGCGTCAACAAGAGGAAAAACAAAAACAAGAGCGTTTAAGACAAAACCAGGAAGATGATGGGGATGATATTTGCTATACCTACCCAAATACATCTTCCCATGGTCCATATAAATTTTCACAACCTAAAAAAACTGCATATGACAGACTGCCTAACAACGAGAAACAAATGGTTATAGAGTATTCCATCAACCATTCAAAAAATTGTAAAGATCTTGTCCCTAAAAAAATTGCCAGCCGAATATTAGGTGTCAGCTCCCTCATTGCGTTTGTGGTTTGCTCTGCATCTAATGTAAATGAATACACCACATTTGGACTTTTAGCATTAGCTGCTTCTGCAGGCTACTACTACGCCAGAACCTGTGAGTGCGATGCTGAAAATAAAGGAATTAAAAAACTGACCAAAAGTTTTCCTGAACTTAAACCAGATAAAGAAGATCAAAAAGATATTCAACTAAACGATGCTGCAAGATTAATTACCTTTCTTCTTTTTGCAGGAAGTTTTTATTTTTCCTCAGATGTAAAAGAAGGCCAATTTTCTTCACTAGACTTTTTAAAGCTTGCCTGTTTCAGTCTTGTCTATCAAGTCATTTCAAATGGATTTAAAGATGATTCAACCAAAATATATTTAAAAAAAGTTCCAACAAGGATGCTCAAAGTAGTCCTCCAACAACTCAAAGAATATGATAACTAATTTTTTTATAACTCAACACAAAACAGTAAATTAACTTTATGAAAGTGAAATAACCATGGAATACACAGCCAGACATAACCACGACAGAAATTGCGAAAGCATTAGAAACTCAGACCTTCCTGATGATGAAAAACAATCTTTAATAGATGCAGAAAATAACCATCTTGGCTATGTTATAGAAACAGAAAGAAGAAAAAAAGGAGCAGAAAATAACGACTCATCTTCATCAACAAGTAGCTCAACTACTATCTACGTTCCTTCATCCTCAAGCAGTAGTAATGATGATGATTTTGATGAAAAGTTAGAAGAATTCCTCACAAATACTGCCAAAGTACTTGCAAAATTAATTACGCCTGTTGCCAAGCTCCTTCCCCCTTGTATACTTGGATGTATGTCTGCTAGCAATATAGAAAGTGTTAAAAAGGAAATTGATTTTGAAAAACACTTATTAGAAGATGTGGAAAAGTTAAATGTTTTTGAAAAACTCTCATTTGACATTGCTTCAGCAACTCCTCAAATAGCCATAGGATGTTGCGCTGCTTGGGGCGCTTTAAGTTTGGTTGGAACTTATTTAAGTTACAAAGGCAAAGAGCTCTCTGAAATTTCAGACCCTGACAAAACAAAACTCAACTTAGTTAGATTACAACAAGTTGCAGCTTTGGCTTGTCTTGGTTTTGTTTTTTATAACACAATAGAATCTTTAGATCACAACCCTTCCCTTAAACAAAAAACAGATGCCCTTTTAATCGTGAGTGCAGCTGGCCTTGCCTATCAAGGCTGCTCTTGCTATTTAAAAAACAAAAAAATCAGAATCTATGAATCATCATAAGGAATAAATCAAATGAACAAAAAAACATCTCAAAAAGAAATTAAAAACCAAGAAGACTTCTTGAACAAAAACTTTGACCATGACGTGGATATTGATGAGTACACAACCTCGGGCTGTATCGCCAATACACCGTATGAAAATGAGGTTAAGGGGTACCCTACTCAGCAAAAAGGTGAATATTCTGACATTACTTTAGATGCTGAAAGTTTAACCCCAATAACTTCTCATATTTTGCCAACATTAACAGGATTATACGCCATTTCTGCTATTGCAGCTTCAGATTGGATACATGCATCAATGACAAGTTATATGTCATTTTTACTCAGCGCTGGAGCTTTTTCTTTGCGCTCTTTTAGCAAGTTTCTATCTGCTGAAAATAAAAATCTTAATACCAGCGACATTGATACTTCTGACAAAAAAAAGATAAATAAGCTAACCATGGCTCATTTTGCCACTTTTGTGTGTTTGGGTCTTGTTGTCGCAGATAGATTGTCAACTCTTCAAACAGCTAAAAACACACTTGAAAAACTTGATCAAGAAGCGCTTATTATTGCCGGTAGTTGCCTTGTTTATCAGATGGCTGCCATTGGCATTAAAATGGCAAAATCAAGCCTTTTTGCTGACAACTCTACTAACAATCATTTTGGCAGGACAAGAGATTATTAACAATATACTATATAAGAGAGTTAACCAAATGATAACAAAGAAAAAAAATCACAATTAACCCAAAAACTATTTTTAAAAGGAGAAAAACATGTCAGATATGAATAGATATGAATATGAAAAAACAATGAATGCCCTTCGCAATTCAAGCTTAGACGATTCAACTAAATACGATGCCATGTATGAAGTTGAAAAAGAATTTAATCGCCAAGAATGGATTAGAAACCACAACGCAGAACTTGAAAGACAGCATAATAGCAGATCATCAAATAATTATACAGGCAATTCAGGCTGTTGCATCATTGGATTGATGTGCGTATTCACAGGACTTGCAAGTGTTGGCCTTGCAAAAAGTTTGTCAGACAATGCTCAAGTAAAGCAACCTGAACCTCAACCAGCAACGCTTGTGAGCAAAAGTAATGTAACACCAACTGCTCATAAAAACTTGATTGGCGAACATATTAAAAACTAACAATTCAACAATCTAACACCATAAACAACAATATGAAAGGAGAAAAACATGAGTGATTTAGAAGATGAAATTGAACGTATAAAATATCAACGAAGTAAAGATAAATTTGAAGCTGAACAAGAAGAAGCTAAAAGATTACAAAGATATAATGAACGCATGAGCAATTCAGGGTGTTGTATCATTGGATTGATGTGTATATTCACAGGACTTGCAAGTGTTGGCCTTGCAAATACACATTTTTCAAATAACGAACCATCAAAACAAGCTGAGCCTCAAAAACCAGCCATTGTTAGCAAAAACAATGTGATAACTCCAAAAAACCTTAGTTGTGAACATACAAAAAATTAATAAAATAAATACATTATAATAGGAAAGCAAAAACATGAGATACACTGCTCAACGTGAATATGAAAAAAAATGCGAAGAAATTGAAAACTCAAATATGGACGAATATGAAAAAGCCAACGCACTTGCCGATGCCCAGATCGCACGTGATTACATATTTGCAATGGAAGGTCGAAAAGAAAAAGAAAAAGAAAAAGAACAAGAACAACAAAACTATGGATATTCTAGTTCTGATTATGGATCTTCAAATTCTGGCTGTCTAATCGTTGGTTTGTTGACAATATTTACAGGTCTTACAAGTGTAGCTGTTGCAAAGTCCATTTCAAATACACCAGACCTCAAGCCTGAAAGAGTTCTTTCAGCTCCAATTGAAAACAAACAATCTAAAAGCGAAACAGCAACTCTTATCAGTAAACACAATGTAATAACAAACGCTAGCAAAAACTTAACAAATGAACATGTTAAGAACTAAAAACAAATCTATGAAAAGAAAAATGCATGAAGAATTTTAAACAAAAAACCTTTTTTAACGTTAAAACTTGTCTTTTATGGAGAGGTTGTGTTTTTTGTTTTTTCATTCAAGCACAAAAATTGATTTTTAAAACCAACTACAACCTTTTAAAAAGATGTAGTTGGTTTTTTTTACTTTAGCATCAAAAAGGAATTAAAAAAGATATGGGTTATTATTTAGATTTAAAAGCTATGGTAGAAGACGCATTGTTACGTCGGGAATTAGGAGCTATTAGCGAAAGTAGATATTGGCAAATTTTAGCTGAAGCCGAAGCTGAAGAAAGAAGACGCGACGCAGAAGCTGAAGAAAAAGAACGTAAAGAGCGTGAAAAAAAAGAACGGGAGGAACAAGAAGAAAAAGAACGTAAAGAACTGGAAGAAAAAAAACGTAAAGAGCGTGAAGAACTGGAAGAAAAAGAGCTTGAAGAAAAACACAAAAACCAAAATTCATCAGGTTATTGGCTCAACTCAGGTTATTACATCATTGGATTGATGTGTGCCGTTGGTGCTCTTTCAAATGTTGCTCAAGCAAGTCCTAATTTATCAAATAAATTAGCACACAAAACCGACATTGTTCTTTTAGATAACACAAATATAAAAAAATCAAACACCTTTAATAAGCAAGAACAAAACAACAATGCAATACCTCTCACAAGAAGCGTCATCTTATCAAGCCTTACCAAAAACTTGGGCTGTGAGCAGGCTAAAAAGCAAAATATAGCTTAAGAAAAAAACATATAACAAAATATAATTAATTTGAAAAATAATATAGTTATAACAAGAAATTAAAGCACTGCATAAGGAAAAAAATGATATATCCAAACACAAAAGAAGGTGATGAACAACGCGAAAAAGATAGAGAAAATTATCTTGTTAAAAATAGGTTTATCACCATTGAGGGTCATCCAGCAACACCTGAACCAAAACCTACCCCCCAGCCAGAACCAAAATGTAATACAATATCATATACTTCAGAGACAAATTCTGGACCTTTGTTTCCTGATTTAGATGAAAAATATCTAACTTATGATTTAGAAAGCATCCCACCAATCACAAGCCACATTCTACCAACACTCACAGGGTTATACGCTCTTTTAGCAGTTCTAGGTGATTCAAATACTCAGATTGAAAATTGGCTCACTCTTGCAGCCAGTGGCACTGGCATTGCCCTTCGTTTCTTAAGCAAATATTATTCAGGTGAAAATAAAGAATATGGGTATTTCAGTTCAAATCCAAAAGAGAATTCAAAAATTATAGGATTAACAGCTGCTCATATTGGAAGTCTGCTCTGTTTTGCTTACGTTATAAATAACAGTTTTTTTAAATTAAACACTGATGCTAGTACGCTTAAAAAAGAAATGCTTGTTGTTTCAGGGGCATATTGTGCCTATCAACTAGCTGCCATTGGCATTAAAAAAGCAAAACTTAGAATTCGAGAATATTAAACTAAATAAAAGGAAAAAAAAATGATATATACAGCAAATGAAAATTATAGCAGAGCACTTGATGAAATCAATAATTCTAATATGAGTGAAGAGGAAAAAGAAGCTGCTCGATATTTGGCTAAAAAAGAGCGAGATGCCATTATAGCAGAAGAAATCAAACGCAGAAATAAACAAAAACCAACAAACACCGTTTCAAGTGGCAGTTCTGGTTGGACAATCACAAGCTCTGGCAGTGGCTCTAGCTCAATGAGCTTAGGAAATAAACTTGATAAACTTGCCCTTGATTTGATAGAAGGTTTTTATCATATTGGAAAATTAATCCCCCCTCTTTTGGTTGCAACAAGAGCTTCTATAAATTTAGATCACATAGCTAATGCAAATAACATTGAGAAGGTATTCATGGATCCAACCACAAGCAAAATTAGCATGGGCTTATGCGCTGTTTGGGCTGCTCTTAGTTTATACGGAAGTCATTTAACTGATAAAAACAAAAAAATCAAAAAAAGCGACTATGGTTTTAACCCTCCAGAAATTAAATGGATTGGCGTTCAACAGTTGGTTGCCCTTGCCTGCATTGGATATATATTCTTCCACTCACTGGAGCAATTTAGCAATTTAGATAGAGAAATCAAAACACCAAGTGAAAAAATTGAGTTATCCGCAAGCAACCCTGTTAATAAAGAAACAAATGCCGTTTTTTTAATGGCTGCAGCAGGTCTTGCCTATCAAGTTTGCTCATGTTATTTGAAACACAAAAAAATAAGCATAAGAGAAAATTATCATCACATCTTTGATTAAATTTTTTAAGTGTTAAAATTTCCCCTCGCCTATTTTAATTGACAGATAATTAAAATAGGGGTAAAATATATGTATATATACATTTAAGGAGGTTATTTTATGTCATACATTACAAGCACACTTTCAAAAGATGAAAAAATTATGGTAACGCCTAAATTGCACTGGATCAACTATGTCATTGTAATCATGTGTTTGATTTTTGCAATTGTTTGCACTGTTTTGTTCTTTCGCTTAGATGAAGATGTTTACCCTATTTTTAAAATCATTTACGCAACACCAATTGCTGTTTTTGTTTTTTCAGCCTTTATTTTTGTTTTGAGAATTTGGTTAATGGAAATGGCTGTTACAACAAAAAGAGTTGTCTTTAGAGCTGGGATTATCAGTGTTCACACAGAAGAACTTAAAATTTCACGCATTGAATCCGTTGAAATTAAACAATCCATTTTTGGTCGTATTTTTGATTATGGCAACCTGTGTTTTTCTGGCACAGGAACAGGTAAAGTACTCTTCCCTAATATTGAAAACCCAAGACAAATCAAAGCTCAATTGGAAGATGTAATTAAAGATTAATCTTAAAATCAAAACAAAAAAAACCGTTAAAAGAGATTTCTTTTGACGGTTTTTTATTTTCATGCTACAATTTTTTTATGAAACAAGAAGATTTTTGCTCAAAAAAATGTCCTTATTTAAAAAAAATTTCTCAAAAAGGGAAATTACCCTTTTATTGCGACTTATTTAAGTCATTTTTAGCAACGAAAAAAAACAACATTATCCGAACGGAAAATTGCCTTGGTAAAAGTCTTGGAACAAAAGAAAGTGGCTATCAACTCATCAGTTCGTATCAAAACAGTGCAATCAACAAACAAATGACAAAATGGGGGTTTCATCGATTAAATCCCAAAATTCAAGCTCAATTTGTGCAAACAGTCCATCAAAAAGGAACTGAAATTGGCATTGAACACAATACCCCTTTAAAAGACAAGTTGATTGTATCAACCCTTGCTGGACAAATCAAAATGGTTAATAGCGAATTGGAAAATAAAGGACACCCCGAAACAGCCTCTTTTAATGAAATAATCGACAAGCTGGGGGAAGATTTTCCAACATTATTAAATGACGGGAGCAAAAACCTACTTAAAAATTTGTTTGCCGTGCTTGATAAGTCAGAGCAAAATTTGTTGATGGATATTCTTTCTTCCCCCGAAAAAGCAGAGAACTTTTTGAAAAGTTTTGATGATATGCCCAAAGGTGATAACCTTATCAAAGACTTGCGCCGAGAACTCAGTGAAATTGAAAAAGAAATGGAAGAAGATCTTTTGCGACAACGTCAAGGCGAATTGTTACGCCTTCAATTACAGATGAAGAATCACTCAAGATAATAGGCTTAATCCACTGTATTTAAAAGAGAAATTGCTTTATTATATTGCAATTTGATTATAAGGTACAAGGTTACACTGTGCATTCTGAGGAATTAAGAAAAGACACAAGATAGTAATAACTCAGAATATGATGCCAAATGTAGCGCTATTTCAAAAGAGTCTTCAAAACATGGCACAAAACACAATAAGGGCATGAAAAATTATGCTTTATAGCCATGTATGTACTGTGACAAGTTTGTTGTTCTGTTAGATAATATAACCATCATGTGTAGACTATAATAAACTGTGAAGATTAACACTTTTCCACACAAAAAAACAACCACCCTAAAATAGGATGGTTGTTTTTGTTTTGATGCGCAAGAACTTAAGCGTTTCTTGAATTGCCACCTGTTCTTGTTAAATCAACCTCTACACCTTCATCCGTGATTCTTT
>JAZSGT010000064.1:0-8082 GCA_045532865.1 Alphaproteobacteria bacterium
TTATAGTTCATGTAACAATAGGTTTTAGGAGGGGAAAATTCTCTTCTTAGATAGGCAACTATCTTAGGGATTCTACTCAGAGAGTGGGGTTAAAGTTAATTATTATAAGGAGACTAAATTATGAAAAAACAAGAATCAGGTCGTTCAATGGTTGAAATGCTCGGCGTTTTGGCAATTATCGGTGTTTTATCAGTTGGTGGTATTGCAGGTTACATGCTCTCAATGAACCGTTTCCGTGCAAACAACTTGATTGACAAAGCTTCAAAATTTGCAACAATTGCTTACTCAACAGTTCAAACAGGCGCAGCTATGGGCAAAACAATTTCTGCAACAGAAGTTATATTCTCAGACCAAAAATTGGGTACCATCGATACAACAGGTGGCGAATCTATCACTATGGGTTCTATTGATAGTGATGGAACAGTTAAAGTTAAAGTTGGATTTGGAACACAAGGCGTTTGTGAAACAGCTCGCTCAATCTTAGGTATCACAGCTACAGAGAATGTTTGTGGTGCAAGTGATTTCGAATTAACACTCGACTTCAAACAAAGCTAATTTGTTTGAATTAATGGTTAAGAAAGGACAGCTTTTCAGCTGTCCTTTTTTTATCCTTCACATAAAATTATTTGCTAAACAAACAAATATGTTTCTATTGCCTATGCAGCCAATCTTTCTGCCAAAGCAATGAACAAACCCTTTAACCCAGCCAAATTTATATATGCAAATCAAAAATAAGGGCTTTACAAAAAGGAAAAGAACTCTCTTTAGGATAATACTGATGGAACTGTAACCGTTGTTGCAACTTTTTCCAATCAAGAAATTTGTCGTATTGCTAAAAGCATGATTGGGGAAGTAGATGACTGCTCCACTGGTGGAGTTACTACCATTAAATTTAAACAGCAATAAATTTGTTTTAAAAATTTAAAAGAGGATAACATTTGTTATCATATTTTTTTTACAAATACTTTGATAAAAATAAAAAACTTCTTTATATTAAAAAAAACAAACCGAAAGGATACGCTGATGAAAAAAATATTTTTTTTAATTTGTTTTATTTTATCCCTCCCCTCAACTGTTTTGGCTGACAATGTGATTTTAATGATTGGAGATGGTATGGGAAAAAATCACATCAAATGCACACAAAAAATAAACTCCCTCTTTTTAAACACACTCACTCCAAAAGGTGAAGTAAAAACATATTCTGCTGATAATCCCGTTACAGACTCAGCTGCTGGGGCAACAGCATATGCCTGTGGCATCAAAACAAACAATTCATACATTGGTGTCAAACCCGATAAAACACCTTGCACAACACTGGCAGAAATAAGCGCTCAAAAAGGATATGAAACTCATATTTTAACAACAGACAAAACAAGTGGTGCTACCCCATCAGCCTTTTATGCCCACACCGATTCACGCTATAATACAAAAAAAATTGAGCAAGACTTTTCCATCGCAAGCAAAAAAATGAACATTCAATCTGTGCAACACATTGATGAAGAAGTGGAAAAAGTTTTAAATACACTCAAAAAACAAGAAAAACCATTTTTTATGATAGTTGAAGAATCTGAAATTGACAAACAATCACATCACAATAATCTTGAAAAAATGCAAGAAGCTCTCGTTCGTTTTGATAAAGCTATTCAAAAAGCTATTGAATTTGCCAAGCACAACAAGAAAACAACTGTTATCATCCTTGCCGACCATGAAACTGGGGGACTGACCAACCAATGCGAATATACAAAAAAGAATCATTCTGGCGAAAACGTTTTTTATTTTGTTGAAGGACAACACGCCTCTTTATTCAACGAGCCTATTTTGGAAAATAATGCTATTCATCACAAAATTAAGCACATTCTTTTTAATCAATAAAACCCCATTGATAAAAAAAAGAGGATTTAAAATCCTCTTTTTTTTATCTAAACCGGGCTATTACCCTCATTTTTTCTTTTTTTAACTCGGACTGTTCTTTTTTTGAAACAAGCATTGGCATGATCCAATAATGGTTTTATTTTTTCACTTTCCATCACTTCAGAAAAATCAATAATGCCCTGAATATCTTCAGCTGAAATCAAAAAATGTCCTTTTTTATCTTTTGTTGCAACAGCTAAATCAAAAATATTCCTCCTTTCAAGCAAGGCTCCTGCTGTAATTTCTTCATCTGGAGAAAAATGAAAAACACTCATAAATACAATTTTCAAATCATCCCCTGAAACACGCCCTGTATTAAGCATTGCCTTAAATAGTTTCAAATTATTATGGCAGTCACACATTAAATATTGGCTAAAAATCTCATCCGATACAAAGTATGACCCATCTTTATTTTTGACTGAAGCAAGTTGTTCAATTTTATCAAATCGCTGATTTTCAATTGCTTGAAAAAATTGATTATCCGGTGTTCTGGCTTGTTTTGGAACACGTTTTTTCAAAACATTTAAAACCTTAACTTCATCTTTTTTATCAATCCCAAAAACTAAGGGGATTCTTGTTAACGCCTTATCTGAAAACAAAATAGGATGTCTTTCATCATAAGTATCTTTGTATGTATTTACGTATTCTTCCTTATCAAAAAAGGAATTTAAATGGTCCACAATGTGGTTTGGGGAAGTGTATTCAATCAAACCATCAATCCCTTTATCTTCTCCAAACAACGATAAAAGAAATTTAAATTCCGGATTTTCATTTTGCAAAGAATTATATAATCTTTTTTCAAACAAAAATCTCGCATGTTTCCCTGTTGCGTATGCTTGTGCTTCTTTTAAAAATGAAATTTGATGATGTTGATAATTATTAAATGTTGCTGTTTCCTCTGGACTAATCCATTGTTCTGCATGCTTTAATTCATGCGCAAGAATCTCAATCAAATCGTTTTCTTTCATAAGTTTATTTCCAACAACAACCATATTCATCCCACCAAAAAAAGAGCCCCCTGCCAACATCATCGCTTCCGTTGTGCAATCAATAAATAATTGTTCATCTCTGTCAGGAAATTGTTTAAATAAAGGTGTTTCTTGATTTTGTTTATACAAAAATTGAAGGCTGATTTGAAGTTTCCTTTCCATAGGAGATAAATCTTTAAATTTTAAATTCAAAAATTCACGCAAAGGCAATTCCTTAAACTTAGAGTCTTTCTTGATGATTTTTTGAAGCTCTTTTTTTTGTTTCTTTATAACACTCATCCAAGAAATTGATGGATCACTTTCAAGCTGTTTTAATCTAACCTTAGCCCTTTCAATAGCCATACGTTCTTCAAAACTAATTCTTTTTGCCCCGAATCTAACAACAATTTTATCCATCGCATTTATCATAATACCCTCCACCTGTTTTCTCCTCTTTTTACTTTACACCTAAACTAAACATCCATCCATTAAGCACAAAAATAATAATTAAAACAATACATTAGAAAAACTCATCTCTTTTTCGTCCATACTTTCTTTCTAGATATAGTTGACAAGCATCTTTCCCCGGATTTTCTTTTGCCAAGCGTTCTTCTTCCAACTGACGTTTTGATTTTGAGCGATTTTCATACATCTCTTCTAACAATGCCTCCGGTGATGAAAAACGGTCTAGATACATACTTTCTCTAAAATGGCTATTCCCTAATTCCAAACCTTGATAATATCTAAAAATTAAATTTTCTAAATCCTTATCCCCTTTGGCATCTGCCAACTGCTGCGCTAAATCATTAGCACGCTCATCACTAGATTTTCCCCCTTTTTCACGCAAATACTCACCCAATGGAGAATTAACTTCTCCTTTTTTAACCAATAAATCCATTGGCAAAATAAGGTAATTATTTTTAGCGTTTACTGAAGCCATTTCCAAACATTTATCCACTAAATTAAAGGTTAAATCTCGTCCTTTTGCATCCTTCAAAGCACAATAAGGTTGTTTAAATGCCTCTGAAATAATCATCCTATGCAATGGCGAATTGCCCATTTGATCATGCTCATTTTTAAATTCATTTGAAGGCACTCCTAAAAGAAGAACACCCTTTTCTTTCAATGAGTTAAAAATATCAAGCTCTAAAACTTCTTCTCGTGTAAAAAGAGCCCCTTTTTCAACAAAAAATAAAAAAGCATGTTTCAAATTGGAATTATCATTCCCCTCTTTTTCACTTTCAATCAAACGATTAGCAAGGTAATAAAGAGGTGTATGTCCTTTCAAATTCACTTGATTTAAATCTACCCCAGCCTTTTGAAGAACAAACGTCATTTCTTCCAACTTACAAGAACAACCTTTTTGAACAAAAGTGGTCAAAATTGTTTCCCCATCAGGATAAACTTTATTCAAATTTTCAAAACTTGTCGCTTGAATCAAATCATATGCATATCCATTTAAACGAAAGGCATTTTTTTTCAACGGTGTTTCACCTTTTTGGTTCAACAAATTCGCATCAGCACCTTTTGCTAACAAATATTCACTCAGTGGGCAACGATAATGCTTTGTCGCTAAATAATGAAGTAATGTGTCCCCTTCTTCATCAGACAAATTAACATCAATCAACGCCTCTTTTGAATAATGAGCTTTTTCAATAAGGGATAAATCTTCATTTGGATTAACAAGTTTAAAAATATCATCTGACAAAGAGGCAAAACCATGTTTAGCTAAATAAAGCATTTTTTCAACAGGATTAGAAAAAGATTTTTGACTCAACTCCTCCATACATCCATCAATGTATGACAAAATTTTTTTTGTCATACTCGATATCTCTTGTGATGAAAGTGGTTCTTTCAACGTATCCTCTTTTTCCATTCAAAACCCTTTTTTGTAGCATTAAAGTTGCAAATTTAACTAAGTATATCATACCTTATTAAATTTGTCAATATTTTTTATTTAAAACACAAAAACAACTATTAAACAAAAACATCAAAACGTACAATTAAAATCATCATAGAATTAAAAGCTATAAAAAACATTTTTTAACTCATTGGTAATATCGTATGATTTTATGTAAGTTTTGGTTTATTTTGCCAAGCAAAAGCATTAAAAAAAAGAACATGTTTTTCTAATTTTTGGCATGTTGGCATTTTATTCTGTTTGAGTGCTAATTTCTAGTAATACCTGACGCACTTGGCAAAAAAAATAAATGGCTATCAAAATTTACAAAGCAACCCTTCTTTTCAAAACCAAGAAATTTTATCTTACCAACATATTTGTTGCAATGCTCGCCCATATTGCTTTTTTATAAAGCATTTCACTATAATAAAGAGCTTTTTCTCAAATATCCATTTGTAACAATCAGCATCACATTCACCACTATTTGTGCTTGGTGTATTTCAGGTTTCTATTTCGTTAAATACATAAAAAAATACTTAAAAGCATAACACCACATTCAAAAAATTAATTTTTATGTTTTTAATTTAAAATGCTTAAACCTATTTAGAAGCCTTATTCAATTGTTTTTTCAAAATATCAATAATCGCTGCGTTTTTAGAATCCTTTGCTTTTGGATCTGCAACAAAAAGTCTGCTCCCATCTTTTTGTGGTGCACTTAACGAAAGTAAAAACCCAAACACTTTTAATTTTGAAAGCGTTTCATAAGCTTTCATTTGAGAAACACCTTTTTTGGGCACAAACCCAACTAATCCCGTTTCGGGATTTTGATAAATATCATTTGCATTGAGAACATCATCCACTGAGGTTTGCAACTCATCTTTTGGCACAACCACGTTCGGCTTTTCATCTTTTTGAAATTGCTTTGATTTGCGTTTTAAAATCGAACTAACCAATCCACGATGGTTATCAACAATAGCTGAAAGACTTATACCTGAGGATTCACCATTTTGATTTTTTTGTATTGTTAGATTAACACAGCCTAAATTTTTCAAAGAAATCAAATCTTCTTGACTTACAACACCATTTTTGGGTGTTAATACGTACTTAGACTCAGTTAATGAAATATCAAAATTTTCAATTAATTTTTTCAAATCTTTTTGTTTTCTTTCAGCTTCTTGTGGAAAAATTTTCTTTACAACTGATGTAAAATCCTCAAATATAGTCACCTCTCCCGTACTAAGTTTTAATCGGGAAGTTCCCCTATTTTCAGCATTTCCACGCATCTCAACTTCAAACGGTGAATTTAATGCAATAACATGTTGTTCTAATTTATCATTTGAATAATTTGGAGCAACAAAAATGCCGTCTGCTAGCTTTTTCCCATCCAAATCATTCGTACGGGTTGGCAAATTTTTTCGTACATAGGGGGACATTTTTTGCACAATTTCTTGCTTTTCACTATCTGAAAAATGCTTCGGTGAATAAATAATACAGGTATCCACCCGTTTATCAAACATTTCCACTGGATATGGCATTTTGTAATAACAACCAGTTTTATTACAAAAATCATCTAATATTTTAGCAACATTTTCGCACCCTCTAACATTCAAATAAATACGTTCTACATCATTTCCCTTTGAAAAGTTTTTTGGCAAGCGATAAACCCAATCAGAGGTTTCCTTGTTATTATCCATAATACTTTCATCTTCAATCACGTTTTCAAGGCTAGATAAATCATCCTTATCACTATTTGGATAAGGAGCTCTCCTTCTGTAATTATAAATCACATTTGCAATTATAGGATAACGCGGCGCTTGAAACAACCTTCGAGCTTGTGCTATCTCTGCATCACTTGATGGAAAAAAAGGATATTTGCTATTACCTTTATATTTTTGAACCAAAGTGTCATCAGGTGGAAAATCTGCATCATTTGCCCGAAGGAGCAAATATTGACAATTTGCAAGGTATTTTTCATCATTTAAAACCTTGTATTGATTTTTAAAATTTTCAACAGAAAAATATAAATATACTTTTTTCAAATAATCTTCATACTTCATCCTTGGGCGATAAAGTTTTTCCAATATCTCGGCTATCGAATTTCTATCTGATTGCATAGACATACCCCCTGCTTTACGTTGTTATTTCACTTTCATACCTTCATTATAGCATATTTTATACATTATTGAAACAAATTAAAATAATACATTGATTTGTATAGATAAAAAATTCTATTTACAGCAAATTTAATCACCAATTTTCATAAAATTCCCTTCAACACAAGAATACAAAAAACACTTTAACAAAATTTTTACTTAACGCAAACCATTCTCTTTCAGATTTAACACCATACAGTAAAATTGTAATATTATTGAATTATATTCTATACCACAATAAAAAAATTAGGATCAATTTACACTTTAATCTTGAACATGTTGCAAACTATCAAGCAATTATTCAATCTTTAGCAAAAACACACCTTGATATGAAAAAATCCTTATTTTTCAATAAATAAACCCTTCGATAAATTGCTTTTTTTTTCGAAGGGTTGTAAGACTTGGTACAGCCGGCTTTGCGAATACCGAGCCAAACATTTAGCGGATTTCAAAAACTTGGCACTGGAAATTGAACTGTTGAAATTTTAATTCAGGACTTACGCCTTCCAAATTCACTTTTTTCCCTGGGAAAAGGCGTACTTTTCCAAATTTGTATTGCAATATTTTTATATTGTGTGTAAAACATACGAAGAAGGGTATGTGTATGGAACAAAGAATTAACTTTTTGGATTATTTGAGAGTATTTGCCATATTTTTCATCATTCTGATACATGTATCTGCACAAAATTGGTGCCGTGAAGATATAGATGTTAATAGTTTTGCATGGCAAACATTTAATTTTTATGACTGTATATCGCGTTGGGCTGTTCCAGTTTTTGTCATGATTAGTGGTGCTTTATTCCTGAATAAGGATATAATCATTTCTCAAATCTATAGAAAGAATATCCTAAGACTTGTGATCTCTTTTCTTGTATGGAGTACTTTTTATTGCTTCTTAGGAAATAGATCCTTATCTTTAGAAAATATTTTAAATGGCGAATATCATATGTGGTTTATCTTCATGATAATAGGGTTATATATGTCATCACCGATTATTCGGGGAATAGTAAAAAATAAAAATGTTATGAAATACTTCTTGCTACTTACTTTTATATTTACTTTCTTTATTCCGTTTGTTAATCAGATTATACACGATTTTTTCAAAGAAACAGGAATAATATATTATATAATTAATAAAAAAATACAGGAA
>JAZSGT010000006.1:0-5149 GCA_045532865.1 Alphaproteobacteria bacterium
TATCGCGATTTTTTGTTCGCGTTGCGACTTTCTTTTCAGCCATTAAATATCCTTTCTATACTATTTTGTTACTTTCTTCTTACCTGCAATGGCAACAGCTTTACCTTTGCGGGTACGAGCGTTCGTATGAGTGCGTTGTCCACGAACAGGCAACCCTTTACGATGACGCAAACCACGATAACAACCTAAATCCATCAAACGTTTGATGTTTAAGGATACTTCACGACGCAAGTCACCTTCAACGCGATAATTGTTGTCAATTAATTCGCGAATTTTTAATGTTTCTTCGTCTGTCAATTCATTCACACGTTTATGTGAATCAATATTAAGTGTGCTGCAAATTTCTTCAGCTTTTTTCCGACCAATACCATAAATATATGTTAAACCAATAACAACAATTTTAGAGGTCGGTATATTTACACCAGCAATACGTGCCAAGGTACTTTCTCCATTAACCTAATAAAAAATAATAACTATTTCATCTAATCACTATGACTAGACACTTAAACGAGTGGGAATTATACAGTATTTCTCATTCAATGTCAAGTCTTAAATCAATAGCCTACTATTTTTCTTATTTTTTCACTAACAACGTCGATAGGTCCCGTCCCATCAACGCACACTAAGAGCCCCTTTTGTTCGTAGTAAGGTATAACTGGAGCCGTTACAGAGCGGAACGTCCGGAGTCTAGATACAACCGTTTCATAGGTATCGTCAGCCCGCCTTGTAAATTCTTTACAACCACATTCATCGCAAATGCCAAAAGATGCAGTTTGTTTAAACTTTTCATGATAGAGTGTCCCACATTTTGCACATTGAAAACGTCCAATAATGCGATCAATAACATAATCGTCTGGTACTTGCAAAAGCAATACCAAATCAACACCCATATTATAATCTCTATATTTTCGAGATGCTAAATCTTTATCCAATACTTTTGCTTGTGGCAACTCTCTTGGAAAACCATCCAAAATATAGCCAGCTGCGTTCTCAGGTTTTAGCAACTCTTTTTCCATCAAACGAACAGCCAATTTATTAGGAACCATATTCCCTTTATCAATCAACTTTTTAACTTCTTGAGCTTCTTTAGAAGTTCCTTTTGCAACACCTCTTAAAATATCACCCATCGAAAAAGCATTAATCCCTAACTTTTCAGCCAAAATAGCGCTTTGTGTTCCTTTTCCGCTCCCTGGAGCGCCCATCATAACAATATGTCTTTTTAATGGTGTTTGCATTTTGTCCCCCTAAATAATTATAAACGACCTTTTAACTTTGCTTTTTTAATCAGTCCTTCATAGCGATGTGCAATGAGGTGAGATTGAATTTGTGAGAATGTTTCCATAATAACTGAAACAACAATTAAAAGAGTTGTACCACCAAGCACAAATGGAACACCAATTTGAGAAATTAAAAACTCTGGCAATACACACAAAATTGTTAAATAAACAGCACCAAGCAACGTTAATCTTGTAATTACATAATCAAGATACTCAGCTGTATTTTTACCTGGACGAATACCAGCAACAAAACCACCTTGTTTTTTCAAATTTTCTGCTGTTTCAGATGGATTTGATTGAATACCTGTATAGAAAAATGTAAAGAAAAAGATCAATGCTGCAAATGTTAAAAGATATAACCAATTTCCATGATTTAAAGCAACTGCTAAACCATTTACAAAATCACTTGTAGATTCTTTTGATGAAAATTGAACAATCGCAAGAGGAATTGCTAAAATAGCACTTGCAAAAATTGGAGGCATAACACCAGTTGGGTTAATTTTTAATGGCAAATGAGAATTAGCTCCTTGCATCATACGATTACCCATTTGGCGTTTTGGATATTGAATTGGAATTCTACGTTGAGCCCGTTCAATGAAAACAACAATATAAATAATTGCAAATGTCAAAAACATTAAAAACAACAAAAGTGGTGTTGATAATGCACCAACGCTATTTTCTTCAAAAACACGAGCCAAAGCTTCAGGAATACCTGCAACAATACCTGTCATAATGATTAAAGAGGCACCATTGCCAACACCCCGAGCAGTAATTTGCTCTCCAAGCCATACAACAAACATTGTACCACCAAGCAATGAAACAACTGTGGACAATTCAAACATATAATGTGATGGCATAATAACTGCATTTGCATTCTCAAGTGCACGTGCCATAAAGAATGCTTGAACAACTGTAATTAAAACTGTTAAATAGCGCGTATATTGATTGATTTTTCTAAATCCTGATTCACCTTCTTTCTTCAGCGCCATCAAAGAAGGGATAACACTTGCTGCTAACTGAACAATAATAGAAGCAGAGATATATGGCATAATGTTCAATGCCAAAATTGACATACGAGATAATGCGCCCCCCGTAAAAGCGTTAAACATTCCCAGAAGTCCCCCACTGTTTTCAGAGAAAAACTCTGTTAAAACAGTAGGGTTAATTCCTGGAAATGGAATATATGTGCCCAAACGAAACACAATTAAAGCAAATAAGGTGAACAACAACCGCTTTTGAAGATCTTTTGCTTTTGAAAAAGCAGAAAAATCCATATTTGATGCTAATTTATCAGACATTGATGCCATTGTTGTTCTCTCCTTATTTTTTTAAATTATGCTTTTTTTGTTTTCTTTGGTGCAGCTTTTGGTTCTTTTTTAGAAGTCTTTTGACCTTTAACAAGAACTGTTTCTTTTTTTGGTTCCAAGATTAATTGACCACCAACTTTTTCGATAGCTGCTTGAGCTGCTTTAGAAGCCCCAGCAACACGAATAGTTACTTTGCTTGTCAATTCACCTGTTGCCAACAAACGAATACCATCTTTCATACGCTTAATCAAGCCGGCTTCCATTAAAGAAACACCATTGATTTCTTGATCAGCTGATAAGATAGATGCATCAATTGCTTTTTGAATTGTTCCTAAATTGATTTCTGCGTAGCTTAAACGAAGTGGGTTGTTAAATCCACGACGTGGCAAGCGACGGAAGATTGGCATTTGACCACCTTCAAATCCTTTAATAGAAACACCAGTTCTAGATTTTTGACCTTTGAACCCGCGTCCACCGGTGCGGCCCTTTCCAGAGCCGACACCACGTGAAACACGCATTGACTCTTTACGAGCCCCTTTGTTATCACGAATTTGATTTAATTTCATAGCATTCTTCCTTATTCTGCATCTTTAGCGACAGCACCATCACGACGGCTGACGATATCTCCAACTTTTTTACCACGTTTAGCAGCAACTGTTCTTGGAGAATATAAAGATGTTAAAGCATTAAATGTTGCACGAACCATGTTGTGTGGGTTTGAAGAACCTGTGCATTTTGCAACAACGTCTTGAATACCCATTACTTCAAAAATAGCACGCATAGGACCACCAGCAATGATACCTGTACCAGCTGGAGCTGTTCTAAGTGTTACGTGACCAGCACCAAATGAACCTAATACGTCATGGTGTAATGTGCGACCTTCTCTTAAAGGAACACGAATTAAATTACGGCGAGCACGTTCAGTTGCTTTTTTAATAGCATCTGGAACTTCTTTAGCTTTTGCGTGAGCAAAACCTAAACGTCCTTTTTGGTCCCCAACAACAACTAAAGCTGCAAAAGCAAATCTTTTACCACCTTTAACTGTTTTAGAAACACGGTTAACGTGAATCACACGATCTGTGAATTCATCAGCGGCTCTTTCCACTTTAACATCAGCTTCACGATCTTTACGTGGGCGACGTTTCTTTTCTTGAATTTCATTTTCTGCCATTGTTTTCTCCTAAAAAGATAATCCAGCTTCACGAGCTGCTTCTGCAACCGCTTTAACTCGGCCATGATATAAATAACCACTACGATCAAAAACAACTTCTTTGAGGCCTGCTTGAATAGCTCTTTCAGCAACAAGTTTACCAACAGCTGCAGCACCTGCAACAGTTGAACCTTTTGCTGTGATTTCTTTATCTTTTGAAGATGCTGAAACCAATGTGATACCTTTCTTGTCGTCGATGATTTGAGCATAAATGTTCTTTTCTGAACGATAGACTGATAATCTTAAACGATCACCAGCATTTTGTTTCAAACCCCAACGAATACGTGCTTTACGACGGTCATGTTTAGTAATTTGTTTCATTTTTCTATTCCTTATTTCTTCTTACCAACTTTGCGCAAAATGGTTTCTTCTTCATATTTAACCCCTTTGCCTTTGTATGGTTCTGGTGAACGATAGGAACGGATTTCAGATGCAACTTGTCCAACCAATTGCTTATCAGCACTTGTTAATTCGATAACTGTTGGTTGTGGAGTAGCGCATTGAACGCCTTTTGGTAATTCATAATCAATATCATGGCTGTAACCCAATGACAATTTAACTTTGTTACCTTGTGCTTGAGCTTTGTAACCAACACCGATTAATTCCAATTTGCGTTTAAAGCCTTCTGAAACGCCTACCACCATGTTTTGAATGTTAGCACGCATTGTTCCCCAAAGCATACGGTGTTCTTTTGTGTCAGAATTTGGACGAACAACGATTTCGTCATTTTCTTGAGAAACTGTAACGCCTTGTGGCAGATGAGCTTTCAATTCACCTAATTTACCTTTAATAACAATTTCATCAGCAGAAATTGTAGCTGTAACACCAGCTGGCATTTTAACAGGATGTTTACCAATACGAGACATTGTTTATTCCTCCTAAAATACTTTGCACAAAACTTCGCCACCTAAGTTAGCTTGGCGAGCTTCGTGATCAGACATAACGCCTGATGGTGTTGATAAAACATAGATACCGAGACCATTATAAAATCTTGGTAAATCTTTAACTTTTGAATAAACACGACGACCTGGTGTAGAAACACGTTGGATTTCTTTGATCACTGGTTTATCTTCAAAGTACTTTAATTCAATTTTAAATTCACTGACTCCTGGACGGACATCAATGCGTTCAAAATCACGAATGTAACCTTCTCTTTTCAAAACTTCTAAAACGCTAGCGCGCAATTTTGAAGCAGGAGCTGTTACAAAACTTTTATGAGCAAGCCCACCATTTCTAATGCGTGTGAGCATATCGCCCAAAGGATCTGTCATAGACATGTTGCGTCCTCCTTACCAACTTGACTTTGTCATACCAGGAATTTGACCTTCGTTGGCCAATTTTCTTAACTGGATACG
>JAZSGT010000059.1:0-2202 GCA_045532865.1 Alphaproteobacteria bacterium
GTTTCTTTAATTAAACATGAACAAATTAAAACAACATTGCCAAAAGCAAAAGAATTGCGTCCAGTTATTGAAAAATTAATCACAAAAGGAAAGACAAATACATTGCACGTTCGTCGTCAATTGATTTCTTTCTTACGTGACGAAGCTATGACAGAAAAATTGTTAACTGTTTTAGCACCACGCTATCAATCTCGTCCAGGTGGTTATGTTCGTGTTTTAAAAGCAGGTTTCCGTTTTGGGGACTGTGCTCCAATGGGTATTATTGAACTTGTTGACAGAGATGTAACAGCTAAAGGAAAAGATTCAGGTCAAGTTGTTGAAGTTGCTACGGAAGAAAAAGCTGAAAAACCAGCTAAAGTAGAAAAAGCTCCTAAAGCAGCTAAAGCCCCAAAAGCTGAAAAAGCTCCAAAGGCAGAAAAGGCTCCAAAAGCTAAAAAAACAACAAAAAAAGCAGTTAAAGAAGAAACAGCTGAATAATAAACTATTTCTTGCTTAAACGATAAAACCCTGTGCCTATTGGTGCAGGGTTTTGTTTATTTGTTTTTGGATAAAAAGTTGACAATATTTTTTTTATATGATATACGTTGATATGTTTTAAAAGGGAGTTTTTTATGCGAGTTGATGAAGCAGAAATGCTGCGCTGTATCTGTATTCAAAAGTCATTGGGTAAAGCCTCTTTGATGTCAGCGTATTCTAATGATTTAATGGGTGAGTTGTTTAATCCGGCTTTATTGCAAGCTGCGTTAAAAGTTAAAAATATGCAAGCCATACAAGAAATGATTAAGCATAAATCAGATTTAAATGCTTTTTCAATGCATGGGTATACCCCATTGATGATGGCTGCAATGTCTGGCTGTACGCAAGGGGTGAAAGATTTAATCTTAGCTGGTGCAGATGTGAATTTGATGAATAAAAAAGGGCAAACAGCTCTTTGGTTAGCAGCAAGTAACGGCTATGCTGACATTGTTAAGATGTTGTCAAATGCTGGGGCTGATTTAAATGTTGCTGAAAAAAAAGAAGGAAAAACACCTTTGATGGTCGCATCAGAATTTGGGCATTTGCAAGTTGTTTCCATGCTTATCAAATTAGGGGCAGATGTGAATAAGGTTTCTCCATTTGCTCAAACAGCGCTTTCCTATGGGATTGTTGGGATTTCTCGAGATGTGAAAATTTTGAAACGATTGGTTGCTGCTGGAGCGAATATTTGTGGGGAACCTCAAAGTGAAAATAAACGTATTTGTGCCTTAAAACCTTTGATTTTGGCTGTGGCGCATCATAACAAAGATGCTGTTAAATTTTTGCTTTCTGAAGGGGCAGCTGGTCAAGATGAAGCGTTAAAATTTGCGCTCTCTCGTAATGATGGGGAAATGGTTGATTTGTTTGAAAAGGCAAAGTCTCCTAAATTTATTAAAAAAAATAAAATCCAGCGTTCCTTAAATGTGGATGAAAATATAAGAAGCTAATTATATTTGCCAAAATAAAACAGAAATATAAAAAAGCGTCATAAAATGTTAAAAAACATTTGACGAAACTTTTTTTGTCGCTTATAACATAAATAAGTCTATTTATTAAAATATATTTTTAGGGGGTAAAATGGTTAGTAACGCTGAGAATCCACAGTATAAAAATAAAAATGGTTGGACATCTTTAATGGATGCTATTCAAAAAAGAGAAAATGAACGTGTCAAAAGATTGATCGAAGCTGGTGCTGATATTAATGCTGTTACAACTGCTTTGTATGTTTTAAGTGAAAATGGTTCTGATTTTGAAGTCGTTTATGATATAAATGGGGCAACATTAACGCCTTTAATTACTGCTGTGTGTTTGGGAAATTTGGAAGCTGTTGATATCCTTCTTGAAAATGGTGTTGATGTTAATAAAGCAAACTCTATGGGTGAGACACCCCTAATGCTTGCGATATGTAATCAGGATCTTTCTTCTGATTTTATACAAAAGCTTATTAACGCTGGAGCAGCTGTAAATCAAGAGAATAATAAGGGTGGAACAGCGTTAGATTATGTTATCCATTTTTTAAACGAAGAGGCAGCAAAACCAGAGAATGAAAGAAACGCAAACGATATAGCAAGTTTAGTTGCAATAGCAAGAAGATTGAAGGATGCGAATGGGGAAGCGAAGAAGTCTGCATTATCACGAGAAGCGTTAGCCTTAGACGGTGTAAGAGAAGCATTTGGAGTTGAGAGA
>JAZSGT010000010.1:0-4550 GCA_045532865.1 Alphaproteobacteria bacterium
CAAGAAGATTGAAGGATGCGAATGGGGAAGCGAAGAAGTCTGCATTATCACGAGAAGCGTTAGCCTTAGACGGTGTAAGAGAAGCATTTGGAGTTGAGAGAGAAGAAAATTCAACAACGATAGATTTAATAGCAGCGATAGAAAACGGTATAACAGCAGATAGTTTGAGAAATTTAATATCGCAAGGAGCGAATGTAAATCAAGTAGATTCAGAGGGAAAAACAGCATTGATGCATGCTGTCGAAGTTGCTCCAGTTGAATGTGTAGAAGTTCTTCTTAATGCAGAAGGAATAGATATAAATAAGACGAATCAAAATGGTGAGACAGCATTAGATCTTGTTATTAAATATTTAAATGAAGAAGCAGCAAGCCCAGAAGCAGAAAGAGATGCTGAAAATATAAATGAATTGGTTAAAATAGCAGGTTGGTTGAGAGCAAAAAATGCACCATCAAGTTTGCAGTTATCAGAAGAAGCGAAGAAATTGCCAGGTGTAAGAGATGCATTTGGAGTTGAGGAAGAACCAAAGGTTGACCCTCAGCAGTTGCATCAGCAATTTGTTGATGCTGTAATGAACGATGAATGGGATAAAGTAAGGGAAAGTTTAAAAGATCATTCAGAATTAAAAGATGTAAAATTTTCAGCAACAAAGAGAAATCGTGATGTGCATGAAAATATGACACTTATGCATATGCTGGCATTGCGAGGAGAAACAAAACTTGCAGAAGAAGTCCTTAGAATGTATCCAGATGATGTGGCAAGAAGAGCAGCCGTAAATGCTCAAGATTCAAGAGGGAATACCCCATTGCATTTAATGGCAAGTTCTAAGAATCCATCAACTGAGATGTTCCAATTATTGCAAGAAAATGGTGCAGATTTGAATATGCAAAATGTTGGAGGTAATACAGCTTTACATGTTGCTTCAGGTATGGGAAATACTGAACTGGTGACTAAGTTGCTTGATGCTGGTGCTGAGGCAAATAAAGAAAATAAAGAAGGAGAAACAGCATTAGATCTTGTTATTGGGTTGTTAAATGAGGAAGCAGCAAAGCCACAGAATGAAAGAGCTGCTGAAAATATAAATGAATTGGTTAAAATAGCAGGTCGGTTGAGAGCAAAAAATGCAACATCAAGTTTGCAGTTATCAGAAGAAGCGAAGAAATTGCCAGGTGTAAGAGAGGCATTTGGAGTTGAAGAAGAACCAAAGGTTAATCCACAGCAGTTGCATCAGCAATTTGTTGATGCTGTAATGAACGATGAGTGGGATAAAGTAAGGGAAAGTTTAAAAGATCATCCTGAATTAAAAGATGTAAAATTTTCAGCAACAAAAGAGGATGGTACAACGCATGAAAATATGACACTTATGCATATGCTGGCATTGCGAGGAGAAACAAAACTTGCAGAAGAAGTCCTTAGAATGTATCCAAGTGATGAGGCAAGAAGAGCAGCCGTAAATGCTCAAGATTCAAGAGGGAATACCCCATTGCATTTAATGGCAAGTTCTAAGAATCCATCAACTGATATGTTCCAATTATTGCAAGAAAATGGTGCAGATTTGAATATGCAAAATGCTGGAGGTAATACAGCTTTACATGTTGCTTCAGGTATGGGAAATACTGAACTGGTGACTAACTTGCTTGATGCTGGTGCTGAGATTGTTGCAAATCCAAATGATGGGATTACACCTCTTCATATTGCTGCAAATGCGGATATCGCCAATGCTTTGATTGAAGAAAATAAAGATGTTTTAAATCAACGAGATGCATCTGGTTCCACTGCTTTGCATGCGGCAATTGAGGATGATCGATATGATGTTTCAAGTGTTTTATTAGAAACAGATGGTATTGATCTTAATGCACGTGATGGACAAGATCAAAAAGGTAGAACACCTTTAGATATGGTTGAAAGTCGTTTACAAGTTGAAGGTGAAAATCAAGATGATTTGAAATCTTTACATGATGAAATGGTAAATGCTGGTGCTAAAACGGGATATGCATTGGATTATTATAGAGAGGTTGAAGTTCATACATATGAATCTGAAGCTTATCGTCATGCTGAAAGAAGAGATAGAAATCATCACAATAAGTATATTCCAGGTATAAGAAAAAACCTGAATCAAGACCGGCGTAACAGAGCAATGGCTAATTTGACGGGTTTATATATGGCACAAGGTTATCCTCGAGAGGATGCTGAAAAACAAGCTCGTGTTATGATGTATAAATTGGTTCAAGCAAATCTTTTGTATCACCCTGAAGAAAAAATTAGAGGAGATAGAAGAACTTTGACTGAAATGTTTACAATGAACCATAGAACCGTTTTGGATCATTTGTTGACACAAGATTTTTCGGAAAAATCATCTGAGGAAAAAGCTAAATATTTAACTGCATTAACAGCAATTGAAGAGGCGATTTCTCCAGATGGATTTGCTATTAAATCAGTATATGTGAATGGTATGAGTTATGACCCAACTCGTAGTAGTGGATTTAGAAGAGAAACAATTACAGTCGATACCAAAGAAGGTAAACGTGTTGTAAATGCAGGAAGAACTTTATCTGTTGCTCAGGCATCTGGAGCTGAAGAGGTTGAAAGCAAACCTATAATTCATCGTTCTTATACTGATAACGTTTATACCTCGTCAGAAAGAAAAGTGGCTGGATTTACGGGTAGAAGGACAGTTTCTGGTATTCGTTTAACAGAAAAAGCACAATCAAATGCTTTGCAAAGTATAACAAACATTTTGGTGTCTCAGGGGTATTCACAAGATGATGCTCAAAAGCAAGCTTATGTTTTGTTGGCAAAACTTGAACAATTATCTTTATTACATTCTTCTCAAGCGAAAATTGGTGGTCGTAAAATAGGTGATATAATCGGGTTTAATCATGAAGAATTATTGAAAAAATTAGTTTCAGGCGAGTTGCAACCTGCAGAATATGCATCAGCTATGGAACAGTTAAGTACAGTTGAAAGTAGAGTTACGACTAGAGGTGGCTGGGTTGGAAATGCTGCGGCTGTACAAGAAGGTTCAAGACATCCAGCTGGTTATATTGAAACGCAAAGAACTGGCGCTGGTTCAAGTCCAAGACCTCTGGGGCAACGCTTGCCTGAAGATAGACGAGTTGCAGGGACAGGTCGCGACAGATAAATGTAATTCTTAAAAATTAAAAAAGCAGGGAGAATGCCCTGCTTTTTTGTAATGAGAAAAATAAGAAAGAAATGAAAACTTTTTTAGCTGAAAAATGATTTTTATTTTTGAATCTTTACAATGGGTTATAAAATAATTTTTTTTGAATGTTGATTTCTTATTGACACGGAATCTGTTTTTGTTTAATATGCAAACTTTTTCAGAATGGAAGAAGAGTGTAAAATGAACGTTGGGGGCCGGTTATATCAGACGAGTATGCTATATAAATTGATGGCAGGAGAAAGTATAGAGCCTTTGTTAAAAAAAGGGTCTCGAGCCAATCAAATTTTGATGGATGGTTTAAATTCGTCACCTTTGCATGTGGCTGTTGAATGCAGTAATATGGAATCAATTAAGGCTTTGATTAAGTATGGTGCTGATTTAAATTATGCTTCAAAAGGGGGGTATACACCTCTTATGAAGGCAATGAAAACAGGAAATATTGAAATTATTGATATTTTGCTTTCTGCTGGTTGTTATTTGAATTCTAAAGATGATTCCAATCGGACAGCTCTTTGGTGGGCTTGTTATTATGGACAGTCAAATATTCTTTCTTATATGGTAAAAAAAGGGGCGAATTTAAATGTTGTGGATACTCAAAAAGGCTTAACACCATTGATGGTTGCAAGCAAATATGCTGATGTTAAAACGCTTGAGGCTTTGCTTGCTTGTGGTGCTAGTGTGAATGATATTTCATATAGAGGACATACGGCTTTAATCTATGCGATTTTAAATGAAAATAAAATGCAAGGTTTATTAAAGGCTAAAGCCCTTATTCAATCTGGAGCAGATATTAATAGTTCGCATTTGGGTGTTTTAAACACGTTTTCACCTCGTCCATTGATGATGGCTGTTGAACAGCAAAATGAACCCCTTTTAAAGTTGTTGCTTTCAAATGGAGCTCAAGGTATAGAAGAAGGTTTTTTATATGCTAAAAAGAGAAATTATGAAAAAATACTCTCTATTTTGGAAAAGGTTAAATTATCTCCTGATGCGTCAAAAAATGTGAAACTCGTTAATTTGTTTGTTACGAAAGAGGATCCTTTGTTTATTTCAGATTATCAAATTGACTTACCTTATTCAATTAAAAAAGATAAACAGATCCGTCAAAAAATGTGATGAATGGAGACAAAAAAAGGCAAGAATAATCTTGCCTTTTTTTGATTTTAATAACAATTTAAGAGTGCTATCAAATCTTTTTTTTTATTAAATTTGAAGCATGTATGAAACAATTAAAATAAGCAATAAAATAGGGGCAATGAATTTTAAAACGTTTTGCATATATCTTGTTTCAAAAGGATTCATATCTGTATTAAATTGTTTTTTTAAAGATTGGTAAATGCTTCCAAATGAAGTCCAACCAATAAATAT
>JAZSGT010000002.1:0-2951 GCA_045532865.1 Alphaproteobacteria bacterium
TAGTAAGTTAAAAATCTGCTTTTAAGGGCAACCTAGGGACACTTGCGCCTCCTTCGAGTACGCCAGCCAATGTACACGTCAGTCGGCGAAGTATCGCCTATCTTACACCTTAAAATCATTTTTTAACCCATCACATAAAGCGAGGTTTCCCTTTTTTTAACCTCGATTTGTGGTACGTGTTAAGAGTCAGTTTTAAGAGAGGGTATAATAAGTGAATTGTTAAGCGTATATACGGACAAAAGAGCGTCAGCTCAAAAGGGAAACCTCGATATCTGGTATGGGTTAAGAGTCAGCACAAAATAGCCAAATAAAGATGAATGCGCCAACTGCAGTGTACGGACAAAAGAGCGTCAGCTCAAAATGAAACCTCGATATATGGTACGTGTTAAGAGTAAGTTTTAAGAGAGGAAAGGTGGATAGAATCGATGCTTGACGTGTACATTGGCTGGCGTACACGAAAGCAGCGATTCTGCCACTCGTTACCTCTTAAAACTGTAACTCTTAACTCACCGACAGTTGGGCTTTAGATGTTGTGCTCAAAAATACATCCGGACATGAATAAGAAGAATCTTCAAGGCATTTACTGTGCTGATATATTTTTTTTAAATCAGCATTCAATAAAACAAAAGCAATAATTGCTCCTCCAACAAAAAAAAGAAGCACCCATTGAATCTTACGAAATGGGACAATAAGTATCCAAAGACAAATCAAATAAAACACGCCAGCCATCCATTTAAGCCATTCAATGCTTGGAACATTTGGATAATCAAAATGGGCTTGTGTTAAAATATCAAGCAAAAACATTCCCATAAAAAACATAGGACCCAATAAAATAAAACTTCGCTTTAAACAAGCAATCCCCCATTTAAAAAAAACATACAACATCAACAAATATAACCCAATAAATTCCTTAAATGGTCCCAGAGTTTTAACCGTTTCTTTGAGCGTTTAATGACAAATGTTCAATCGTTTTTTCATGAAATTATTCCACAAAAAAGGAGCATCCAAAAAACAGAAGACAAAAATATCATTTTTGCGAGCAAAGGATGATTTTTGATATTGCTGGTCCCAACAAGAAACAATAGCAAAAATATCCACAACACAAGCCTCATCCCTGCCAAATAAATTTGAGGTGTGAAATGATACCAATACGCCTCATTCCAAAAAAAATAATTTTTAGGACTAGGCAACAAATAATTGAGACATAAATAAATATAAAACAACAAATATAACCCAATATATCCCTTAAACGGTCCCAGAGTTTTAACCGTTTCTTTAAGCGTTTAATGACAAATGTTCAATCGTTTTTTCATAAAATCACTCTAAAAGTTTACATCAATTTATTCCCTTTTTGTTCTTATACACTTTTTACCCAAAAATGTCAAGAAGAAAATTAGGTGATGCGTGTAAAAAAGCTCATTTGAACGCACAGGAGGTCGAGCTTAAACAGAAACCTCTGACCTGTGGTATGTGTTAAGAGCAAGGAATAAAGAGCAAAATAGAGGGTAAATCGTCAAGCGAAGTGTACAAGCAAAAGCGCTTTCGCGCGAGGGTACTCGAGTTTGGCGATTTGCCCCTAGGTTGCCCTTAAAATCAGATTTTTAACGCACAGCCAGTCGGGCCCCAAAAGAGCGCCAGCTCTTAACTCACAGGAGGTCGGACTCAAAAAACACGCTCATGGGTGATGCAGATTTTTTCTGTCAAAATAGAAAGGCAATATTCCTCTGAGCGACGACTAGGCGCTGATGGGGAAAAAAAAGAGAGCACTAAACCCATCAAAATCCCAAAACAAAAAAGTGTGAAAAAATAATTTGCAATGCCCAAAAAACATTTTAACCCTTTTGAAATCATCACATACCCCTCATTTAATAATAACTTGAAAGACAAGATCGAAAAGCCTGTCCTTTCTCAATACATGCTTTCATAAATGTATGATAATTTGATAAATTTTGATTATCCGACACAACCATAACAGTCATAGCCCCAATCAACAATGACAAAATAACCAAAAAAATGAGTGCTAAAACATAATGCCTCGCATAATAAAAACAATTTTTTTTAGCACAACTTGGCATTTTCATTTTCAAGACCCCTTCCCCTGATGACAGGATAAATATTCTCCTCCCTCCTCAACACATTTTTGCATATAATCATAATAAAGAGGCGTATTCTTAAATTCTTGAGCCATTAAATACCCGACAAGAGTTGAGGTAAAAACAACCCCTATCGAAAGGGCAAAAAAAACACATTTCAACACACATCTAGCCAATTGATAAAATTGAATTTTCACACCATTAAATTGCAACATATGTTACATCTTCTTCTTTGATATATTCTCTTTTTGTTCTTGTATGTTATCATAAAACAAAACGCTTGTCAAGAATATATTGAATAAACCTACAATTATTGTTGCTCAGGTTTATTCATCCTTCTTTAATACTTTTTAATATAAGGCGCTAAAATGTCCTCACAATCTTCATCTGGATATTTTGTTCCTAAATACCTTCCAATTTTGTTCGCATATTGGTCTGCAAAACTTTCATCAATAGTATTTGATTTCAACCCATATACATCCATCAACTCTTTTAAATTTGATAAAATAAGCGCTGCATCATAACCTCCTTTTCCAAATTGCGCAGCATTACAATTGATAAGAGCATGCTTAAACTTATCAGTCATCTGTTGATTTTTGAGTTGTAATCCGTCAATACCCATACTTACTGCGCCTCCTAATCCACTTAAAAAATAATTAAGAGACGACTGTATATTTGGATAATCAACTCCCCCATTTGATGAAACAACATCGTCATAAACAGCCTTTCCTTCTTGCGAAGTATTCCAATAACGAGGTGTTGAATTTAACGCACTAGACTGATACCCATTATCCCTAAACTCAAAAGGGTCCTCATCATCTGGGACATCAAAAACCTCTGCGTCATTGATGGACGCAT
>JAZSGT010000012.1:0-22426 GCA_045532865.1 Alphaproteobacteria bacterium
CACCAAGCGCCCCGTCCGGCGATTGTGCCCGTCCGTCAATTGTGCCCGTCCGTCAATTGTGCCTGTCCGTCAAGCCGGCTCATTCACCAAGCACTCCGTCTGTCGATTGTGCCCGTCTGTCAAGCGTGCTCATTCACCAAGCGCCCCGTCCGGCGATCGCACCTGTCCGTTAAGCGTGCGCATTCACTGAGCGTCCCGTCCGTCGATTGTGCCTGTCCGTCAAGCGTGCTCATTCACTAAGTACCCCGTCTGTCGGTCGTACCTGTCCGTCAAGCGTGCTCATTCACCAAGTGCCCCGTCCGGCGATTGTGCCTGTCTGTCAAGCGTGCGCATTCTCCAAGCGCCCCGTCCGGCGATTGTGCCCGTCCGTCAATTGTGCCCGTCCGTCAATTGTGCCTGTCCGTCAAGCCGGCTCATTCACCAAGCACTCCGTCTGTCGATTGTGCCCGTCTGTCAAGCGTGCTTATTCACCAAGCACTCCGTCCGGCGATTGTTCCTGTCCGTCGATTGCACCTGTTCGTTAAGGGTTTTGTAAGAATAAATTTCTTTTATTTAAAAGAGTTATTTTTTATAATTAAAGTATTTCTTAAAGACTGTTTTTTTTATTTTTTTAAATATTTCTTGCTTTATTAAGCAAAATGTGTCGTGTTATTTTTCTCTTCGGTGATTTTTATGGCTTATATTTTTTTAGCCAGTCATCTGCTTGATTTGGATTTAAAAAGCAATTGTCAGCTGATGCTTTGCATCCTCCTTGGCAAAGTTTTATTAAATCACACCCAAGGCATTTTTTTGGCACAGCTTTCAAATAAGCATGTGCCTTGTCTGAGTTGATAATTTCATCAAACGATTGTGTTAGAATATTGCCGACATTTGTTCTTGCAAAGGCACACAAACGAATGTTCCCCAGCATATCTAACAGATAAACACTTTGCCCTTTTTTGACACCACAATAAGTGAATTTAATGTCTTTATATCGGCTTAAATCAACAAGACATGGGTGAATGTTCACAGCGCATGAAATGCGAAAAGTTGGGTGTGATTGGATGAAGTTTTGTGCTATTTCAAGGGCTTTAGCAATTTCTTTTGGGCTGATTTGCAACTGATTTAGATTTAAAAAACCATTCCCAGCCGGATTAAATCGGTTGAACAAAAAATGACGAACACCCAAGGCATAAGAAAGGGCAAGAGTTTCTTCAATGGTTTGAATGTTTTGTTTTGTTGCAACAAAGACATGGGCAACGTCTATTTTATGTTGAATGGCTTTTTGCGTGGCAATCAATGCACTGTCAAAGGCTGAAAAATCACCTTTCACGTTGGCGAGTTGATTGTGGATTTCTCTTTTGCTAGAAAGAAGGGTAAATTCAAACATATCCACCCCATTTTTTTTGCAAAATTTGAGTTCATCTTCATTTATCAATGAGCCGTTTGAAATAATCGTTATGGGAATTTTTTTAGAGTGCACAAATTCAATCAATTCATGAATATCTGGTCGCAAAAAAGGTTCTCCACCTGAAAAAACAAACCGATTTGGTTTCATTTCTTGAATGGCTTTTTCAAGGATTTTCAAAGTCTTGTTTGTGTCCAACTCAAGGGGCATTTTTTCCCCATGAGCTTTCCACCAGTTGTAACAATACAGACAATTATGTGTGCATGAAAAAGTGGATTCAAAATCAATAACAGTTTTAAAATCAGACATTTAAAAGTGTTCTCATTAAGTTATAAAAAACAAAAATTGCCCAACAAGTTGTTAGAATTAACTGAACGCTATAAGCAAATTTCGTCTTTTTTTCAGTTTGATTTTTCAACGATTTGTAGCTTTGAATGCAAGGGATAACGCTTGTGATGCTTAAAAGCAGATAAGCAAGCCCCATATTCACGAAATCGCCAAACTCTCTGGTTGAAAAAAGAGTAAAGCCAGTCAAAAGGGTGTTTACAACAATTAATTTTTGTTGTAAAGGCAATTTTTTTAACACCAGATAACCCAAGATAAGGCACAATAAAGCGTAAAAATACGCTTCTTTGATTATAAGAACCGCAACTGGTATAAGACAAGAACAAATCAATGCTTTTACCCAAACATTTAAGATGTTATTAAATCTTTCAAGGTTGATTTTTTTGAATTTATAAAAAAGAAAACTTAAAAAAGGTATACCCCAAATCAAAAGGAGTGAAAAGCAAAAAACAAGGGAAAGTACATTAAAAAATGGTAAGTATTCAATATTTGTTTGCGCAGGATTTGTTTGAGCAGGATTTGTTTGAGCAGGATTTATTTGTGCAGGCGTTTCGCTCCAAGCTTCAATCTCTAAAGTTTCATCGTCCCAATTATGACTCTCCCAACTAGAATAAGTTTCAGGTTCTTGTGATATATAATCAAACACAGCACCCATAAGTAAGATGGCTGCCAGAAAAGTCAAAACACTTAAAAACCAGAAAAATGACATTTTTTTAAATAGTTTGCCCAAAAGTGTTACACCCAACAAAAATGCCCCTAAAATGAAAATTACGCTACGTACACTTTTAAAATCATCTCGCAGAGGCGCCGTTATTATACCAGAAGTGACCCCTTCAGCACACACTTGTTTTGTTTTCAAAATCAAAGAACTTAAAAATACAGCTCCTGCAATTTTTTTTTGAAGTACCCAGTGTGCGAATTTTTCAGTTAGGCTTTGTTTGGGGTGTTTTAAAATTTCATCCACATTAATTTGTTGTTGTGTTAATTTTTTCATTTTTCTAAATCCTAATTTGTTATATGATGCAACATAAAACAAAATAACTTTTATGTCAAACAAAATTAAAAATCCCTTTTTTTTTGGTTGTTATTTATAATCTTTTATGCTAAATTTAAAGAACAAGGATTAAAAGAAGGGGGCTTTATGGCACGAAAACCATTGGATGTTTTATCAAGAAATCCAGAAGAAAGAGAAAAAGCACAAAAGCTTTACGCCTATAATTACCGGCGCTTATATCAATCAGCATCAGGGGCTTGGTTTTCCTTTGGGGATGAAAAAGCCATGCAAGAGGCATTAAAAGAGTTGGCAAGAACGCCTTATGGCCAGAATGTGCTGGCTAATTTGTCTCCTAAAATGGAATTAGAAAGTTCCAATTTTTTATCTTCTGAGCATGAAGGATATTTTTCTTTAAAGCACAATCAAGTTTCTTTAAATACAAGCTCTCTTTCCCATAAAAAAGCACCTCAAGTGTTGTTTCATGAATTGTTGCATGCTAAACAACATCATTTAGGGGAAATGGAAACAAGGGGCTATTCAGCAGGGCAGGTAATGGTCAGGTCTTTGGTGTCAGAGGCAGAAGCTGAAGGTTGGGACCAAATGCACGAGGTGATGTATCAAGTTTTTGGCTCTCTTACCCCTGCAAAAGGCACGGTTGAGTCATTTAAAAATGTTGATTGGCTTGCCAAGGTGCGCGCTTTAAATGGACCTTCTTTTGATGAAGCAAGTTATATAAAAAATGATCCCATTTATCGGTTTCATCAAATTTTAAGAGCCAAAAATGGCAACCTTTATGCTGCACAACGTGCCTTTGTGGGCGAAAGGATTATTGCTTGTTTGGATGCTTTTTCAAATCCAAAATCTAAAGATCCCAATCAACAATGGAAGGCTTTTTACACCTCAAGAGCTATGGGCCATATGTTAGATGCGATGAAAAAAGGCCATTTAACCCCTCAAGGTAATATCAATGGGTTTTATCAACATTTAGACAGAGTTGCCAATGATTATGGGTTAGAACGGTCAGATTTAACCCGTTTGAATTTGTCGCAAGAAGAAATGAAAATTTATGCTGATATTATTGATGTGGGAAAGAAAGCTGGTTTTCATTTGGCTGAACAAAATGCATCAAGAGGGTGGCAAGCGACACGTGTTTTGTCTGATGATTTGATTGAAGCGCCTGAGCGTGCTGTTGAGGCGTTATATGAAAAAGCCACACAAAAATAAATCTTTCTTTAAAAATAATGGGTAAGGCGTGTCAAGTTGCTCTTGGCCTGTTTAAAGTTGGTGAGATGATTTAATTATTCTCTTGTTTTATTATTACTTGTTGTTTTTTATATTATTTAAAAAGAGCTAGCCTTTCTCTTTCATTGTCAATTTCAAGTGTGTTAACAAGCTCGCAAACAGAATGGATTTCGTCGTAAAATTTAAAATAAGTTTTCATCCCATAAAGTGATTTAAAAACGCTGAATGGTTCAAACAAATTTTTCTTTGTGTGAAGGGCTAACACAAGATGATTATCAAAAATGGCAATGTCAATACGGTTGGTTTCAAAGGTGGTTTTGAGCTTTTTAATCCGTTCCATTACAACAGGTTTTAAAATTGTTCTTGCCTCAATTTGGCTGTTGGAATAAACGTTGTATTTTTTCATAAATTCTTCATCTTCCAACTCAACGTTCTCCAAATCATCAAACATGTGCTTAAAGGTGAATTTTTCATTATAACAAAGTGTGTGGGAAAAAATATCTTTTTTAAGTGGAATGGCAATGACAACGCCATCAAAAACTGTGACAGTGTGTTGTCTTTCTCCGCGTGATTTCTTATATTGTAACAGTATTTCAGCCACTGAAAATTTGGTGGATTTATAGTGCCCAGCGAAGTATTCTTCAAATTCTTGTATCCCTCTGAATGAAAAAGCATTTTTGTTAAAAAGGCGTGACAGTTCCAAAAAGTCGGCGTTGATTAATGTTTGATTTTTTTGAAAGTTGCCTAAAAAGTCAAGTAATGTGTTTAAAAAACTCTCTTTTCGTTCTGTTAAGAAGTGTTTGTTAATAAAACGGGCAATAAAGCTTGGAATTACTGAAATGAGTAACCATGCAACAAGAGGGTCTCCTTTGTGGGGTATGGATTTTAAAATATCAAGCCCCTGAGGTGTTAAACAAAGCAAAACAACAGACGCTGCCCAAAGAAGATATATCTGTTTTTTCGCTTTTTTGCGTTTTTCTTCATGGGATGAAAGTTCTGGGAAAATCTTTTTTCTAATCAAACTTGCAAATGTTTCTTTTGAAACAATCAAGTTGTTTTGTCTTTTTTCTTCAAGTTCTTTTTCCTCAGCCTGAAAAGTTGGAATAATTACCATTTTTTCCCCACTAAAAAAATGCCTCTTTTATTTTAGTATGTCATAGGTTTTGTTTTTTTGCAATAAAAATGATTTTTCTCTTTACAAACAAAGATAAAACAAGGTACTCTTCTTTTATGATTTAACAAAAAAGGAGAGAACATGGGTTCATTTATATTTGTTTTATTGACTATTATTAGTGCTTTATATTACTTTTATGTCAAAGTTATCAAGGCGCGCAACTTTTTGAATGAGGCTTTAAGTGGTATTGATGTGCAGTTAGAGAGGCGCTATGATGTGTTGCCAAATATTTTAACCATTGCTCAAAAGTTTATGGAACATGAACGAGGGATGATTACTGAAATTACAGAACTTCGCACCAAAGCGATGAATGCTGTTTCTGGCAGTGCTGAAAAATTTAAAACAGAAGGGGAGCTTTCTTCAAAGTTGTCTTCTTTAATGGTGGCTGTTGAAAATTACCCTCAATTAAAGTCTGATGAAGTGATGGTTGAAGCAATGAAAACTTATCAAGATATTGAAGAAAATATCGCTGCATCTCGTCGTTTTTACAACACAGCGCTTAGAAAGTTGCATGACGTAGTTATGATTTTTCCAGGGTCGTTGTTTGCCTCTTGTGCCGGGGATTATGAAAAATTTGCTTATTTTGAAGCAGATGAAAGCCATAAAGCTTCCATCAAAGCGTCAGATTATTTAAAATAATCGTTCTTTTTTAGGTTGAAAAAAACGCTCATTTTTTTTGAGCGTTTTTTTTGTTTTTTCTTGAGTTTATTCTTTCTTAGTGATAAAATAGATGTATATGTTCAAATGCAAAAGGGGGATGCATGGCCACACAACCAAGTCAAAGACGCGAAATACCAGTTTATGACCCACAAATGCCAAATTTGAAATATGATCCAGTCCAAAAGGATTATGTTGATTCAAATGGTGTGCGTTATTATATGTATGATGGGCGTTATATTTTAAAATCACGTCAACAAGTTAATTATCAAGGGCGTCGTTATGTTGTTGTAGATGGAGAGCTTAGAAATGATGGTGAAAGAGGGCGTATTTCAACCAACGTGGCATGGGAACAGGCTGAAACCAGAGAGTCGCAATCTCAAATGGATAGAACGTATGTGTTGGCTGGTTTTCCACAGCGTTCAACGGTTGCAGGGTTTGAAAATGATGCCTTGCTTGCAAGACAAAATTACAATCAAACGCGTTATCGTTACATTCAAGAAGAGGCTATGGCATTAAATACGTCTGCTGGCACAGAAGGTGTCTATGAGGGGATTTGTAAGCGTCGTTTGTCAGCTGAAATGCGGGTTTATAAAGAAGTTGTGCCATCTAGAGCGCTTTTTGAGCATTTTAAAAATAAGACCATTTCAGATATTTCTGCACGCATTGAAAATCACACAGCAACAGAGCAAGATCACCATGTTTTAGACGTGTTGCAAGGGAAAAATCCACCAACTTCTTTTTATGAATTTTCTGTTGCAATTGATGCTGTTAGCCCATTGGAAAGACCAGCAGCCTCCATGGGTGAAAGTGATGAAACAGCAGCTGAAGCCACTCAAATTTATCAATTAAGTGTTGAGAGAATGAATGCTTCATTTGCCATGCATTATTACATGGATCAAATGGGGGCAGAGGGGTTGCCTCAAATGAATTTGTCTGCTTATAACGCTGGACGTGCTTATCAAAATATGGAAGCTGAAATGGCAAAACAAAGCACTCTTACAGGTGGGCAAGATGCAGCACATGATTATTTTGAAACGGTTTATCCTGCTGTGCAAGAAAGTGAGGGGGAAGCAGCCGGTTTTGACCATCTTTTTAGATGCATGCAATCATCTCCCAGATGGCAGGATATTTCACATGTTCAATCTCAAACAGATGTGGGGCTTAGTCAGGCTGAACGAACAGCTTGGGGGTATTTAACGCCAACAGTTTCTTTGCCTGATTATTATGGGGCACCTTTGGATGAAAGGGTTGCTGGTTTTCAATCAAGGCAAAGAAATTCAGGAGCGTTTGCTTCAAGGCATGCAAATCATTCAGCATCTCATGCAGATGCTGTGCGCCATTATTATAGAAGCAACTCTATTTTATCTCAATCCCTGACAGCTATTCAAAATTATCAAAGGGTTATGGGCTCTCGTTCTTCAGCAGGTGGTGCAATCCCTTATTATGCTGTTTCCTCTACAATTGCAGGCGCCCATCATGGTGTAGGCGCAAATGCAAATGCGCAATCAGCGTTGGGGAGTGCTCAAACAGGTGAAGGAAGCTTGAATGAGGATACATCTGTTCTTGTGAGTGGTTCTGAAGTTGCTTTGGCAATAGGTGGGTTTGCAGCCATTAGCTTTATTCCAGGGATGATTATTTTTGGGGGTGCATCTTATGGTATTCATTGTGCTGTGGAAGCTGTAAAAGAAGGGCGCATCCAAAACGGGGTTGACCATTTAAAAAAGATTAATCAAGAAGTGGCGCGTGAAGTTGTTGCGCATAAAACAAGGTTAAATGAATTAAACAGACATCCAGCATCAAGGCCTGCTTTGATTTATACGCGTAATCAATTGCAAGCCAAACATATTCGTACGCCAGATGAAGAAAGAATGCTTGCCTATTTAAATGCTGAGATTGAAAATCCTGCAACAAATACTTTTGGGGATATTGAGTTTGATGATTCTATTTTCAATGTGTCAGATAGCAATTTAAAAGCTGAAGTTGAAACCATGAGTCAAAATTATCGTGAACTTGTTCAAGCTCAAAATGAATTGAATGTTTATGCTTATGCTATGACAATGTATCAAAATGCGCATGTGGCTCGCCAAGATGCAGGTGAAATTAATGATGCTTCTGATCAAGCAAGAGCATCAAATGAACAAGAATATCAAAATAGGCATGGGGTGAATCCCAATCATTTTCGATATGAGGCGACTGTTCGTATCAATGCGTCAGTCCGTGGCTCTCGCTTAACGCCAACTCAACATCAAGGGGGGGTAAGTTCAAGGGTAGAGGCAACTTTAAGATCTTATGAATCTATTATGGGAACAGATCCATTTAACCCAACGATACCAGGGGCAAGAACGACTTATCGTTCAGTTCGACAAGATCTTTTTTCCCTTCCAGATCAAATGAATCATCGCTATCAGGCGATGCGTGCGTTGACACGACGTTGGACAAATCCAGCTATTGCAGATTATGAAAACGTACCATCAAATATTGCTGTATCTTATTCTTCAGGAGATGTTGAACAGGCATTGTTTGGGGCTTATTCTTTTGAGGCGTTGAAAAATAGGCGTTTAGCTGAGTTAAATTCTCAGTTGCAGCAAGGCATGCCCTTAAGTGAGGCTGAACAAAAAGAAAAAGAAATTTTAGAAGCTTCCACAACCGTATCTTTTGCAAGCTATCAAAAGGCGTGTAATGAGCAAGGAATTGAAGGGGTTTTAACAGCTTCTCATCGAACAAAACCAACTTCGTTAGAGGGGAAAACTGGCTGGGCTGTTCGAGGGCATCATCAATTAAATACATGTATTGATTCATTGCATAACATGGCTGAAGAGCAATATGAATTTTTGCAATCTATTCAGCATTATGCACAAAGTGGCAATTTGTTAAAAGGGTATACAACATCTCGAAACATTGTTTCATTATTCCCTTCAAGGCAAAGACGCATGGATGAAGCTTTACAGCATCCAGCTTCAATTCAACAACGAGTAACACGGCAATTTGTTGCTGAAAAAGAGGTTCTTTCAGATATGTTTGCTGTTCTTCAATCAGCGCCAGATTTTCAAGCAATTTGCGAGCAAAATAATTGGCTTGGCGCTGATGGTAAGTTTGATGAGGCAAAACTTTATTCAGCACCTCAGCCAGCAGAAAATAGCGAAATGGCAAAAGCAAGGCATGAGGCCGATGTGTTAGAAGAACGGGTCTGTCGTGTTTTGCGTGCAATGGAAAGTTATCGTCAAGAACAAAAAAGCGCTGAGCAAAATAGACAATCTCAACAAGCGCAAGATGAAGCTGCAAGGTCAGATGCACCTCAACCAGGGGCACCTCAAGCAGAACCTCAAGAAGAAACGCCAGTTGCTCAAGCACCAGCACCTCAACCAGCACCTCAAGCACCAGCACCTCAACCGGCACCTCAACCAGCACCTCAAGCACCGGCTCCATCTCAAGAAGAAACGCCAGTTGCTCCTGTTTTAGATGAGCAAAGTGATGAAGAAATTTCACATTTAACCCCTAGGGAACAAGTTGTGCATTTAATGGGGTTAAGAGATGCTCAAAATCCATTAAGACAAGCTCAAATTATTAGAAAATTAAACTCTCATCCTGAGCTTATTTATCAGTTGCCAAATCCAAGAACAAGAGAAAAATCCATTTTAGCGTTGGCTGTTCAAGGGGGGCATAAAGAAGTTGTTGCTTATGTGTTTGATAAGGCAAGAGATGATGGTAAAAAAATTCCAAAACGCATTTTAACCGAGGCGCTTAAAACAGCTATTGAAAAAGGGGATAAAGAAATGCTTGAGCATTTGGTTAAAGAAATAGGTCCAAGGTGGCGTGAGGTTGAAATGGATGTGTATAATATGCTCATTCGTCAAAAAGATCCAACATTGGTTGAGGTGTGTGCTCCATTGCTTAAAAATGAAAATCAGCACAGAACACCTGCTGATGCACAACAAAAAATAGAACAGCTTTCAGCCAGATCCAGCGTGAATGGACAAGGTGCTGCTGGGGCGTTGGCTGAAACAGCTGAAGCCAATATTACAACATCGACAGGCAGAGGGGGTATTAGTGTTGACAATTCAAGGGGGAATGCATAAATGCGACGTGATGAATTAAAACAACAATTTGAGCAATTATGCGCTGAAGGTAAGATAGATGAAGCAGTTGCTCTTTTGAAACGAGAAGATAGCTATGGCTTTTATTTGTCTGATGTTTTGGCATATGCTGCTCAAAAAGGGCATTTTGAGGCTGCAAAAAGCGTTTTTCGCTCTTGGAATGAAGAGGTAAAATCTGTTGATTTAAATAAATTTTTGAATGAGATGATTAGCAATACTTCTCCTGAAGGTGTTCGTTTAGCACTTGAGTTGGGGGCTGATGTAAACAAGGTGTATTTATCTGAATCACCTTTAATGCACGTGTGTCAATATTCTCTTGATCGTAAAAAACAGGTTGAAATGGCCAGACTTTTGATTGAAGCAGGGGCTGATATTAATGCGCAAGATAATTACGATCAAAACACAGCTCTTATCGAAGCTGTATCTTCGCCTTATCCTAATAAAGAGTTGATTAAATTTTTGTTAGATAATGGTGCAGATGTTTCCTTGACGAATAAAGAGGGGTTAACAGCGCTTGATATTTTGAACAAAGATCAATTTGGCAGAAATCAAGATATTATTGAACTCATTATGAGATCACAAGAAGGAACAGGTGCCTTAGATACGGCTTATCAAACCTCGTCTTTGGTGAGTGCTATTTCATCAAAAAATATGGATTTGGCACGACAAATGATTGAAAGAGGGGATGATGTCAATCGTCCGGATGCACAAGGAAAAACGCCTTTAATGGCTGCTGCTGAGGCAAGAGATGCACGAATGGTTTCTTTGTTGTTAGAGAATGGAGCTGATATTAATGCTCGGGATAATCAAGGCAATCCAGCTTTGTTATATGCATTTTCAAGATTGCAGAACAGTCAAGTTATTGAAGCTTTTTTAAACCATCCTAACTGTGAAATTAATTTTAACGATCCAATCCTTCCAACTTTGATTAAAAATACAAATGCTTCAGATTACAAACCTTACATTCATCACTTAGTTCAAATGGCAAGTGAACAAAACGATAATCCAAATTGGATGTTTGTTAAAAATAGTGAAGGATTAAATGCATTAACAGCAGCACTTGAACAAAAAGATTATCGTTTAGTTCGACAAATTTTGCGTTCATGCCCATCTGCTTGGAAAGAAAATAAAGATGAGGTTGTTAAATTGTTGCAAGCAGCAGCTAACACACCAGAAGGGTTAGATGTTGTTTTGGGGGCAGGTGTTGATATTAATACAACTGATTCAAACGGTGATACAGCCTTGATATTGGCTGCAAAATCCAATTCGCATGATGCTGTTTCAAATTTGATGCGCTATGGGGCTGATGCAAGTATTTCAAATAATCAAAGGCAAACCATTGAAACGGTTGTCTCTTCTTCGGACCATGGTTCTGCAAGAAATGCATACGAAGGGTTTTCTTCTTCAGGTTATGATTATCAAGCCTATCAAGCAAATCCAGAAGCTATTAATCAAAAAGATCAACATGGACATACGCCTTTGATGCGTGCTGTGATGCAAAATCGGATTGATATTGTGCAAGAATTGTTAAAGTATAATCCTGATTTAACGCTAACGGATAATAGAGGGCAAACAGTTTTGGAATATTGTGCTGCAAGATCAAATCCGGTTATGATGCGAACGCTACTTGCTTATGCACATCAGCATAAACCAGTTGAAGGCACACAAGGTGTTGTGGGGGAAGAAGCTCAAAATTTAAATGCTTTGCTTGAATCAATTAAAACACTTAACAAACAAGCTTTTGATGAAGCTATTCGAAAGTTGCCTCGTTTAGATGTTCAAAATGAACAAGGTGAAAATCCCCTTCAAGCAGCATGTCGTGTGCTTCAAGCACTTGCAACTAATCAAACGCAAGATTTTTCACAAGAGGAAAAAGAAACAGTCTTTCAAATGGTAAAAGATTTAGCCAGCAGATCATCAGCGCCTCTAATGTCGGATGGGGATAAATCCCCTTTGATTATTCTTGCAAAGACATTAAGATATGCTCAATCGCCTGAAGATAAAAAATATATTGAATCGGTGATGTGCCATTTGGTGGATAAATCAAGTGGTAATACTAAAGATGGCCATGGTGTTTCATTGTTGGAATATGCGTTGCAAGAAAATGCTCAAGATTTGGTTAAAAAAATAGTTCTTGAAAGAAATGTCAATTTAGATGAAAAAACACCAAATGGTGAAACACTGAGGCAGTTGTTGGAAGAAAAAGGAGAGCCTTATCGTTCATGGGCTCAGCAACAACAATTTGGGACAGGGTATAACCCACATGCAACGTTAAGAACTGTTCATAATAAGCCTTATGAAGCAACAATTGAAATGGCTGTTGGAATGGGCAACTCTGATATGATTGCGTCCATGATTAATGAAGGTGTTTATCCTACATCAAATATGATTTGGGATATTAATAATATGGATGAGTTGTATCAAAAAGGGTGTGCTGATGCTTGGTCATTGGCAACAACTGAACGCTGGAGAATAAGAGATACTATCCAAGCAAATCAAGGCAATACAGCTTTGCATTATTTGGTAAAGGATGGGTATTATCAAGAAACTGCAAAACTTTTAAGGCATATTGGTAATGAAAATGCCAAAGCCTTTTTAAACACCCCTAATGAACAAGGGGTAACCCCTTTGATGGTTGCCATGCAAACAGGGGATCAACGTATGGTTGATTTGCTTCTTTATCATGGAGCTGATCCAATGGCGTGTGATAAGGATGGGAAGGATGCGTTTTCTTATGCTTCCAATAGCGCGTTGGCAACGCATCTAGTTGAGCAGACTGAACGGCCACAAACGGGTTCAGCCATTGGACAAGATGCTTCTACACCAGAGCAAAGGATAGGTACAACTGATACAGATAAGTTTTTGGAATACTTGCATCAAGCAAGTATTTGTGCCAGTGATGAAAACTGGCGTGAATATGATGCCAAGATTGGAGAAGCACTTGCTCTTTATGAAAATGAATCTAATATCAATATCAATGCTGTTCATCCCCAAACAAGCAAAACAGCTTTGATGATGGCAGTTGAAATGGGGGATGTGGGTTTGGTTTCCAAGTTGTTAGAAGACCCTCGTATGACAAGTGAGTCTTTAACATTTAAGCATAATGGTAAAACAGCTCTTGATATGGCTGTTGCAAATGGGGAAGGAGAAATGATCCGTTCGTTAACACGTGTATATCAAGAACGAGATTGTAATATTGGAGATCCAACTGCGCCAGGAAAGGCACTTTTACTTGCCAAAGAAGGAAAAATTGAAGCTCTTTTAGAATTGGCAGAGAAGCATCGTTTAGATATTAAAAATACAAGAGATGCAGACGGTAGATCAGTGTTGCATCATTTGGCTTCGCGTAGTGATTTTAAGACGATTAATGAGCTTTTGCAAGACTCAAAACAAGATATTACAACACAAGAATTTGTTGTGCCAGATAATAATGGTAACTCTGCGCTTGATATTTTAGCGTCGAACGGACAAAAAGAACGTGTTTCAAACTTTGCGAAGGTGAGATTTTATGAAGAGCTTCAAAAAGGTGCACAAGCCAATGTTGATGTGGTTCGTGAGCTTTTAGAACATGGAGGGCAAGATATTTTAAATCAGCGTGATGAATATGGGCAAACTCCTTTGACTTATGCCATTAAATCGGGGAATGCTCAGTTGGTTAACTTGTTGTTGTCTCAGGCAAAAGAATGTTTGATTACACTTGAAAATGGGGAACAAGTTTCACCTGAACAGCTCGCAAGAAATATGCTTGCACAGGCACAACAATCAGGGGATGAACAAGCTAAACAAAATGCACAAAATGTGTTGAATTGTATCTTAAATTCAAACCAAAATGGACAAGGCGCATTGGCAACATTGAATGAAAATTCAGAACAAAGAATCACAACTGTTCAAGGTGCAGATGGGGTGGCAGTTTCACATCAGTCCCCAAGGGAAAGAGGGTCTTAAACCAGTATTATTTAAACGCTTTAAAAAAGATTTAAACGCTTTTGTATGGTTCTTTTAATTGCCTAAAATTTTATTCATAAAAAATGTTGTTTTTTCTTTACACCTCTTTTTTTTGGTGTTAGACTATATAATATATGTCTTTAAATTCATGGGGGGATTTTATGGCTCAGCAAGAACAAGATGGCGCAACTAATTTTTTGTTTAGGGTAAGAGAGGAAATAATAAGATATGAGCGCTCAGGCTCTACTTATGTGAGACCTGATAAGAGTGGATCTGCCGAAGCACCCCGTGTGTTGCCTGTGGTTGAATTTAATCCACTTGAAATTGGGTCTGAAGATGATTTGATTTATGATGCAGAACATGATGTTTATCGTCATAAGGATGCTGCAATATATTATAAAAAAACAGAGGATGGTTTTGTTTTAAAAGAAGGTCAGTTATTTGTTGTTCTCTCTGAAGGGTCTAGAACAGTTCCATGGGAGATTAATAATGAGGGAGAAATAATTCGACACTATCAAAGACCTATTGTTGATAGAGCTGCTGTCGCATTAGTTTTAGCGCAAAATCGGCATCGGGAGGCAAGTTCATCAATTGTTTTGCCAGGGTTTCCTTTAAGGGGTGAGGCGATATCGATGTGTATTGATGCGCAAGCTGGCATTGTTGAATATCAAGAAATCCGTTATCGGCATTTGTTAGAAGATGAAACATCAACGTTTGATACGGATGATGCTGTTCAGGCAATGTATAAAAATAAAGGAGAGCAAATTACTTCTGAAATAAATGCTTATCAGAGTATTGTTCCATCAGAAGCTCTTTTTGCGCATTTTAGAGAAACGTTGATCAAGCATTTGGAAGAAAAGAGAAGCAATAATACCTTAACAGAAGATGAGATAACAGTTCTTAATGTTTTGAATAATCCGGAAATTGATACTTTTTATGAATTTGCTGTTGCAACTGGTCAAATAGAAGAAATTCCAACACCTCAATTATTGCCTTCTGAAAGAGGGAGCGCAGTTGCTTCAGAGTATGTGAAGCAGTTGCGAGATCTTCAAATAGCAAAAGTTAATACTGGTTTTGCTATGCATTATTATATGGATCAACAAGGGGCAGCCGGTTTGCCTTCTTTAAACCTGTCTGGATATCAAGCGAATAGTGCTTATGAAGATATTGTTAATAGACGCAATCGCCCTGGTAGTAGTGATGATGATTTTTATAAAAGGTGGCATAATTCAAATCAAAAGCGAATGGGTGAAGCTGATGCAATGTTGTATATTTTTAGTTGTATTCATCGTTCGCCACGTTGGCAAGATATTGCTTATTTTCAAGAAGGTCTTATTCCTTTATCTGAATATGAGAGAAGACAATCTTGGCAGGAGCTACATCCAAATGGAAATTTGCCGATGTATTATGGTGCCCCATTAGATGATTATGTATCAAGACGTGCAGCTCTTTTGCCTAAAAATGAAAGAGAAGCTGCTGCGCAGTTACCTATGGGGGTGCGGAAATATTATTATTCACATTCTTTTTTAGAACAATCAATTAATGCAATTAATACCTATCGCACAGCTATGCGGCCAGCAGAAGGTGAGAATGCACAGACAGGACGAATTCCACTTTATCGAATGGGTTCAAATTCAGGAAATGTGCATGTGAATCAAATTGGCTTATCGAATTATTATGTATCAGACGAGAATAATATTGATAATCTCTTAATGGGAGGGGCTGCTTCTGCGCATCGAGTGGATATGGATTCATCAATAACGGTTGGTAGTGTAGATTTTGCAACATTTGTTGCAGCAACGCGTATTAGGACTGTTGGGGCTATTATGACCTTAGGTGTGGGAGGTTTCCCTGGTTTTATCATTGGGGCTGCTGTTGGTTATGCAGCACATTGTACTTATAGTTACGTTATGAATTTGGTTGAAGAAGGTAAAATTCAAGACGCAATTGGAATTGTTGATGAAACAATTAACGATGTAAATGCTCAACGAATAGCTCTTTCAACCAGAATGGAGGTTCTCGCTAATTGTCCAGAAAAAGATAAAGCGCTTCAGTATGTTTGTGATGAATTAGCAAAAAAGAGGACAAGAACAAAAGAGGAGGAAGCTCTTTATCAATACCTTTTAGCTGAAATTCAAGATCCTACCACAGAATTTAGTGCTGCAAGTTTTGATGCAAGTTCAATAAGCAATGTTTCAATAAATGGTGATGTGAGTGATAAGCAGCTTTTACATCAATTTGAGGAAAAAGTTCGTGAGCAAGCAGCAGCATTTGATGCATTAGCTAAAGTTCATGGAGAAGCTTCTGTTTATGCTTATTGTTTAAATACATATTATGCAAGTCAAAGAGCGCGTGAAACAGATAGAACGCCTTATACTACTGCGAGAGATAATGCTATTAATAACCAAGCAACAAATCGTCAAGCATCTATGACAGGGGCTCCATCTATTCATGTGACAAACAGTGCGCATGGAGAAATTCCTGTATCTTTGACTGACGTTGTTCAAGACCCTAACTCGGTTCAAAATGCTCAAGAGTTAAATTCTGATGTTGTATTAGATCGTGTTCGTTTGCGTGTGGGCGAATATACTTATAACCCAGATACAGACAGAAAGGTTTGGGTAGCAACTGATATATTGAAATATGAGAATGTTAGATATGAAGCTAATCAAGAGGTTTTAAGAGAGGGGTATCGTGCTCGATATACAAGGGAAGCGATGCGTTCTTTAACAAAAGTGTGGGAGGGTGATCCATTTCGACATGATTCAGGCTTAATTGCAGATCAAGCGGGAGCATCAAAAAATGTTGTTCTTCCCCATTCAGTTGATGGTTATGGCAATGCTATGTTTCATACTTATTCTTTTGCAACTGTTCGTCGGGTAGAAATTTCAAATATAGAAAAAGCTTATGTTAGAAATAATAAAGATCTTACGTCTGACCAATGGAGGCTATATCATCTTTTAACTGCTAGAACAATAAAAAAATCAGCCAATGGGTATCCTTCAGCAGATGATATTCAAAAATATAACAATGCAGTGAAAAAACTTCAAGAATTGGCAGGGGTGACAGATCCAAATGCTGATCCATATTATATCGAAAGGCTAAGATTAGAGCGTGTGGCATTATTAAAAACAGTAGATGTTCAAGACCCTAGCAATCCTAAATTTCCAGATGAAGTAAGTAAAGCTCGTTATGAGGCATTGGAAGCAGCCTTAAAAGAATATGATGATGTAACTGTGTTGGAAAACACTTCTTATGCAAAATATCAAAGGGCAATAAATCCAAACAATAATATGGGGGGTATTACTGTTCAAGCAGAGGTTCAAGAAGTTGTTCGTGAAATGGATAGTACGGGTGATGTCGCTAATTATTATGCTAGACCCAATGCAGTTGCATGGAATCAAATTCGGGGTGATGTTCAATCGATGGGGGAAGAAGCATATGATTTCTTATCTTCAGTTCAAGTTTATATGTTATCAGAAGGCGCCACTTTAAAAGCACCACGTGTTTCAAGAGAGTTAGTGGCGCTTTTCCCTTCTAGGGCTGAGCGTAAAAGCAGAGTGAGTCCAGATTCAGAAGCTGCTCTATATTTAAGGGAAGAATTTCAGGCAGAAAAAAATATCTGTGATGATATATTGCATATTTTTGAAACTTCGATGGAAAGGTCACCAGAGTTAAAGGCAATTGCAACGCAAAAAGGTTGGTTAGGCGCTGATGGAAAATTAGATTTGAACAAAATATATCAAGACCCACAACCACAAAATCAAGATATAATGCATGCTGCAGATGTTGCAGAAAAAAGGTGTTGTTACCTTTTACGCGCAATTGAAAGTGAGCGTTTATTAAATGATCAAGTCAACGCTTTGATGAATATGAAAGATGTTGATTTGTATGCTTCATTGGGTGTTTCTGAAGTTTCAGCTGTATGGCCTTGTTTCTTTGATCAAGAAGATAGGGCGCTTGAGTGCAAAAAAACGGTTTATCAGAAGTTGTTTGATAAATTACTTCAAGAGGCAGATAACAATAAAGATCCTGTATCTCTTTTAAGTGCGCTGCATTTATATACAGAGTATGGAGATGCTTTCGATGAAAGAAAAGAGAGTAATTTGAAAGCATTACAAGAAAATTTTGTTTCATTTATTAATAAATCAGGATTTGAAACTTATTTTGCTAACGATAATGTACGAGATGATCGGAAAAAAGCAATTTTTCAAAAAACATTTGACACATTACTCAAGTGGGCAGAAGAAAGTAATAATCCAGATTTACTTTTAGCAGCTCATCAGTTGTATACCTTGTATGGTGATTCTTATTCTAAAGATTCAGAAAAAGAAAATAATTTAACAAAACTGCAAGAACAAGCTGAAAAATTGGGAGTAACTCTTCCAGTAATTGAAACACATAGAAGTGAGGCAAATTCAACAACTGATGGTGTAGCTGCCACGCTGAATGAAAATTCTGAACAAAATATCACAACTATTCAAGGTTCAGATGGAGTTGCAGTTTCATATCAAGATACAAGAGGGAGAGCATAATGACTGAGTATGATATGGCTTTTGCAGAATATTGTTGTGTATATAGAGAATTTGATTCTGCACGTCAATTGTTAAATGAAGGGAAAGTTTCTTCTGAATATATTTTTAGACCTGTTAGTGCATCTGTGTTATCAAGTAACAACAGAGACTTTGCAGGGGAGTGTTTGGCTTATTTACAACGTGAACGGCCTGATGACCCTTACACAAAAGCTCTTCAAGTTATTTTGTGCGCATATGATAAAAATTATTCAGAAGCATTAGAATTAATTCGAACACCAAACTTGCCATATAACACCTTTTTGTTTTTAATGGGAATTGCAAAAGAAAGAAATGATGAAGACAGTCGAAATTTTTTGGCAAATTGTCTTGATTTTATTAATCCAAATTTGTTTTTTAAATATGGAGACATCATTGAACCATATGAAATATCGAATGAATCCTTGCTTGATCTGATAAAATTGGCTCAAGCGTATAATAAAACAGATTTTATAGAAGGTTGTCTTGCATCAGAATGTGTGGATAGAATGGCAATTCTTTCGATGTTGAAAGATGATGAGAGGTTGCCAATATACTTAAATGCTATTGTTTCACAGAATCATGTTGGAGTATCAGATATACATCCATATGTTGATTTTGTTTTTTCAAATCAGGATATGGATGAAGAAACAAAGAAAAAATGTATGAAGGTTTTTGTAGATGCGATAGCAAATAAAAATCCTAATGAATTTCCATCCTTGTTTGTTGATTGTTTTTGCAGGAATGAAGGAGTCTCGGATTTAAAATTATTGGGGGAATTTTTATCAACAGAACAGTTGATACAAGTGATTGCTTGTGCAAAGAGTAAAAATCAAACAGCATTTGCAGAGCAATTGGCAGAATATTTAAGTCAAGAAAAGCAATTTCAAGCATTATCGGAGGTAACAGGTCTTTCAGCTGAAAATGATAGAGAAGATTTAAATCATATATTAACACAACTCTCATTAGGCAGAAGCTTGGAAGATAGGGTATATGTTAGCCAAAGTATTGTGGAGTTGAAAACATTTTCAGCAGAAGAAAGAGACTTTTTTGTGGCTATTTTAAGTGGTAATCAAGATACAGCGATTGAATTATATAGATCAGGGAAAATAGACATCAACAAGACGTTGGGGGGAAGAACGGCCTTGATGTATGCAATATCAGGAGGAGGGGACAAACTCGTTTCCTTTTTATTGCAACAAGAAGGTTTAAATCCATTGATTATGGATCAAAAAGAAAGAACAGCGCTTGATTATGCAAGAGCTAGTGCTATATCTGAAGAAAACAAACAAGCCATCGAAGCTATGGTGGATGATGGCCAAAATTATTCAACAAGGTTATTTGAAACAATTGCAAATAATGATCTTGAAGCAGTTACCCGTTTGCTTAGAAATGGCTCAACAAACATAAATGTAAGGAATGAGGAAGGAAAATCAGCCATTGTTGTAGCATTAGAGCAAGGGCATTTTGAAATTGCAAAGTTGTTGATTGAAAAGGGAATAGATTTAAATCAAGGGGGATATGAATATCTAGATGCGCATATTGAAGAATTAGCATCAAGGGATGGGGGTATAGAGTTTTTAAAAAGTGTTCCCAATTATTCACCCATTATTCCACTTCTTGAACCAAGTCGTTACAATAACGCATTGATTCAAAGTCTTGTAGATCAAGGTGTTGATATCAATGCAACACGAAATGGCGTAACTCCTCTTGAGACCTCTATTTTGCAGACAACTAGAGATTTTAAACCTGGCCTTTTTGAACCCAGTGAAAGTATAGAGGAAGAAGATATTGCTCAAGCACAGGATTTGTTGTATATGCACCCAAGGGATGAAAATAATGTTCCAATTATCACAAATCCAGCCACTGTTTTGTATCAGGTTGCTAGAAGAACGGAGCTAATGTGTGCAATAAGACACGGTATTGATTGGAGTTATGCAAGAGAAAATGAGGGTTATATAGTGGATTCTCATGATCAAAAACATTCTATTGAAGATTTCTTAGTTGATGTCGTAATTGTTGCTGCTAATCCGATGCTTTTGTCTCTTTTATCAAATGGTGTAGATATTAATGCAACAGATGAAAATGGGGATACAGCATTAAAAAAAGCTGTGTTAGCAAATGATTTTGATGCAGCTTTTGTTCTTTTAAGGCATGGAGCAAATCCAAATCATCCATGTCTTCAAGGTGTTGAGTGGCCAAGATTTGTGCAAATAGCTCGTACCATATATGAAGAAAAGAACAGACCCTATGCAGCACATTTCAGGGGTGAAGATTTGTATCTACGTGTTTTTTCAAGAGGAACAGTTGAAGAAGCAATAAATTTATGTTCAGGTGTTGATGAAAATGGAAACTCTCGTATTAACCAAGAGTACGAGGGATATACGCCATTGATGTGGGCGATAATGGCTAACAGACCTGATGTGGTTAAGGCGTTCTTAGAAATGAATCCAGATATAGCAATTCTAACACCTGATAGAAAAACGGTTTTAGAATTAGCTGCAAAGAGGCATAATCCATATATTTATCGTATGATAGATGAATATGCACAAAAAGATCCAAGAACACAAGGGTTTCAGGGTGTTGTAAATCCAGAATCTGAAAATTTGCAAGCACTTTTTTCAGCAATCAGAGAGCTAGATATAGAAAAAGTAAAAGAAATAACAACCAGAATGCGTCGTTTGAATATTCAAGATTCTGAAGGTAATAGTCCTGCCAAAATGGTTTGTGAATTAATTGTGGCAATGGCATTGAGCAATGGTCCAGAATACACGATTCAAAATATTAAAAAACTAGGTGATATTTTAATGCATCTTCAAGAAAAAGGTGCCACTCTTTATGGTGCTCCTTTAATGATTTTATGCCAAGCCTTACCACAAGCAGTTCAAAATTGTAAAGATCAGAGTGATGGTCTTTATCGTCTTGGATTTTGTCATCCATTTTTTGATGCGCATGAAAAATTAGAAGCATTAGAAACAGTGATTTGTGACGTGATTAGAACCAGTGGTGGTGGTAACTTTTGTGATGATAAAGGTAATACCCCCTTGCATTATGCTGTCCAAGCTGGGTCTGGATTTGTAGCAGAGGCATTGCTTAAAAACAGGTGGGTAAATGTTGATCAAAAAAATGATGCTGGGTTATCGCCCCGTAATTTAATTGAAAATTTCAATGAAAGAGAAGCTTTAGAACTTGTAGGGACTCGCAAATGGGAAGGATATGGAGATATTCAGGATACTTATTTAAGAAGGTCGGCAAGAAAAGCAAGAGAACAGTATGCAGCTATTGCAAATCATGAAGATCAAAGTAGTTGGCAGCGCTCAACCAATCGTGTTTCGGTTGATAATCCAGGGTTGCCTGTTGTTTCAGATAAACCATATGGCAATATTCCTAATTTATCAGGTAACTCAAGAGATTTTGGTTATTTGTTAAGTACAACAAATCCATATCATTTAAATCACCCAACAAATCGAGTATTTGAGTTGCTTGAAGCATATAAAAATGCACAAGGAAGACAAATAAATCCAACGATAGATTTAATAGGAGCGGTAAACAGCGAAACAACAACAGTAGAAGATTTAAGAAATTTAATAGCCCAAGGGGGGGATGTAGATCAAACAGATGAAAGGGGAGAGACCCCATTGATGTTGTCAGCGCGATATATTCTTCCTGAATTTGTAGAAGTTCTTATAGAGCAAGGAGCAGATGTAAACAAAAAGAACAATTTAGGTCAAACGGTGTTAGATTGTGTCATAGAAGGGTTAAATGCAGTAGCAGCAAATCCGGGAGAAATGGCGCCAGAAGATATTGATAACTTAATAAAAACGATAAGAATTTTGAAAATGTCTGGTGCTGAGTGTGATATGGGAGAGTTATCAGAAGAGGCGTTAGGCATAGAAGGGGTAAGCGAAGCGTTTGCAGTTAAGGCAGAAGAAGGAAGGATACCACTTTATAATCAAGAAGCTATAAAAAAAGACCTATTAACCCAATTTAGAAGCGAGATAAACTGGCGAGCTTTAGATCCAAATGATCGCAAAC